>NZ_CAJMZG010000022.1:0-167125 GCF_905220255.1 Paraburkholderia sp. J69-1 | reverse complement strand
AAACTCGAACGGCGAGCGCTTCATGGAGCGCTACGCACCGACGCTGAAGGATCTGGCGCCGCGTGACTTTGTTTCGCGTTCGATGGGGCAAGAGATTATCGAAGGCCGTGGCGAAGGGCCAAAGCAAGATCACATTCTGCTCGATCTTTCGCACATCGGCGCGGAAACGATCATGAAGCGTCTGCCGTCGATTCGCGAAATCGCGCTGAAGTTCGCGAACGTGGACTGCATCAAGGAACCGATCCCGGTCGTTCCGACGATTCACTACCAGATGGGCGGGATTCCCACGAATGTTCACGGCCAGGTGGTCGGCACCTCAAAGGGCTTTAAAGACCCTCTCAACGGCTTCTATGCCGTGGGCGAATGCTCGTGTGTGTCTGTGCATGGCGCAAACCGTCTGGGCACCAACTCGCTGCTCGACCTCGTGGTGTTCGGCCGCGCTGCGGCCAATCACATCATCGAGCATGTGAAGGAAGTCCGGCATCACAAGCCGCTGCCGGCCGATGCCGCCGATTTCGCGCTTTCACGTCTGAACCGGCTGGAAAAATCGTCGTCGGGAGAACCTACGCCGGCAGTGGCACGCGATATCCGTTCGACGATGCAGCAGCACGCAGGCGTGTTCCGCACCGAACAGCTCATGGCCGAAGGTGTCGAGAATATCGCCGAAGTCGCGAAACGTGTCGACAGCATCCACCTCAAGGACAAATCAAAAGTGTTCAATACCGCGCGCGTCGAAGCGCTCGAAGTAGCGAACATGATTGAAGTTGCGCGCGCAACCATTGTGTCGGCGGAAGCCCGCAAGGAAAGCCGTGGCGCACACGCACCTGCCGAACACAAGGAACGCGACGACGAGAACTGGTTGCGTCATACGCTCTGGTATAGCGAAGGCGACCGGCTCGACTACAAGCCCGTGCAGATGCAGCCGATGAGCGTCGCGTCCGTGCCGCCCAAGCCGCGTACGTTCTAAGGCAAGCGCCAGTCAGAAAGGAATTGGAAAATGGCTAAACGCATTTTTGAAGTCTATCGCTACGACCCGGATAAAGACGCAGCGCCACGTATGCAAACCTATGAGCTGGAACTCACGCACGAGCGCATGCTGCTCGACGCGCTGGTCAAGCTCAAGGAAGTCGATGAAACCTTGTCGTTCCGTCGCTCGTGCCGCGAAGGCGTGTGCGGTTCGGACGCGATGAACATCAACGGCAAGAACAGTCTGGCGTGCCTCACGAACCTCAACGATCTGCCGCACAAGATCGTGCTGCGCCCGCTGCCGGGTTTGCCGGTTGTGCGCGACATGATTGTCGACATGACGCACTTCTTTAACCAGTATCACTCGATCAAACCGTATCTGATCAACGATACGCCGCCGCCCGAGAAAGAGCGTCTGCAGTCGCCCGATCAACGCGATGAACTCGACGGCGTGTACGAATGTATTCTGTGCGCAAGTTGTTCGACGTCGTGTCCGAGCTTCTGGTGGAACCCGGACAAGTTCGTCGGCCCGGCAGGTCTGTTGCAGGCTTACCGCTTTATCGCCGATAGCCGCGACGAAGCCACAGGCGAACGTCTCGACAACCTCGAAGATCCGTATCGCCTGTTCCGTTGCCATACGATCATGAATTGCGTCGACGTTTGCCCAAAGGGATTGAACCCGACCAAAGCAATCGGCAAGATCAAGGAATTGATGGTACGCCGCGCGGTGTGATCAGCGCCCAACAGAAACGCCCCGCCAGGATTGCTCTGGCGGGGCGTTTCTGTTGCGGCGATTCAATTCACTCATTCCGCTTACTGGACGCACTCATCGCCTGCTGCTGCCCGAATGACAGGTTCCCCGCCATTCACCACATAATTCAGAAGCTGCTCGCACGCCGCCTCATAAAGGTGTGCTGGAACCGATTGAAGCTGCTTGTCGTGCAAGGTCAGCACGCAATGGAATACGTCGATATCGCTTTCCGGCAATTGCCAGGAACCGCCCGCTTGCGCGCGGTGACTACATCGGCCAAGTGCGGCTTCGGCTTCCTGAAAAGTGTCCGTCTTTTTATGCTGATCGTTCGCATCGCAAAGCAGATATGTCAGATAGACCGCACGAAAGAGAAAGGTTGCGTGAAGACTGGCGCCGTGGCGGCTGCGCAGCGCCTCAAGAGCAAGATGGTTTTGTAGCGAAGTCGCGCGAACAATGGGCGCGGGAAGCGGTAGAAACTTGCCGCGAGTGATTTTTTTAGAACGGGAGCGGTTCATAAAATTGCTCCAGGTTTTGAACTGATCGACAAAATTATAGATGATCAAATGAGTACTGATTTTGTGCAGCAAATGGAATCAGAATTCCGAAACGCTCAACGATCCATAAAATCGAATCGCCTCTTTGCAGACGAAAAAAAAGCCGCAGCATGGCTGCGGCCGAATGCAAGTAGCACATCAGTGCATCTTACCTGGGAGGGTTTTGATTCTAGCGAAAATACCGGGCAGCATTGACATCGACTCTGGAAGACTGCCTTCCAGAACCGGTAGTCAATTTTGTCGACAGCATCACATTGCGGCTTTCACCACACGCGGCTGAAACCCCGTATCGCGCGGCATATCTCCGGCGGCGTCTTGCTCCGCACAGGTCGAGAGATAGCGCAAGCAGCACACGCGCAGAAACGACGCGAAATTCAGCGCTTCTTCGCCACGTGCGGCAAGCAGTTCGTCGTAAAGCTGCACGACGAACTGTGTCGTCGTTTTATTCTCGCGATTGGCGATTTCCTGCAGCACGTCCCAGAAAAGATTTTCGAGCCGCACGGTTGTGACTACGCCATGAATGCGCAGCGCACGCGTGCGAGATTCATAAAGGATTGGATCGGCGTTGATGTAGATCTCGCACATAAATCAGGCTCCCAGGCACGTCATCATTGATGATACGTCACTGCATTCGATCAGTGCTCGATACGCGTACCGAGCAGCGCGAGGAATTGCGCCAGCCAGTTGGCGTGCGACGTCCATGCGGGCGCGGTGACGAAGTTCTCGTCGGTGATGGCATCGGGCCAGTCGAGCGGCACATATTGCGCGCCCGCCAGCTTGACTTCGGGCGCGCAGGCCGGATAGGCCGAAATGCGCCGTCCTTCGATCACGCCAGCGGCCGCCAGCAGTTGCGCGCCGTGGCACACCGCAGCGATGGGCTTTTTCGCTTCCGCGAAATGGCGCAGCCACGCGATGATCGTTTCGTTCAGGCGCAGATACTCGGGCGCGCGTCCGCCGGGAATGAGCAGCGCGTCATAGTTGGCGGGATTCGTTGCGGCGAAGTCCGCGTTGAGCGTGAAATTGTGGCCGCGCTTTTCCGTGTAAGTCTGATCGCCTTCGAAGTCGTGAATCGACGTGCGAATGAGGTCGCCCACGCGCTTGTCCGGCGCAACCACGTGCACCGTATGGCCAACGGCCGCTAGCGCCTGAAACGGCACCATCAGTTCGTAGTCTTCGACAAAGTCGCCCGCAATGATAAGAATGCGCTTGCTCATCTTTCGTTTCCTCTCGGCAGTGGGAATAGTGGCGAAAGAACGGGCGCGTAGTGCTGCGACAACCATGGGCACGCCCGCCGCCGTCGAAAGGCAATATAGCGAGCGACGCGTGCCAGCAGGTAATAGATATCTAAAACCTGAGTGAAGGAAACGGGGAAAACGGAATGCCGATGAATCAGTTAAACGCCCAGGCGCCCTTGCTGGCCCGCGCGGCGTCGCGCAAGCGTTTGACGCGGCACACTTCCTGGTCCGCCTGATCGAGCGCCTGCGCAACCGTGAGGAAGCGCACCGCCACGCAACCGGCCGCCGCGCCCTGATAATGCAAACGAACGTTCGATAAGGCGTATTCGCCCGCCGTCACCGTCGCGAGGCTGCTAGCGACTTCCTCGGCCATCAGGGTGGCCTGTGCGAAATCGTCCGGTCCAGGCGCGATAAAAGCGAAACGCCCGCCACCGATATAGGCAAGCAGACCGTTATCCGCAGTCGCTGCCGCCAGCCGTTGCGCACAGGCCTGCAGAAACTGGTCGCCGGTGCCGTAGCTGCGTTGATCGTTAAGTTCCCGAAGACCGTTCAGATCAATCACGCACACCGCCACATACGAACCTGCCGCGGCAGCATTTGAAAGCAACCGGCCGAGCTCTTCGTGCAAGGCACGCCGGTTCGGCAGTTCCGTTAAATCGTCGATGAGTGCGCGGCGCGCGAGATGGTCGTTAGCGAGCTTCAGTTGTTCGATTAATTGCTCGCGCTCGAGATGTTCGGAAATCAGTTTGGCAAATACATTCATTGCCCCACGCGCTCTTGAACTGATTTCCAGACTTTCGCGGCTGATACCGCAAAGCGTGCCGATCACCGCGCCGTTTTCCGCGCACACCGGCGCACTCGCATAAGTGCCGATTTCGAGGTCGGCCGCTGCACGCGAATCGCCCCAGATTTCGCGCACATTGCTGACAACGCGCCGCCCGCTTTCCAGACTGCGTTTGCATAAGGTATCGAACCACTGAACCTGCAAACCTTCGAGAATCTGCGGTCGCCCTTCGTTGCGCGCGTAGAGGACGGTCTGCACTTCGCGACTGAAATCGACGGAAGTCAGGTAAGTCGATTCCAACCCGGTCAAGATCCCCAGCATTTCGAGCAGCGGCCGTACCAGCCCTTCCAGGCTCTGCGCCGCCCCAACCTTCTGGGAAAGGTTTTCAAGCAATTCGTCCATAACGCGTGCTCAGAAAATCGGGCAAATCTGCCACCGTGATTATGTGCGGCCCACGGTAACAGTTTTCTTTTGCCCGATCTACCGTGGTTTGCACGCGTTATCCGACGATCGGTAACTTCTTCACACCACGCGATATTCCATGCAACTCAACGTGCATCGCCCGATACCGGCACCTGGCGCAGCGAGGTTTCGCTGGACTCGGTCGCAGACGACGATTCGCTTTCGCCGTCGACCTGCGTGAGATCGCGGCCGCGCGTTTCGGGCAGCATGAAGGCCGCGGTGACCACCAGCAGATACGACACGCACGCGCACAGTCCCATCGCCGCGCCCAGTTCGACCCGTGCGCCCAGCACGCCCACCATCGTCGGCATGATGGCGCCGATCGCACGGCCCGCGTTGCCGCACAACCCTTGCGCCGAAGCACGAATGCGCGTGGGAAACAACTCGGCGAGATAAGCGCCCGTCCCCGCCGCCGTACCCGATTGCAGCGTGCCGAGCACGAAGCCGAGCACGAGCGTCACGGGCAGCGTAATCGGCGTGAGCGTATAGATGGCGACGGCCACCGCCTGCAGGCAGGCAATCACGATAAAGGTGCGGCGGCGGCCGAAGCGGTCCGCCATCCAGCCATTGAGAAACGCGCCCGCAAACGAGCCCAGAATATTGATCGCCAGATAACCGCCGACATTCGCGATCGACAGGTTCAGCACCAGTTTCAGGTACGCGGGCAGCCACGTAATCATCACGTAGTTGCCGCCGTAAATGCCGAACGTGAGCAGAATCGCCTTGAGCGTGGTGGCGCGCATCGGACGCGCGAACACGGCCCAGATGCCCGGACGGTCGGCGGCCGATTCGGCGCGCGTTTGCGCGAACACCGGCGCTTCCTTGATATGGCGGCGAATCCACAGAACCAGCAGCGTCGGCAACAGGCCGATGGCAAACAGCACGCGCCAGGCGAGGTCGGCTTCGAGCGTGCTGAAAATCAGCGTCGAAAGCAGGACGGCCACGCCATAACCCACCGCCCAGCCCGCCTGCAGCGATCCCACTGCACGGCCGCGCACCTGCGGGCGGATGGTCTCGCTGATCAGCACCGCGCCCACGGCCCATTCGCCGCCAAAGCCCAGCCCTTGCAGGCCGCGCGTGAACATCAATTGCCAGAACGAGTGCGTGAACGCCGACAGCAGCGTGAACGCCGAAAACCACAGAATCGTGATCTGCAGAACGCGCACACGCCCGTAACGGTCGGCCAGAATGCCGGCGATCCAGCCGCCCAGCGACGCCATGATCAGCACCGTCGTACCCAGCAGACCGGCTTCACCGCGCGTCATGCCCCACAAGGCGATCAGCGTGGGAATCGCGAGCGCGTACATCTGCGTGTCCATCGCGTCGAGTCCCCAGCCGCTGAAACACGCCCAGTACGTCTGCTTTTCCGGCTTTGTCAGCTCGGTGTACCACTTGAACATGCGCTTTCTCCGTGAACCATGCCGTCTGCATAGAGTTCGACGATACAAAAAGCGCGTGGCGAATCGATATCGAGGGTAAACCTTCACGCGGATGGTTTGGCCGCTTAGATGCGCCGCCGTTTGTGTGCAACGGAGGTCGATCGCATAGCGCAAAGGCACGTCAGACAAGGCTTGAGGTGCCGCGTTCGATCTGGCTCGATTAACTGCGCGCATCGCCGCGACAACGTCCATCGATAACTAAAACAGATGGTGAAAGAACAAACTCGCAAAACACTGAGTTAGCCAAACGGCCGACTTTTTGGGTGATGTGGCGTGTCGTATCATTCGCCATCGAACCGCTCGCTCACCTTTACTCGCTTGCACTCATGACGCACCTCACGCCCTATAGCGCCCTTGCCGGTGGCCTGCTGATCGGCCTATCGGCGTCATTACTGCTCTGGCTCAACGGCAGAATCGCCGGAATCAGCGGGATCGCGCGCCAGTTGATCTGGGGCGAGCGCCGCGAATCCGCGTGGCGTGCGGCCTTTCTGCTCGGTCTGATCGCGGGCGCCGCCGTCTGCTATGCCATTGCGCGCGCGCTGTTTCATGTCGATCTCGCTCCGCACGCGCGGCCAGGTTTCCCGCCTGTTCTGCTGATTCTCGCGGGACTGGCGACTGGCTACGGCACCGCGCTCGGACACGGCTGCACGAGCGGACACGGCGTCTGCGGACTCGCGCGTTTCTCGCGCCGCTCGGCGGTCGCGACGGGCGTGTTTCTGGCAACCGCCATCGTCACGACGTTCTTCGTGCGTCACATCCTGGGGCTGCAATGAGTAGCGCGCTGAGACTGCTGGCAAGCCTCGTATGCGGGTTTCTTTTCGGTGGTGGACTTGCGCTTTCGGGCATGACGCGTCCGCAGAAAGTGCTGGGCTTTCTCGACGTGAGCGGAGCGTGGGATGGCAGTCTGCTGTTCGTGCTGGGCGGCGCGGTGACGCTCGCCGTCATCGCGTTCCGCTTGATTCTTCGCCGCGCCAAACCCGTGCTGGACGACCGTTTTGCGTTGCCAACCGCGAAAGCCATCGACGCCCGGCTGATTGCAGGCGCGGCGCTATTCGGCATCGGTTGGGGTGCGGCGGGCTATTGCCCGGGCCCGGCCATCGCGCTGCTTGCGCATCCGAATATCGAAGCGCTCTACTTCCTGCCTTCGATGATCGCCGGGTGGTGGATTTATCGTTTGACGGCTGGGCGCGGGCAATAAGCCGCGCCGTGCTCAATCCCGCTTATTCCAGCGGGATTTCCGGCACAAAAGGAAACAGCAGCGGCGCGAAGCTCGAATTGAAATAGCCGTGACGCGCGTACAGTGCGGCGCGTTCGACCTGGGCGTGAGCATCGGGATGCTCGCCTTCGCTTTCCGGGTTTTGCGCGCTTTCCACCCGTTTGCGGCTGAACAGGCTCCACAGCCGTGCGGCGATGTGATTCGACATGACGCTTTCCTCGCGGAATGTATGCGTCAAATCTAGTCACCGTCCGTGCATCCGCCAAACAAGCATTTATTCGATGCTTAGCACAGGCGCAATATCGAGCGGCAATGCCGGGTCGGCGGCCCATTCCTGCAGCGAGCCGTCGTAGATCGACACGGCGTCGTGACCCGCCAGCGTGAGCGCCAGCGCGTCCACCGCGGCGGAAATTCCGCCGCCGCAATAGACGCAGACCGGTCCGTCCAATCGCAGCGCCTCACTGATCACGGATGCCGGCGCATAGCGCCCCGTTGCGTCGAGCAGGCTTCGTGCGGGCACGTTCAGGCTGCCCGGAATATGCCCGCGCCGCGCGTAGCGGCTGGCTGCGCGCCCAGTGAAAACATCGGCCGACAGCGCGCAAACCAGCGTCGCGCGCACCTGCCCGGCGAGGATCGCTTCGACATCGGCGCGATCGGCCCACATGCCGTTGCGCTCGCGCACTTGCAGACTTTCGCCCGCCCCGGACACTTCGCCCGCCGGTCCGCTCTCGACCGGCAAACCGGCCGCGCACCAGGCCCGCCAGCCGCCATCCAGCACCTGCGCGTCGATGCCGATCCAGCGCAGCATCCACCAGAGTCGCGCGGCCCAGAAGCCATCGCTGCGGTCGTAGATCACCACATTCGAGGCCGCGCCAACGCCCAGCACCGCCAGCTCACGCGCGAGCACTTCAGGCACGGGCCGCATGAACGAGAGCGTGGCGTGCGGTGCGCTCAGCTTCGCGCTGAGATCGGCATGACGTGCGCCCGGCACGCGCTGCGCGAGCCAGCCGTCGTAACCGCTCGCCACCCGATAATCGCCGTCGAAACGCGGCGACGGCAGTTCGACCTGGGCGTCCAGCACAACCAGACCCGGCTCGCCCAGCCGCGCAGCAAGCGCCGCCGGTTCGATCAGCATGCGGGCGCGCCGCGCGGCAGCGTCCTGGGATAAATCGCTCATGCGTTGCTCTCCTTGCGGCGGCGCGTGCGCAACCACGTTAGCAGCCGTTGTCCTTCGTCTTGCGCGAACCAACGCGTATGGCCGAGCAGATAGCCGTCGTACGCAGCCGCGACGCCCGTTTCGTCGCCGAGAATAGCGTCGAAATATTCCACTTCGAGCAGCGCGAATTCCGTATGCACGATCGGCAGCAGCGCGATCAGCGCTTCGTATTCGGCTTCGCTCAACGGCGCGAGCGACTCATAACCGTCGAGCAGCGCGCCGATATGGTCGTAGTGCACCGTGACGTTCGCCGGTGCGGCCAGCCAGTCGATCGTATTGCGCTCGATGGCGAGCGCAATGTCGTAAACCGCGCAGGTGCGATCCGAAAGGCCGAAGTCGAGCACCGTGCGCACCTGCGCGCCGGGCGTGGCGTCGGTCCACAACAGGTTCGATGCGTGCCAGTCGCCATGCGTCCAGAGCGGGCGCAACGCGGGCAGAAACGGCACCAGCCGCGCGTGCGCTGGCGCGATGGTCTCCTGGAGATCGGCGCGCCAGTTATGTTTATCGAGCGAACGCGCGAGCGCGGGCTGGGCCTGCACCCACTGCTCCAGTGCACCGCCAAAATCCGCCGAACCCAGCACACGAAAACTCGACAGCAGCGGCTGCAACGCCCGCGCGGGCGCATCGTAATCGGCGGATGCCTGATGCAGTCGCGCCAGCGTGCGCCCCGCCGACCACGCGTGGCTCGCATGAAAGAACGGCTTCCACGACATCACGCCGCGATACGCGTCCATGCCTGGCGCGCTGGCATGGACTTCCCAGGTCCAGTCGCCGTGCGTGATGGCCGTGCGGCCCGTGCCATCGGCCAGCACATCGGCGACCGGCAGGCCGCGGCTGCGCAGATGGGCGATGAAACCATGCTCTTCGGCCAGCCCGGCCGCGCTGCGCAGACGCGCGTGATGGCGCTTCACGAACCATGCGCGGCCGTCGAGCGTATGCGCAAGCACCGCCGCCGAAAACGGCCTCGGACTGTGCCAGGCGATCTTCGCGAGCGGCGCGAGATCGGCGTAACCGGCCAGCAGACGCTCGACTTCGTCGCGCGTGATGAGCGGCCAGTCGCGTTCGGCCTTTTCGCCATCGACGGTGAATTGCAGCGGCGCGTTCGACAAGGCGGCGTCAGGCGGCGCGGCGTGTTTCTCGTGCGTCATCAGACCAGGCTTCCCGATACGGCATACGACGCCTCGTGTTCGGCCCTGGCGCGCGACCAGTCGCGCCAGCCCAGCGCCGCCAGCACCAGAAACGCGGCGTAAAGGCCCGCAGTGAGATACAGCCCCTTGAACACGAACATGCCCACGTAGATCACATCGACCACGATCCACAGCGTCCACGAAGCGATGTAGCGCCGCCCGGTCCAGTATTGGGCCACGAGGCTGAACGCGGTGAGCGAGGCATCGACCCACGGCAGCGCGGCATCGGTGAAATGCGCCATGGCCGCGCCGAGCAACACGCTCAGACCAACCGCCGCGAGCAGGTCGGGCGCGAGGCGCGCGAAGCTCACACCGCCAACGGGCACGACCGGTACGACAGCCTGCGCCGCTTCGCTCTCCTGGCCGGCATCGCGCCGCTGCTGCGCGAACCAGCGCTGCCAGCCGTACACCTGAAGCACGCCGAACGCGCCTTGCAAGAGCGCATCCGAATAAAGCCTGGCGTCGAAGAAAATCCAGCCGTAGAGCGCAACCGAGGCGAGCCCGACCGGCCAGCACAGCATCTTGCGGCGCGCCGTGAGCCAGATCGCCAGCGCGCTGACAACGACGCCGATGATTTCGAGTGAAGACATAGTGGATAAATGGGTAAGGGAATCCGTGTCGGGAGAGCCGTGCGATTACGCGGCCAGGCGGCCTGTATCGTCGGGCAGAAACGCGTTGGTGAACGCCTGCGCGCTCTGTGACGCATCGCGCAGCACGCCATGTTTGCCGAGCCACTGCGCGTACGGGTGAATCAGCGCGTCGCGCTGCACGCCCCATTCGCCCTCGTGCGTCCACGTTCCGGCGATCAGCGGCAGCGAGCGCGCCAGCAGCGCACGCGGGAAATACGGAATCACGCGTTCGAGCGACGGCAAGGCCCGCGCGGGCTCCTGCGCCACCGCCAGATAACCGCGCCGCGCCGCCGCCAGAAAGCCGCGCACGATTTCGCCGCGCGTCTCCAGCGTGTCCTCGTGGGCGCCGAGCAGGTAGCTATGATAGGCGGGCGCGCCGATTTCATCGACGGGCCAGATACGGCGCTCGGCATCCGGCACGCGCGTGTGCAGCAGCGTATCCCATGCCCAGTAGCTGCCGAACGACGCATCGGCCACGCCATCCAGGAAGCTTTCGGGTTGCAGCTCGCGCACGCCGCTATCGACGATCTCGATGGCGTCCGGGTCGCCGCCGTCGTGGGCCACCAGATGGCGCACCATCGCGAGGCCGCGCGGCGTGGGGTTCAGCGCAAGACGCCGCCCGGCCAGATCGCGCGGACGCTCGATACCGGTCGACGTCACGGTCTGGATCGTCTCCAGCGCGCGATGGTTGATCGCCGCGATGCCCACCAGCGGGCGGCCCGCTTCGCGCTGCACGAACAGGCGGTTGCTCGGGAACACGCCAAAATCCACCTCGTGGCGGGCGAGATGCGCGAGCGCGTCGCCGCGCGCCGGATCGGGCACGACGATCTCCACATCCAGCCCGGCCTGGGCGAACCAGCCTTCGTCGCGCGCCACATAGAAGCCCGCCGCGTTGGTCCACGGGTGGAAGTATTCGAGCATCAGGGTGATTCGGGTCATACGGTTTCTCATCAGAAGTCGTAGGTCACGGACAGTCGCGCCGTGCGCGGAGCGCCGAGGAACAGATAGGCGTCGCCCTGCTGCTCGCCCGCATCGCGCCAGTAGTAGCGGTTAAAGAGGTTGTCGACCCACAGGCGCACGACCGCGCGATGGCCGGCGAGGCGCGTGGTATAGCGCGCGCCCGCGTTGACCACGATCCAGCCCGGCACGCGCGCCGTGCCTTCCTCGTTGGCATTGCGGCTCGAACTGTATTCGAGGCCGCCCAGCAGATCGAAGCCCGCGATGCCCGGCACCGACCAGTCCGCATTGAGCGCGGCATGCAGCGCCGGCACGTTGATGACCTGATGCCCTTCATAGGCGGAATTGCCCGAATCGTAAGCGCGCGCGCGAATCGCGGCGACGCTCGCCGTCACCGTCACGCGCTCGCTCACGCGTCCCGACGCGCCCAGCTCGATCCCGTCGTGGCGTTCGGTGCCGTGCTGCACGAAGGTGTAGCCCGCGTCGGACGAATCGGGCTGCGCATACTCGAACGGCTTGCTGATCGAGAACACGGCCGCCGTCAAACTGAGCCGGTTGCCCCAGTCGTATTTCGCGCCGATCTCGTACTGATGCGACTCGACCGGCGGCAAGAACGAATACGCATTGCTCGCGCGCACCGGCGCCTGATCGCCGAGCGAGAGGTCCTTGCTGTACGACGCATAGATCGACAGCGGCGCGACCGGCTTATAGACCAGCGCGATCTGCGGCAGCAGCGCCGATTTATCGGTGCCGCTTTCGGGGCCGTCCTGGCTCGTCCACGACTTCTGGCGCAGGAACACCGCGCGGCCGCCCGCGAGCACCTGCCAGTGTTCGCCCAGACTCACGCGATCGGTGGCGAACAGCGCGTATTGCCAGGCATCGAGTTGCGGATACGACACGCTCGGCGAGTTCGGTGACGGCGAAAAATCGACATCGGGGCCATAGATGTTTTCGCTGCCCACGTAGTCGTAGACGGCATCGGACAGATGCACCACGCGATGCAGCGCGCTCGTGCCGAACAGGACTTCGTGACGCAGCGGCCCGGTGCTGAACTTGCCGTCCACGGCGGCGCGCATTTCGTCGTTGCGCCGGTATTCGCCGGGGCTGCGATAGTCGTAGACGTCGTAATCGCCATTCGCGCCGAAGAAATACGGCGACGTGCTGCCCGAACTGCAACTGGCGGCGTAATAGCAGCCGTACACGAACGCCACGTTATCGTCGATCATCGTGCGGCTGCGCCCGGCCGATACATAGGCGCGCCAATTGTCGTTGAAGGCGTAGTCGAAGCGGCCGTTGATATTGAGCGCATCGGTGGTCACGGGCTTGGCCCAGGACTGCGCGCCCAGCAGTTTCGACGACGATACCGCCGACGGCACCACCGTGCCGCCCAGCAACTGATACCCCGAAGCGGAACGCTGAATCCATTGCTGGAATTCCGCGTTCAATTGCAGGCTGGCCTGCGGATTGATGTTCCAGTCCGCGGCGATCGAACCGAACGTGCGGCGGCCATTGGTGCCGTCGATATACGAATGCATGTTCTCTTTCGCGGCATTCACGCGCAGACCAAACTGATCGTCAGGACCGAAGCGGCGGCCGAGATCTACCGCCGCCGAAGTCGAACCGCGGCTATCGACGCCCGCCGTTACGCTCGCCACGTTCTCCGGCCGCTTGCTCACGTAGTTGACCACGCCGCCCGGCGCGATCACGCCGCTGTCGATACCGGCGAGCCCTTTGAGAATCTCCACGCGCTCCTTGTTTTCCAGCGCGACATTCTGTTCGCCCGAGAGCGTGAGGCCGTCGAGCCGGTAAGCACTGGCCGGATCGAGCGCGAAGCCGCGAATCGAAAAGCCCTCGTAATAGCCCACCGGCGCGTAATCGTTGTTCACCGAGGCGTCGTTGCGCACCACATCGCTCAGGCGTTTGGCCTGCTGGTCGTCGAGTTGCGCGCGCGTGACCACAGTGACGGATGCGGGCGTGTCGCGCAGCAAGGCGTTCTCGTAACCGGCCACCGAGGCCGTGCGGGCGCGCCAGGCGTTGCCGTTCGTGCCGTTGACGGTGACGGTTGGCAGCACCTGGCTGTTATCCGCCGATGTGGAAGATGAAGTCGACGATGCAGCATCGGCCGATGCCGCGCTGGAACCTTCTGCTGCCATGGCCAGCGCGTGCGCCGCCATCAAACTCACGCCCAGGCCAAAGCCCAAAGCGCGCGTCATGACGCGCGGCGTGAAGGCCGCGCGTGTTCCCCCCGATACCTGTTTCATGTATTTCCTGCAAGTTGATCCGCCTTTGAACGAACGACGGAACCGTTGCGTTGACACGCATTCACCGGCGTGCATATACGCGTTTTCCAATAAGCCAATCACTGGATTCCATATATGAATTGCATGGCACTCCGAGCTAAAAAGCGCCGCTATACTTCGCGAACCACAATTCGACCATAGCCGCACCGCGCGGTCCAATGACTTGTTTTCCTGGCGGTGATAACTCGCGGATATGAACTTCCATTTACTCAAGTCCTTCGTCACGCTGGCCGATTCGCTGCATTTCGGCTTTGCTTCGCAAACGCTCAATCTTTCGCAACCGGCGCTCACCAAACAGATCAAACGGCTCGAAGACGATCTCGGCGCCCCGCTATTCCGGCGCGACCGCCACGGCACCGAACTGACCGAACTGGGACGCTATTTTCTGGGCGAAGCCCGCCCGCTCGTCGATCACGCCGAGCGCGTGTTCTCGCAGGGCAAACGCGCGGCACGCGGCGAAGTCGGCCGGCTGGCGATCGGCTACAGCTTTTCGACGGTGGAAACCGTGTCGCGCGTGCTGCCGCGTTTTCGCGAGCGATTTCCCGAAGTCGAAGTCGCGCTGCACGATCTGTCCTCGGCGGAACAGATGGAGCGGCTGCTCGAAGGCAGTCTTCAGGCGGGGTTCGTGCGTCTGCCGGTGCAGGCCGGGCTGGCGCACCGCCGGTTGCTATCGGACCGGCTTGCGCTGGTGGTGCCGAGCACGCTGGCAGCGACGATCGAGGGCTTCAACACGCACGCGCTGCCCGTGCTGCAAACGCTCCCGTTCCTGATGCTGCAGCGCTCGCGCGCGCCGGGCCTGCACGATCATATCGTGCGATTTTGCGAATCGCGCCGTTTCGAGCCGCGTTTCGTGCAGCACGCGAACGAATCGCTCACGATACTTTCGCTGGTGGGCGCGGGTCTGGGCGTGTCGATCATGCACGAATCGGCCTTGCAATCGCCAGGCGACAAGGTCGTGTGCGTGCCGATCGAAGATGCCGATGCGCGCTGGGATGTGGGCCTGACCTGGCGCGAACGCAGCGCAGATTCAGGCGCGGATTCTATCGTAGAGAATTTCGTGGCCTTGCTAGCGCAGGCCGATGTGCAGTGAAATAGGCAGTGAAACAAGGTAGCGCCGCGACAAGCGGCGCTACCTTCTGCAAAATTAGCGTGCCGACGGGTGAATGGTGTCTTCGTCGTCGATATCGTGTTCTGTGGGCTCGTATTTCACCAGCGCGAGAAAGCCGATGGGAATGATCGCCGCCAGCGCCACGACCCAGAACATATCCGTGCCCAGGCGCGCGTTGAGGATCGGCAGCACGAACAGCGCGACCGCGCTGCCAATGCCCGAGAGCGCACGCCCAAAGCCGAGCCCCGTGCCGCGAATCGAGGTGGGATACGACAGCGCCGGATAGATCATCATCTGCGCGCCCGGGCCAAAACCTTCGGCAAATAGCCACGTGCCGAGCATGGCCAGCGCGATGCCGATACCCAGCGCCGTCTGCGGATGCCCCAGCAGCGCGAGTGCCACAAGCGCCTCGAATTGCAGCGCAAAACCCGCCAGCGCCACATGCCGCGAAGGCCGCGTGTGCGCGAGGCGCATGCCGAGCAGGCCGCCCGTGAGCGCAAACAGCACGTTGAGCGCGAGCGAGGCCGAAATCGTTTCGAACACACCTGCGCCGAGAAACTGCGAAAGGATCGAAGGCAGGAAGAATGCGATGGCCGTGTATTCGAACGGAATGCACAGATTCATCACGCTGGCGACGATCGTGCGCGCGAGATAAGGCTTGCGAAACAGCACGCGAAAGCTCACGGGCGGCTGGCTAACCACGCTGGCGGTGACGGGCGCGGCATCGTCCTTGTGCTCCTCCTTGTGCGCCCGAATCCCGTACGATTCGCGCAGGATACGCACGGCGTCGTCGAGTTTGCCTTGATTGGCGGCCCACAGCGGCGACTCGTTCATGAAGCGGCTGCGCACCGCGATAATGATGAGCGCGGGCACAGCGCCGAAGATCAGCGAGGCGCGCCACAACCAGCCCGCGTGTTCCTGCGGCAACAGAAAATACAGACCGAATACGATCAGAAAGCACACGGACGAAGCGGCGTACCACATCGGGCACCATGCAGCGAGGCGCGACGCCTTATTACCGCTGCCCTGAAATCGGGAGAATTCGGAGAGAAACGCCATCGCCACGGGTAGATCGATACCCACGCCCAGCCCCATCACGAAGCGCGCGGCAATCAATACCCAGACGTTGGGCGCGAGCCCGGCCGCGATGGCGGCCACCACGAAAAACAGCATGTCGGCCATAAAGACCTGATAGCGGCCGATACGATCGGTGAACCAGCCGCCCACCAGGCTGCCCAGAATCGTGCCGATCATGATCGACGACGTGACAAAGCCGGTTAGCGCAGGCGTGAGATTGAATTCGCGCACGACATCCTGAATGCCATAGGACAGCGTCGTGAGGTCATAAGCGTCGAGAAACACACCGCCCAGCGCGAGCAGCACGATCACGCGTGCGTGACTCGTGCGCGCGGTGCTGGCGTTGATCAGGCGTGAAACGTCGCTGGCGGAGCGGATGGGCGATGAAGCCACCGGCTCGATATCGAGTGTGCTCAATGGAATCCCCTGAATGACGGCAAGAACAGCCAGCAGTTATACGAGGGCGATCCATTGGGCACAACGAACGAGATATCGAATACTTATCCCGTGCGCGGGAAACGCAAAAACGATAGCTTGTTCCGGTTTCAGGCCGGCGTTATCACCAGCAAATCGACGCGGGGCGCCGGCAATGCCGCCGTGAAGGTAATCTGCGATCCTGTCATTTTCGACGTGCTGGCAAGCGTGAGATTGTTCGATGCGTCGATGCGGTACTGCTGCACCGTGCATGCCCCGCTACCCCACGGCAGATTCTCTACCGTCACCGCATAACCCGCGTTGCTCTGGTACGTAATGGATTGACGGTCGAGCAGCGTCAAGGTGCCGACATTGGGCACCACCTCGTCGTTTCCATTGGGCAGAGGACCGAGATCCGCGGCCGGAATTTCATAGTTCGAAATCAGCACGCGCACCGATTTATTGTCGCTTGCGCCGCCCGCCAGCACCGCGAAACCTTGCTGATCCTGCCCGCTCGTCGTCAGCTTGAGCAGGCTCTTGAGCGAGCCGACCGCCTGCATAGCGCTGCCGCCTTTTGTCAGCGCACCGGTATCGCTGATCAGCGGTTGCGTGCGCATGTAGCAGCAGGCGCGGTCAATCGGCGCTTCCTGCATATAGACCAGTGCAGTGGCGACAAAAGCCGCGTGCGCCTCTTCTGCAGGCGTAGCGAATAGCGAGTAATTCCATTCGTTCAGATGCAATTCCGTCGATGTCATTCCATACGAATTGAGCAGCGCGCGGTATTCGACACCGAGTTTGTAGAAGTCGAGCGGATCGACATATTGCGGATACCAATGGAACGAGAAGAAGTCCAGCGGCAGGCTGTTGGCCTGCACATCGTTCAGGAACGACTTCAGCATGCCGCGATAGTCGTTATGCGTGGCCGTAACCGGGCCGCCCACTTTCAAGGTGGAATCGACCGATTTGATGGCCGCCGATACCTTCTGGTACAGCGAATAATATTGCGCGGCGGTGCCGGTCCAGAATGGCGTGAAATCCGGTTCGTTCCAGATTTCCCAATAGCGGATGCCGTAGCTGAACCCATTCGCCCAGCCGTGGTTGTAGTGCATCACGATATGCTGGGCGATGGTGGCGAACTTATCGAAATCGGCGGGCGGCACATTCGAATTATTCACGCTGATCATCGAAAGATCGCTACGGCCGAGTCTGAAAAAGACCTCGGCGCCCGAAGCCACGATGCCCGCAATCATCGTGTCGAGCGCCGTGAAGTTATAGCTCGCCGGGAGTGTGGGATCGGCGGACCAGTCGGGGAAAAGACGATTGACGCCGCTGCCGTCGACATCGCCGGTGCCGAACGCGTCGAGATCGTGCGTGCGCACGAAATCCACGCCCATCTGCTTGAACTGCGCGGTTCGGTCCAGACCGTTCGGATTGTCGATCTTGCCGCTGACCGTGGCGCCCGTCGGCACGTTGCTCGCGCCCACTTTCGCAGGCACCGGCGGGCCGTCCAGGCCCTGCAGCGAGCGGATCGCCGCGCCGCGCTGGCTGGCGTCGACGGTCACGGCGCGATAGCCCGCGGGCATCGTCGTGCGGCTGCTGAGGCTTCCGCCACCACAGGCGCTGAGCAGCGCCGCCGGGCTCAGCGCCGCCAGCGCGGCTGCGCCGATGGCCTTGACGGCGCGCCGGCGCCCGACGAATACGCCGAAGTTGTCTCCAGGATTGTTTTTTGTCATTGTCCAGTCTCGTTCATGCTTTTTTGATGGGTCACGCTCGCCGGCGTGACGCCCGACGGGTGAGTGAGCCCGAGACTAGCCAGGCGAGCGACGGCGTGCTCGCCTGTTTTGCGATAGCTGGTATCTCGTTTCGTGAGGTGCGCGAACGTGGTTCGCAATGAGCGGGGCGCGAATGGTGGAATGGCGGCAGCGCTCGGAGCGAGATGAGAGCCTCTGGTGGCTCGCACGTTTGTTCGCCGGACTTGACCGCTCTGCACTGCAAAGCGGCCCGGAGCGTGGTTCAGATGTTGCTCTGGTTCACGCGCTTCATCAGTTCTTCGGCACTCTCCTTGCGCTCGCTGTAGCGATCGACCAGATACGGACCGATATCGCGCGTGAGCAAGGTGAACTTCACCAATTCTTCCATGACATCCACGACGCGATCGAAATAAGCCGATGGTTTCATGCGGCCGGCCTCATCGAACTCCATGAACGCCTTGGCCACCGACGACTGATTCGGGATGGTCAGCATGCGCATCCAGCGCCCGAGCACACGCATCTGATTGACGGCGTTGAACGACTGCGAGCCGCCGCTCACCTGCATCACCGCGAGCGTCTTGCCCTGCGTCGGCCGCACTGCGCCCACCGAAAGCGGAATCCAGTCGATCTGCGATTTCATGATGCCGGTCATCGCGCCATGGCGCTCAGGCGAGCACCAGACCATGCCTTCGCACCACAGCACCCGTTCGCGCAGTTCGGCCACCTTGGGATGCGTGTCGGGTGCGTCGTCGGGCAGCGGCAGGCCGCTCGGATTGAAGGTGCGGACTTCGGCGCCCATCGCCGTGAGCAAACGCGCCGCCTCTTCGCTCAGCAATCGGCTGAACGAGCGCTCGCGCAGCGAACCGTAAAGCAGAAGGATACGGGGCGCATGCGCGGAAGCTTTCGCTGCCTGAAGGCGCTGGATATCGGGTACGCGAAACAGCGCGGCATCGACTTGCGGAAGCTCAGTGGCGAGATCAGTTACCGGAGCGGACACGTTTGCCCTCCGCATCGATCACCACTTCGCCGTCCTCCTTCGCAAACGCGCCGCGTTGCGCGTCGGGCAGGATCTCGAGCACGACTTCGGACGGACGGCACAGACGCACGCCCATCGACGTCACCACGAAGGGACGGTTGATGAGTATCGGATGCGCCAGCATCGCGTCGAGCAACTGCTCGTCGGTCAATGCCGGGTTGTCCAGATGCAGTTCTGCGTACGGTGTGCCTTTCTCGCGCATCACCTCGCGCACGCTTAGCCCCGACTGGCTGATCAGTTCAACGAGTTTCTCGCGCGATGGCGGGTTCGTCAGATATTCGATGACGACCGGTTCAATGCCCGCATTGCGGATCATCGCGAGCGTATTGCGCGAGGTGCCGCAGTCCGGGTTGTGATAGAGGGTGACTTCGCTCATTGCATGTTTCCCAAACGTTCAGGCGCACTCGTACCAGTTCTTCGAACGGTTGACGATACGCACCACGAGCAGCATGACCGGCACTTCGATCAGCACGCCCACGACCGTCGCGAGCGCCGCGCCGGAGTTGAAACCGAACAGGCCGATTGCAGTGGCGACGGCCAGCTCGAAGAAGTTCGACGCGCCGATCAGCGCGGATGGACAGGCGATGCTGTGCTTCTCGCCGACCGCGCGATTGAGCCAATACGCTAGCGCCGAATTGAAGAGCACCTGAATCAGGATCGGCACGGCGAGCAGCACGATCACGAGCGGCTGCTTCAGAATGGCCTCGCCCTGGAAGGCAAACAGCAGCACCAGCGTGGCGAGCAACGCCGTGATCGACCACGGGCCGATCTTCGCCATTGCCGCTTCGAATGCCGCCGCGCCGCGCGCGAGCAGTATCTTTCGCAGGATCTGCGCAAAGATCACGGGGATGACGATGTACAGCGCGACGGAGGTGAGCAGCGTCGCCCACGGTACGGTGATCGCCGAGATGCCGAGCAGAAAGCCAACCAGCGGCGCAAAAGCGACCACCATGATGCTGTCGTTGAGCGCGACCTGCGAGAGCGTGAAGAGCGGATCGCCGCCGGTCAGGCGGCTCCAGACGAACACCATCGCCGTGCAGGGCGCAGCGGCCAACAGGATCAGCCCCGCCACATAGCTGTCGAGCTGCACGGCGGGCAGCATCGGCGTGAACAGGTGCTTGATGAAGAGCCACGCAAGAAACGCCATCGTGAACGGCTTGACGAGCCAGTTGACGACGAGCGTGACGCCAATGCCCTTGATGTGCTGACGCACTTCATGCAGCGCGCCGAAATCGACCTTCACCAGCATCGGCACGATCATCACCCAGATCAGCAGGCCGACCGGCAGATTGACCTGGGCGTATTGCATGCGCCCGATCGCCTGAAAGACGCCCGGTAGCGCCTGGCCGAGCAGGATGCCAGCGACGATGCACAGCGCGACCCAGACAGTCAGATATCGCTCGAAGAAGCCGATGACCGGTTTCGAGGCGCTTTTGCGCATGGCGGCGATGTGGGTGGCGTTCTCGTTCAGCATTGGCACGAACCTGCCTCTGGGCTCAGGCAGGGCTGAC
Organism: Paraburkholderia sp. J69-1; assembly: GCF_905220255.1. Lineage (NCBI taxonomy): Bacteria > Pseudomonadati > Pseudomonadota > Betaproteobacteria > Burkholderiales > Burkholderiaceae > Paraburkholderia > Paraburkholderia sp. J69-1. The sequence goes on along the minus strand of NZ_CAJMZG010000022.1, from coordinate 146,532 downwards.
CCTGGCAGCAGTTCTCGGTCAGGAAACCGAGGACGGCATTCATATGCTCATAGGCGGCCCGATAGATCAAGGTGCGTCCGTCGCGCTCCTGCGTGACCAGCGCGGCGTTCATCAACTCCTTGAGGTGAAAGGAGAGCGTCGCATTGGGCACGTCGAGCTGTGTCGCGATGATGCCGGGTGTGAGCCCTTCAGGACCGGCGACAACCAGCATGCGAAAAACACGCAGGCGCAGATCATGAGCGAGCGCCGCGAGGGCGCGAACGATGTCTTTTTCTTCCATATTTCCAATATATTCGAAATATGGAGAAGAGGCAACACCGATCCAGATCGAAACGCAATGAGAACGCGTGCACCAGGTCGCACGAAGGATGGCGTGTCCGAAGCGATTTCGTCTATGACAATGGTATGCATACGCCTACCTTGCCGCTGCAATCCAGAAGCGTCACACACTCGCCTGAATAATGAATCGCACTCCATACTATTTTGAATCAGCACTCCCCGTAATCGACCGCTTCACATTTGACGTGCCCCCATGATGCCGGTACACTGCGCGCCGCGGGGTGGAGCAGTCTGGCAGCTCGTCGGGCTCATAACCCGAAGGTCGCAGGTTCAAATCCTGCCCCCGCAACCAGCGATACCCGAAGCGCAATCAGGGAGGCGGCTCCATGAAGAAACCACAATTCATCAAGTTTGCGTTTGCTGCAGTGGCCATCGGCCTGACAGGCGCAGCGCACGCGGGCGACGTCAACGTGGGCATCAACGTTGGTACACCCGTCGTCGTCGCTCCGCCGCCACCGGCTGTGGTCGTTACGCCAGGCTGGCACGGCGACCGCTATTGGGACGGCCATCGCTATTGGGAACGCGATGACTGGGAAAGACACCATCATCACGATAAGCACTGGCACTGCCCGCCTGGACATGCGAAGAAAGGCGAGTGCTGAGCTGGCGCCGATGATGAATGCAGCACGATAAAACCCGGCATCCCTGCCGGGTTTTGCGTTTGTGGCGACAAGGTGTACGGGGCACGCACACGAACACAACCCACAGCAACGCACGTTACGGCCCTCGCCTTCCCGAACCCGAGATTCGAAACAGATGTAATCATCTGTTAACGGCAGGCATGAACGCCTGTTTTGCGGCGAAAAGCGCGACTGCACTTTGGTACGATCCGCCCTTTCGTCGAATGCGCCGTAACCGTGAATCACCCGTATGTGTCTTTTTTTCGCGAGCGTTGCGCGCGCGGGCTGGCGCGTGGCCGTGCGCTTGCCGGCGCGGCCAGCGTCATGGCGCGCCGTCTCGTCCGTACGATGCTGCATGCGGTTCGGCATCCGACGCGCCGGGGCATCGCACTCGCTCTCGCTGCCCTGCCCGTGTTTTCGCTGGCCTACGTGCTGGCTCTCATCCCTTTCACGCCGCACCTCGGCGATATCCGCAAGGCCCGGATTGATCGTCCCGCACGCATTCTCTCCGCCGACGGCGCTGTGCTCACCGAGTTCAAGCCGGTCAACCGCGAGTGGGTCGGACTCGACCAGATTTCTCCCCATGTGGTGGACGCCCTGATTGCAACCGAGGATCACCGCTTCTATCAGCATCACGGCATCGATCTCCAGCGTCTTGGCGCCGCAGCGCTCCACAACGTCACCGGATCTCGCCAGGGCGGTTCGACGATCACCCAGCAGCTCGCGCGCAATCTCTATCCAGAAGAGGTCGGTCGAGCCCCGACGTTGACGCGAAAGCTAAAAGAAGCGATCACGGCGCTCAAGATCGAATCGGTCTATAGCAAGAACGAGATCCTCGAGACCTACCTGAATACAGTCCCATTTCTCTACAACGCATACGGCGTGGAAATGGCCGCGCGCACTTACTTCGGCAAAACCGCTGCCAGCCTCAATATCCTTGAAAGCGCAACGCTCGTGGGAATGCTGAAGGCGAACAGTGCCTATAACCCGGTAATCAATCCCGAACGCGCGCTCGAGCGCCGCAACACCGTACTCGCCCAGATGGTGAAGTTCGGCAAGCTTGAACCACGCGCTTACGCCTGGCTCTCCCGGCAACCGCTCAGTGTCAATTTCGAGCCGCAATCCGAACCGGTAGGCGCCGCGCCGCATTTCACCGCACAGTTGCGCCGATGGCTGGCCGCATGGGCCGATCGCAACGGCTACAACCTTTATGCCGACGGTCTCGTTGTGCATACAACCATCGATTCCAAGCTTCAGGCCATGGCGACGCAAGCGGTTGCGTGGCAGACCGGCCAGTTGCAGTGGATCGCCAACGACGCGTGGAACGTCCGTACAGGCTGCTGGCCAGGCAATGCGTTATTCCAGTCGTTCATCAGGCAGACGCCTGAGTATCGGATTGCCCGCGATTCCGGCCTTTCGGACGCCAATGCAGTGAGAAAACTTGCGCGTGACGCTTCGTTCGTGAATGGTTTGTGCCATAGCAAGACGCAGATCCAGGCAGGGTTCGTTGCCATCGATCCGCGCAACGGGGATATCAAAGCCTGGGTCGGCAGCCGCGACTTTCAGGGCGAGCCGTTCGACCACGTACAACAGGCGCGGCGTCAGCCCGGTTCGACGTTCAAGGCGTTTGTGTATGGCGCGGCGTTTGCCGACGGTGCCCAGCCGGGCGACACGATCGTGGATCGTAACGTCGCGATTGCATTGAAGGGCAATGCGGTATGGAAGCCGACTGATCCTGAACCCGCAACCGGACGCCCGATGTCGCTGCGTAACGCCCTGACGTTTTCGCGCAATCGCGTCACGGCCCAACTCATGCAGCGCGAGGGCCCGGAGAAAGTCGCCGCGCTGGCGCGTGCGATGGGCGTACGCGAAAGCCCCCTCGACCCGGTGCCCGCGCTCGCCCTCGGCACCAGCCCGGTCACGCTCAGGGAAATGGTTTCGGCGTATTGCACGATCGCGAACCGGGGTGCCTATATCGAACCGCGTATGGTCACGCGTATCGAGGATCGCAATGGCAAGGTGCTCGCTGACTTCCCCGTTTCCAGCCGGGATCAGGCACTGCCCGCGGCCGCCGCGAGCAAGCTGGTCGATGTTATGCGCGATGTCGTTGACCGGGGCACCGGCGAGGACATCCGCACGCGTTTTGGGATTCGCGCTGACGTGGCCGGCAAGACCGGCACGACGCAGGACAATGCGGATAGCTGGTTCATCCTGATGCATCCCGAACTGGTCGCAGGTGCATGGGTAGGATTCGACGACGCGCGCGTCACGTTACGCAACGACTATTGGGGCGAAGGCGCACACAGCGCCCTGCCCGTGGTGGGTGCGTTCTATGACATGGCGCTGCGTGCGCGGGTCATCGATCCACAAGCACGGCTAACGCCAGGCAGCAATGCGCGCCGCCCGGATCGCCCACGCAAACATCATCATTTTCTTTTCTGGACCTTCTAGCGCTCTGGCGCGCGCTCAGCGAGTTATATCCCGACATTCCCTGATACAGGCACCAATGTCTTTGGATCTGATCCGTAATTGCTCTATCTTCAGTTCATTGTGCCCCTGCCGATATCCTGATGAGGCAATGACACACCTCGCGACGGCGGTACAGGCTGGGGCCCATCAATACCTGCTGTATCAGGGCAGCACGTCGGACGCGAACAGCTGGTATCTGCGCTCGCGCCTCGCAGCGGCCCAGACGGCTTCCACCGGTTCCGTCAATTCGGCGGCCGCATCACCTGCCAGCGCATCGACATTGGGACCTGTTGCGTATCGGCCGGCCGTCATCGGCTATTCGGTCACGCCACTGCTGAATGCCGATTACGGTTTCAGGATCCTTGGGCGCCTGCACGAACGCGTCGGCGACGTCGCGAATCTCGATGCTTCGCAACCGGCGCACAGCAACGGTGTCTGAGGCCGGCTCGGCGGCCAGAATCTCGACGCCGATGCGGGCGATCGCTTCTCGGCCGATGAACATACGTTTTTCGCGGAGTTTGGCAAAGACTGGACGCTCTCGCGCACGACGAACGGCGGCAGCACGCACGCAGGCGCGACGGTCATGATCGGCTCCACATCCGCGAACTTCGCCGATAGCGCGCGAAGCATCGCGGCCATGTCGGTTGCAACCTGCGGCGTCGAAACACAGGCGCAGTCGATTGGCGGCTACTGGACAAAGTTTCTGCCTGACGGCACCTATTTTGACGGTGTGGGCCAGTTGACTCACTATCACAATCGTTTCGGCGATGAGTATGGCGGCAGCGCATGCCAGAACGGTTTCGGCGCGGGTACGTCGGGCGAAGTGGGCAAGCCGTTCGCGCTGGGTTCAACGGGCGTGGCGATCGAGCCGCAGGCGCAACTGCTCTACCAATACCTGCATCGGAACGGCTTCGACGACGGCATTGCGCCGGTTGGTTCGAACACGACGAATGCGCTGCGCGGCCGTCTTGGCGTGCGCTTGTTCAAGGCGAATCTGAGCAACGATTCGAAAACGTCAAGCGTGACGCCGTATTTCACGGCAGACGTGCTGCACGATTTCTTCTCGCCGGGACAAACAACGGTTGGCGGTACGCCATTTGACAACGCCATGCAGCAGTCCTGGTGCGACGTGGGCGTTGGCGTGAAGTACGAGCGCAGCATCGGCGGCGACTATCGACGCAATGTCTTTGGCCAGGCGGGTTACCGTTTTAGCTGGTAACGCGATTCTCCTTCTTCGCTTCGCGCGAGAATAAAGCCGTCTTTGCCTGCGCGACGACGGCAATCGCAAGTCCACAAGCGGCCAATTACACACTTCAATAGCAACACTAACTTCCCGACGCGAACCACTTCTTCTGGATCTGTTCGTAAGTCCCGTCTTCATACATGGCGAGCAAGGCTTCATTGATCGACTTACGTAAAGGACTGCCGGTGGGTAACGCGATGCCATACTTCTCGGGCCTGAACACCGGCCCCACCACGACGAGCGCGCCATGGCCCAACCGGGCGCCCCAGTATTGCAGCGTCGGCGCGTCATAGACGATGGCCAGCACATCGCCGTGCATCAGCAACTGGAATCCGTCGTTGGCATTGTTCACGCTGACGAACGGCAGCCCTCGCGCGGAAAGATATTCCGCCGCCACCGTACCGGGCACCGAACCAATCGATTTCCCCGGCAGATCTTCAGGACCCCGAATATTTGATTGAAGCCGCGCGACGGTTTGCGATGACGTCACCGTCGCCGTGAACTGGGCGACCAGCACCACGCCGATCAACCACATGGCCGGCACCAGCACACGCTTCCACACGCCCGGCGCGTCGCGTTCGCCGTGCTCGCCCGTTGCAATGATCAGCATGCTGATCCAGAGACTTTCCCCCAGCGCGCGCCAGTACGGTTTCTGGAAATTCGGGTCGTGCTTGCGCTCCGTTAGCCAGACCAGATTGGCGAGTACAAAGACAATGGCGATGGAAATGACGGCAAACTGACCGATCGCCAGCCATGGAATAGACCAGACCGACGCCAGAAATGAATTGTCGTTATGCGCCCGCACCATGATCTGCAAGCCGGAATCGAAATAGGGAATGGAAAAGTCGAGCACCCGTTCACGTTCGGGCGTCATGGTGATCGCCGATATCGCAACGTCCGCGTTGCCCTGCTCGACGGCGGGCAGTACATCGGCTTGCGTGGCGACGGGCGTCCACGTGAAGTCCCGGCGCATGCGCCGCGCAATTTCATTCCAGATATCGACGCTGAAGCCTTCGGGTGTCGCCGTTTGCGGCAGCACAAACGGCGCGACGGGCGCAATGGCGACGCGCAGGCTCGACGACGCCGGATTCGTGCTGCCGGATGCCTTCGCAGGAATGGCGGTCATTACGGCGGCCGTCATGATTGAATTAAAGAGTACGACTGCGTTCCACACCAGGCGCACGGCAGGTTTGCTCATCGCTTGACTCCCCAGACCGGTGTTGAGTGCGGATACGATGCACTTCAATCGTTGCGCCGCATCGCTTCGTCGACGGCTTTCAGCAGCGCAGCGCCCAGAAACGGCTTGGCGAGCAAAGCGTGATTCCCGGCCGATGCCACGGCATGTCGCGTGGCTGGCGCATCGAACGCCGTGATGAAGACGATTGGTGGACGCGGCGCACACAATGTCCCGTAGAACGCCGGACCCGATGCGCCAGGAAGCTGAATGTCGACCACCAGACAATGCGCACTCGCCACGTATTGCGACTTGCCCGCGTCTTCCGCGCTATGAAACGACCGCGTGACGAAACCAGAGAGCCTGAACAGACGGTCCATGGCGCGGCACAGACCCGCGTCGTCCTCGATAATCACGATCGAGATGAGTTCCCCATCCATGCGGCGTCCCGGTAGTCTTTGCCCGAGTCTCATACGATTGGGCGCGTGGCGCCATAGGGATTCAGGGCAACGCCTTTCCCTTTGGGGCAATCGCCGGCGTCACGACGATGTTCCCTGCGTCCGGGCCGCCGCGTGGTCGAATGTGGGCGGGGCGCAGCGCACCGGACTTCGCTGCGTCGACGGCGTCGCTCACCAGCGGTAGCCAGACCACAAAAGTCGTGCCGCCCCCATCGCGGGGAACGGCTTTGATATCGCCGTGGTGGGCGTCGACGATCGAGCGCACGATGGAAAGACCGAGCCCCATTCCATGAGGCTTGGTGCTATAGAAAGGCTCGAACACGCGCTGTGACGATGCGGCACCGAGACCGCAGCCACGATCGGTCACCGTGAACTCGACACCCTCTGCCATGCTCCGTGTAACGAGCGTCAGTACGCGGTTCGATTGCGCGGTTTCCTGCATGGCGTCCATCCCGTTGATCGTGAGATTGAGTACGATCTGCTGGATCTGGACAGCGTCACCCATGATCGACGCATCGCCTGCGCCAAAGCTTGTTTCAAGGCCGATATTGCGGCGCTTCGCTTCCGGGGCGATCAAGGTCAGAGCGCATTGCAGCGTGCTATCGAACACAATAGGACTGAAAACGACGCCCTGCTTCTGCAGCAAACTGCGCAAACGCTGCACGACATCGTTAGCGCGCAAGGCGTCGCGCTTCACATCCGAAAGAATGTCGCCGAGTTCCCCAGAATCGAGTTGCGAAACCTTTACCAGCAATTCTGCGGCGTCCGCGTTGCTCAGAATCGCGCCCAAGGGTTGCCCCACTTCATGCGCAATGGAGGCGCTCAATTCGCCCACGGTCGCGAAGCGCGCAGCGCGCGCCAGTTCGCCGCGCCGCGCGATGGCTTCGGCTTGCGCCGCACGACAGTTGCGACGCTGCACGAGCAATGCCACGATCGTTAGCGTCTGGGCCAATAACACCACCAGAATAATCAGCACGACACTGCGATATTCGCGGAAAATCGATTTCGGATACTCGATCTGATGGACGGCGTGATTGGCGTACTTCGTCATCGATATGCGGAACGCCGGCGTGAGAGCGTCCGCGCCGAAGCGAAAGCCGTCGAGCGAGTCGAGCAAGACTTCGACGCCTTGCGCAAAGGATGTTTCGCGTTGGTTGCTAATCCCCTTGATCTGTACAAATGCAGCCGGCCGGCTGGCGGCGGCGTGCGTGAGCATCACCGCGCGCGCCGGAGCAGGCGTATGCGCCGCCGTCGCGCAAGTCGCTGCAATGAGCAGTAGCGACACCATCGCCTTGCGAAATGCGCGAGTTGCACGTTGTCCGAAGCCACCCATCAAATCGATTCCACGCAGGGCGCGTCGCAAGGCATTTATCTCCTGTCTGTTCATGCCACGACAAAGGGATATTCACGGCTTTTCTGTGCGCGGGAAAAATGACTACGCCGCGAGCGACAGGCTATCTGCGCGACGCAACAGATCCGCGAACGAAGCCGCGCCAAGCTTGCGCATCAGGTCCGCGCGACAGCTCTTGATCGTGCGCTCGGACAGCCCCAGATCCGCGGCGATCTGCTTGTTGCGTCGCCCCGCCACTATGCCCGTCAGTACCGTTCGCTCCCGGTCTCCCAGATTCACATCGGGGGCCGAGGCAACTGGTGTGGGCAACTCGTGCGCCTGCGCGTCGAATGCCGCGTCGAGTGCATCCAGCAAGGTCTCGCGCTCGAACGGCTTGACGAGGAAATCGACGGCGCCCGCCTTCATCGCCTGCACGGTTCGCGGCACATCGCTGTATGCGCTCATGAACACGACCGGCAGCGCGCGGGGCTGACGGCGCAGCGCCTGCTGCAGATCCAGGCCGCTCGGGCCGCCCAGTTCCAGATCGACGAGCAAACAACCGCTCCAACCTTCGGGTTCGCTCACCAGAAATTCGCCGGCCGAGGCGTAAGTCCTGACGGGATAACCTGCCGTACTCAGGAGTCTTTTTAATGCCGACCGCATGGATGCATCGTCTTCGACAACGTGAATCGTCCTGTTGGAGTCACTATTCACGACATCACTCCGTCTTTGCCATCTGGATCCGTATTCGATTTCGGATTTAGTAGCTCCCTGGTGATTCACCTCTACCGGCTTATTGCAACTTTCATGCATGTAATGCGTTATAGCAATTTATCGTAAGACTTGCTTTAAAGCTGTACACACGGGGCGTTTAAGGACCCAAAACCGGATGATTTCCCACTTATTGCACTCATAAGCCGAAGCAGATGGAACGATGGTTTCCAATCATTTTTTGAACACTTTTAGATTCCATTCAGCAAATAGAAATAATTAGCACACGACGCGATTGCAAACATTTTTTTCAGACGAGAGAATGTGTCCGGCTTATATCGCTTAGGGTTTTGGGCAACGCGCACATACGCGGCTTCACGATAAGATTCATTTGAACACGGTCTATGGCGCACTTTCCCGTTCCGCCCCACCCGGAGCCTCAATGACGCAGCTCGTTCACCATCCCGCGTATCTGTTTATCGTGCTGATCGTTCTGCTTTCCGTCGGGGCGATACTGGGCGCGATCGTCATGCAACGTGTCGTGCCGTTTTCAGACGATGCGCGCGACAACTACAACGTAGTCCAGGGCGCCACGCTCACGCTGCTCGCGCTGCTGATCGGCTTTACGCTTTCCATGGCAGTGAGCCGTTACGACCAGCGGAAAAACTACGAGGAAGAAGAAGCCAATGCAATCGGCACCGAATATGTTCGCGCCGACCTGCTGGGCTCGCCCGGCGCAGAAAAGACCAAAGCGCTACTTGTGCACTATCTCGACTTGCGCATCGTGTATTACCGCACGCGCAATGCGCACGAACTCGAGGCGCTCGGCACCCAAACCACGGCCGTTCAGACGCAGCTATGGGCTGCCGTGCGAGAAGCGGCCGAGGCGCGGCCCACGCCCATCACGGCACTCGCCGTGGCCGGCATGAACGATGTGCTCAATACCCAGGGCTATACGCAGGCGGCGTGGCTCAACCGAATACCCGTTTCGGCATGGGCTCTGATGATGTCGATTGCCTTCTTCAGCAACCTGATGCAGGGCTACGGCGTGCGCGGCAAAACCGGGCGGCGCGTGCTGCTCTTTGTCTTGCCTATCACGGTTTCACTGTCGCTTTCCTTGATCGCCGATATCGATAGCCCCCGGGGCGGCCTGATTCGCGTGGTGCCGCAAAACCTGCTGAGCCTGCAGCAGTCGATGTCGGCGAATTGAGGCCAGTCGCACGCCTCAAAAGCTGAGCGCGATCCCCAGCGACGCACCGGATATGTCTTTGCCGAAGGCATAACGCCCGACAATCCGCAAGCGCGAAAACAGCTTCGTGACCGCGCCGGTGTCGATTTCCAGGCCCGCGCCCAGCGACGTCAAATGATTGAAGCCGAGAATATCGGCCTGACTGCCGAGATAGGTCGAATGCGAGAGTTCGAGCACATAGCGCAGTGGCCGGTGCAGCACCAATAAGCCAGTCGGCGCCCGCCAGCGGGCATAGAGATTGGTCGATTCGGCATTGGCCGATCCGCGCACGCCGCTCGACGACCCAAAGCTTTGCAGATAGATATCCGTGTAGCGCAATTCGAGGTCAAATTCATAGGGTTCCTTGCGCGGATACCAGCCGATCATCAGCGATCCGCCCAATCCATAGGCATTGAGCGATCCGTCCTTGATAAAGGCAACGTTTTTATCGACGCGACGATTGATCAGGAATTGCGCGGCGCTCGCATCGCTCAGCACTTCGCCCAGCGAGAAATTGAAAATCGGCCGGATCACCAGATCTTTCTTTTCATTGAGCGGAAAGTCCCAGCCGATGCCGCCCGTCGCGGCCACGTTGGTCCAGCGCGTGGGCAACGCGCGCTGCTGCTGGCCGTCCGAGACGATAAACGTGGGGTCGTATCGCGATCCGCCCAGCGAGCCTTCCAGATAAAGCGGGAAACTCGGACTCAACGTAAAGCCGCCGCCGAGTTGCGTCATATTGAGCGCGGGATTGCCGGTGGCGCCGTTGCGAATGCCCAGCGAACTGGCGGTCAGATCCGGCGTGACGGTAAAGCTCAATAGCGCGAGCACACCGTTGGCGCGCTTTTGCACGTCAGGGCCGGTAATGGCGGGCGCCGAAGGCAGCGTCTGCGCCGGCGCCGGCAAGGCATAGAATCCGCCAGCACTGCAAGCCAGCCCGACACTCGCGATTAGCGCGGCACGCAGATTTCTGCGTCGATTGACGAGATGCCGGCAGCTGCGCCGCGACCTCACGGACATGGTGTTCCCCACCGTTGAGAACATCGACAGGACCGGCCGCTCTGGCGCAGCAGAACGCCGGGGTGCGAATTGCGTGAGACGACAAACACCGCAGTGCCATGCGCGAGTGTCGTACAGGCGCATCGGCGATGCCATTGGGGTGCGGGGCAATCTACATTGCCCCCGAGGGCAACGGCGTTGCCCCATCTACCGATGGCGAAACCACGTGACGGCTCCAATACTGAATGTCGCTGAAACGGCGTTGCGCAGCATGCCCTACCGTTTTCGTGCGCAGCCGTTTTTCCTCCTACAGTCCCGCGACTCGACCGACCATGCACCATTGCGCATCCGCAGCGATCATCGACAGCATCGACGCCCTCGCCACCCTCGACACAACGGCAACGCAAGCACCAGTTGCGCCCGCGAATATGGTCCACATTGCGGGCGGCACGTTTCTGATGGGCTCGAATCATCACTACCCGGAAGAGGCGCCGGCGCACAAAGTCCGCGTGCGCGATTTCTGGATCGATCGTCATGCGGTAACCAATGCGGATTTCCAGCGCTTCGTCGAAGCGACCGGCTTCGTCACGGCCGCCGAGCGCCCCGCCAATCCCGACGACTATCCCGGCGCGCTGCCTGAAATGCTGGCGCCGTCGTCAGTGGTGTTCGCCAAACCGCCGCATCGCGTCGATCTGCGCAATCACTTCAACTGGTGGGGCTATACGGCGGGCGCAGACTGGCGGCATCCGCGCGGCCCGTCGAGTTCGCTCGACGGAATCGCGGATCACCCCGTCGTGCACGTCACGTTCGACGATGCCCAGGCTTACGCGCAATGGGCCGGCAAAGATCTGCCGAGCGAAGCCGAATGGGAATTCGCGGCGCGCGGCGGCCTGGAGGGCGCGGAATTCGTCTGGGGCGACGAATTCATGCCGCAAGGCAAGCCGATGGCCAATACCTGGCAAGGCGAGTTTCCGTGGCAGAACCTGCTGGAAGACGGCTACGAATGGACCGCACCGGTCGGCTCGTTTGCGCCCAATGGCTACGGCCTGTACGACATGGCGGGCAACGTCTGGGAATGGACCAGCGACTGGTATCAGGACCACGGCAAGATCGTGAAGGCGTGCTGCACGCTGGACAACCCGCGCGGCGCGAGCGTCGAAGCGAGTGTCGATTCGCGTACGCCGCAACTCAGAATTCCCCGCAAGGTCATGAAAGGCGGCTCGTACCTTTGCGCGCCCAACTATTGCAGGCGCTATCGCCCTGCCGCGCGCATGGCGCAGCCGGTCGATACGTCCACGTGCCACGTGGGCTTTCGGTGTGTCGTGCGCGACAGCGCCCCCGCCACCGCTTCAAACAGCACTTCCGGTTGAACCCACTGGAGAAACGGTCTGCCGCGCATCCGTCACGCACGGAACCGGCAGGCGATCCGCTACCGGCTGCGGTAGCTCTATCTGACGTCCACGCGAAGTCCACGCAAAGGAGTGTTCCATGGCGGGCAAGAAGAAACCCAACTTCCTGATCCTCTGGGGCGACGACATCGGCCAGTCGAATCTCAGCATTTTCACCAAAGGGCTGATGGGCTATCGCACACCGAATATCGACAGCATCGGCGAGGCAGGCGCCGTGTTCACCGACTACTACGGCGAACAAAGCTGCACGGCGGGCCGCGCCTCCTTCATCACGGGCCAGTGCGGCTTGCGCACGGGGCTGACCAAGGTTGGCCTGCCTGGCGCACCGCTGGGCATGCGCGCCGAAGACCCGAATATTCCCGAACTGCTCAAGGACCTCGGCTACACCACCGGGCAATTCGGCAAGAACCACTTCGGCGATCGCGACGAACATCTGCCGACCATGCATGGCTTCGATGAATTCTTCGGCAATCTCTATCACCTCAACGCCGAGGAAGAACCGGAGTTGCCCGATTACCCGGATGCAAAGGAATTTCCCGACTTTCACAAGAAGTACGGCCCGCGTGGCGTGCTGCACTGCTGGGCAGACGGAAAAGGCGGTCAGAAGATCGACAACACCGGGCCGCTGACCAAGAAGCGCATGGAAACCATCGACACCGAATTTCTGGCGGCGGCGAAGGAATTCATCCAGAAGGCGCATCAGGAAGACAAGCCCTTCTTCCTCTGGTTCAATACCTCGCACATGCACTTCCGCACGCATATCGAGGATCGCATTCGCGGCCAGGCCGGTCGTTGGCAGTCCGAATATCATGACTGCATGGTCGAGCACGACAAGCATATTGGCGAAATGCTGGCGCTGCTCGATCAACTCGGCATCACCGAAGACACCATGGTCATGTACAGCACCGACAACGGCCCGCACATGAACTCATGGCCCGATGCCGGCATGACGCCGTTCCGCAACGAGAAGAACTCGAACTGGGAAGGCGCGTATCGCGTGCCGTGCCTGGTGCGCTGGCCAGGCGTGATCGAACCGGGCACGATCTGCAACGAAATCGTGAGTCACCTCGACTGGCTGCCCACCATCGTCGAAGCCGCGGGCAATCCGGCCGTCAAGGAAGAGCTGCAAAAAGGCATCGAGGCCAACGGCAAGAAATTCAAGGTCCATCTGGACGGCTTCAGCCTGTTGCCCTACTTCACCGGCAAAGTGAAGAAGCCGGAACGCAAGGGCTTTTTCTATTTCACCGATGACGGCGACCTGGCGTGTCTGCGCTTCGACAACTGGAAAGTCGTGTTCATGGAGCAACGCACGGCCGGCACATTGCGAATCTGGGCCGAACCGCTGGTGACGCTGCGCGTGCCGAAAATCTTCAATCTGCGCACCGACCCCTACGAGCGCGCGGATATCACCTCCAATACCTACTACGACTGGCTGCTCGATCACGTGTTCATCCTCGTGCCCGCGCAGGCGGGCGTGGCCGAATTCCTCCAGACCTTCAAGGAATTCCCGCCGCGCCAGAAAGCCGCCAGTTTCGGCGTGGACCAGGTGATCGAAAAGATGATGGATGCGGCCGGTGGCGGCCATCGCTAAGACGTTCCCGCTGCGCATCGGTACGATCCCGGCGGCACGCAACCACGCGCCGCCGGGACACTCTCCTGCCCGGACATCCATGGACGCCAAGGCCCTGATCCTGCTCGCGCTCCAGTGCGCCATCGCCGCCACGGTTTTCACATACGGCCTGCAGGCCACGCGCGACGATCTTCTCTACATCGCGCAGCGGCCCGGCCTGCTATTGCGTTCGCTGATCGCGATGCTGGTGGTCATGCCGATCCTCGTGGTCGCAAGCGTGTACTACCTCGATCTACCGCGGCCGACCGCCGTGGTGCTGACCGCGCTCGCCATCTCGCCAGTGCCGCCCTTGCTACCGAAGAAGCACAAGAAAGCGGGCGGCGTCGCGCCCTACGGCCTTGGCCTGCTTGTCGTGCTCGCGCTGGTGTCGATCGTCACCATGCCGCTCTCGGTCGCGCTGTTCAACTGGTTGTTCGCGCAACCTTTGGCAGTCGGTCCCGGATCGATCATGAAAACCGTGCTGACCATGATCGTGGTGCCGCTCGCCGTGGGCCTGCTGGTGGCCTCGCTGATGCCTCGCGCGGCGCAGATGCTGCTGCGGCCCGTACGCCTGATCGCGACGATCCTGCTCGCCGTGGGCGTCCTCGTGCTGCTGGCCGGCACCTGGCGCGCGATCCTCTCTTCCACCGGTCACTGGACGGTGCTGGCCATCGTCGCCTTCGTGGTCGCGGGACTGGTGATTGGCCATTGTCTCGGCGGACCCGAGCAGGAACACGCGTCGGTACTGGCGCTCTCCACCGCTTCACGTCATCCGGCGATCGCACTGGGCATTTCGGCGGCCAATTTTCCTGGCGAACAATTCGCGCCGACGCTCGTGCTGTACCTGATCCTCTGCACGCTGCTGGCGATTCCCTACGTGAAATGGCAGCGCGGCCGTTCGGCACTGTCCTCCAACACGCCGTAGCGCCACACCACGAGGTCACATCATGAGTCGCGAACGCGAAACCTTGAATATCCCGGATACGCATCTTTCCGCCCCACTGATTCCCGACGAAGGCACGCTGCAAACGCGCGCGCGCACCTCGCTTGCGGTCGAGCGCACCTTTCTCGCCGCCGAGCGAACGCTAATGGCTTGGCTGCGCACCGCGCTTTCGATGATCAGTTTCGGCTTCACGCTGGCGAAGTTTTTCGAATACGTGGCGGGCCAGCGCGGCGCGCCCATTGTCGGGCACTTTGGCGCGACCTGGTCGCCGCGCACGGTCGGCACGGCGATGGTGGTGATCGGCACCATCGCGCTGCTGTTGGCCGTCGTGCAGCACCGGCGCCGCGTCGGCGCGCTGCGGCGCGAGGGACTGCTGCCGCAGTGGAATCTCGCATACTGGGTCGGGATCGCGGTGGCGGCGCTCGGTGCGTTCGCGCTGGGTTCGCTGGTGCTGGACTAATGCACGGTCACGCCTGCACAATGTCGCCTCGGTCATCAGGACACGTTGCGTGACTGCCATTGCGCCTTTATTTCCGCTTGCGGCCCCATTCGCAATCCTTTCCGCCACTTGCGCGGCATTTGCCGCGACGAATGTCGATTCCGCCGCGCTCATGCTGTCGTTTTCGGCATCGGCGAAACCTTTCAGACTGTTTGCCGCGTTCGTCGTCACGGGCATCGCAGTGATTGTCGCGAGTCTGCTGATCGGCTTTGCGGCCAGTGCGGTCGAGATTCCTTCGCGCTATTTCGGCGTCGTGCCGCTATCGATCGGGCTGATCCAGCTTGCGCAGGAAATCCGGCGCAGCGACGGGCAGACGCCATCGCAACCGGACGTACCCGTGATGTTGTCGATGGGCGCGATGATGTCGGCCTTTCTGTCCGTGAGCACCGACAATCTGCTGATTTTCGCGGCCGTGTTTGCCAGAAACGGCACGATCATCGCGCCGTGGATCGGCGCGACGCTCGTCGCACTGTACGTGCTGATGGGATGGCTGGGCACCTCGGCCGGCGCCCGGCTGGCACGCGTGAACGTGAAATTCCGTGCTGTAGCGCCGGCGATTACTGCATGCGTGGGCTTGACGGCGCTACTGGCATAACGGCTTTTTAACCCACGGTCAGCGTCGTCGCTTCGGCGCGTGCCAGCATCTGCGTGAGCGAAGCAGTGTGCGTCTGCGGCGCGTCGATCACGAACAGGTCATCTTCCAACGCGCGCGCCAGATCGAAGCGCCCATCCAGCCAGGCGCGCAACGCCGCCTCGGACGTAATCACCATATTGCTGCGCAACGCATCATCCGTGGCCGTGACGTCGGGTATCTCCGGCACGATGTCCGGATCGAAACCCTCAGTCGTGGCGTGAAAAAAGCCCCACGTATCGTTTTCGATCAACAAAACGTAGAAGTCCGGCAGTGCCAGCAGCGCCGCCTCGCCGTGCGCACTTTCGACCCGCGCCTGCAGCAGGTTCAGCGCTTCGATGGCCGACAGGCGCATGCGGGCGGCCGAAAGCGCGCCTTCCGTGGTATCGACCGCATCGATCAGCCCCGCATCGATCGCCTTGCGGGCCGCCACCGCAATCTTCAGCGCCAGCGGATGCCCGACGCTGAAGTCGAGCTTGAAATTACAGATCGCACACATGGCATCCCCTCAAGGCGTGACGATGTTGAACCAGAAGTCGAACGTATCGAGCCACGAAACGAATTCGCCCAGTTTCTGGCTGTCGCCGTCGATTTTGGCATTGCCGCCCATGACGAGCTTCTGCATGTTGGTCTTGCCCATCATGATTTCGTTGAGATCCGCGCGCGTCATCGTGACCGTCGCGTCCGCCGAATTCGAGCTCGTGTTCGCCGTGTAGTGCAGCGCGCTGTTCTGCACGCCCAGCACGTATTTCTCTTTCGTATCGGTGAGCACCAGATTGAACGAAGCGGTTTTACCGTTGGCGCGATCGCCGTTCAGACGGATGCCGAGATAATCGAGGAACATGTCGAGCGGCATCGCCTGAATCGTGTCCGGGCTTTGCGGCTGCGGCGCGGGAAGCTGCTGGATGCCGCCGCGCAATTCCTGCGCACCCGTCAGATAGAAGTTGCGCCATGACGCCGATTCCGCCTGATAGCCCAATTGCTCGTAAGCATCGGCCAGAAGTTGTTTCGCCGATGTATTCTGCGGCTCCGCGAAAACCACGTGATTCACGACTTCCGCGACCCACCGGTAATCGCCCTTGCTGTAGTAGCCGTGTGCCTTGCTCAGCACGGCCGCCGATCCACCCATGAATTCGACATAGCGCTTGCCCGCTTCGGTTGGCGGCAATCGATGCAGATTGGCGGGAACCCCATCGAAAAAACCCAGCCGCAGATTGTATTGCGCCACGGCGTCGTGATAGACCGTGCCGTAATAACCGCGGCAATACCAGTGTTTCGCGAGGCTATCGGGCAGACGAATGGTTTCGCCGATTTCCAGCGGCGTCATGCCCTTGTTGGCCATGCGCAGAACCTGATCGTGCAGATAGCGGTACATGTCCCGCTGCGCGCCAAGGAACGCCACCACGCGATCATTGCCCCACGTTGGCCAGTAGTGCGAAGCAAAAACCACTTGCATATCGCCGCCGAACATGTCGAGCGACGATTGCAGATATTTT
Source organism: Paraburkholderia sp. J69-1 (assembly GCF_905220255.1). Taxonomy (NCBI): domain Bacteria; kingdom Pseudomonadati; phylum Pseudomonadota; class Betaproteobacteria; order Burkholderiales; family Burkholderiaceae; genus Paraburkholderia; species Paraburkholderia sp. J69-1. Next base: position 129,377 of record NZ_CAJMZG010000022.1, on the reverse strand, counting down.
GACCAGAGCAATGCATCGCGCACTTTCGCGCCGCGCAAGGTGTACAGATTGTGCAGCGTGTGGGTCGCGTCTTCGGCCGCGCAGAACGCCTTGAATTTCGGCAGATAGAACATGAATTCCGAGGGCGCCTCCGATTCCGGTGCCATCAGCACGACCAGTTCCACGCCGTCGAGCGTGAGCTTTTGCCCGGTCTTTTCGGCGAACAAGGTCGGCACGGCCAGCGTGATCGTGCCCACCGATGTCGTCTTGCCGAGGCCGCCATCCACGATGCCCGTGGGACTGCGCGGCAGCAGCGAGCCGTACATATAGCTCGCGCGTCGCCCCATCGCATTGCCCGCAATGATGTTCTCGCCCACCGCCGCTTCGGTAAAGCCTGCGGGCGCAACGATCTGCACCTCGCCGGCTTTCAGGTCGTCATCGCTGACGAGGCCGCGCACACCGCCGTAGTGATCCACGTGACTGTGCGTGTAGATGACGTGCGTAATCGGGTGGTCGCCGAGGTGCGGAATAACGAGTTGTTTCCATACCGTCGACGCCACATCGGTTGTAATGAACGGATCGACCACGATATAGCCGCGGTCGCCGCGAATGATGCTCATGACGGACAGATCGTAGCCGCGCACCTGCCAGATCCCATCGACGACCTTGAAAAGACCGTGGTTCATGTTGAGCTTGGCGTTACGCCAGAGGCTCGGATTCACGGTCGGCGGCGCGTTGTTTTCCGGGCCGCCCTGCACGAAGGCGAATTGCTGCAGATCCCACGCGTGCGTGCCGCCGGGACCGGGAATCACGACCGGCTCGGGCAGCGTCGCCACGAGCCCGCGTTTGGCGTCTTCGAAGTCCTGTGCATCGCCGAACGACAGAAACTCGGCATATTGCTTGTTCACCGCGAGCGTCGCGGCCGTGGCGGGCTTCGCCGCTCCGGTGGTCGGCGTCGCCGCGTGCGCGACCTGACTCAGAGTCTCCCCGACGACACCGGACAGGCCGGTCGCCACGCTGGTAACGGCGACGTTTTTGAGGAATGCCCTGCGACCGCCTGACTTTGCATCGTCGTCCGAGTGCGACATGACCACCTCCGGTTATTCAAGGAAATGACAGGCGCTGGGCGCCTGTCAGAGTTGCTCGATAACTTCTCGGGGATTTTTCGCACAATCGCCGCGCCGCGACTATCGGTACTTGGGGCAACCGCATTGCCCTGAAGGGCGATTGAGTTTCGCTGGTGATCCACTGGGCATGCAGGCCGAGTAACAAGAATAAAGTCTGAAATCGCGCAGGCGACTGCGTGCAAGTGCAATGTCGCCTGTCGATCACAGCGCGGTCTCGATCGAGACTAAACTGTGGATGAACGGCTTCGGGCCGCAGACCGGCTCTTATGCCTCGCCTTGCAATAAAACCGCTCGCATTTGACACGCTGCAAACATGTCGATACAATTCGCGCCGCGGGGTGGAGCAGTCTGGCAGCTCGTCGGGCTCATAACCCGAAGGTCACAGGTTCAAATCCTGTCCCCGCAACCAAAAACCTTCTAAAGCTTTCTGTGTACTCACCCATTTTCAGGAACAAGATTTTTCTTTGAATGTGTGCGCAAAGTGGGCGCTGGCCGTGCAAAACGGCGAAATGCAGCGCCCAGGCAAGCCCGCTCCAAGCGGGCTTTTTGCTTTTTTACGCCTTCTCGATGCCGTCTAAAACGATTCGGCAAATAGCGAAGCCTGGCGGATTTGCACCTGAGTACCGACGAGGCGTTCAGGCCGTCGGGCGAAACGTCTGGCATCCGATGTCGCTCGTATTTCGGGCAGGCGCAGCAAACCTAAAACTGCGCCGTCAACTGAAAACCGACCGTCCATCGTGCGGTGGGAAATCCTTCAGGTTTGTAGATGGACGTCCCCGCGAAAAGGTCGTAGGACACGCCAACATACTGCGACGGCACACCGCCACGAATTCTCATCACCGCGCCTGCAAGCTGCGTCCCCGCCAGTGCCGCCGTGTTCGGTCCAAACACGCGCCCGTAGTCGAGCCCCGCGTACAACGTCTGGCCCGCCTGCAATACCGGCCATTGCAGTTCGTTACGCCAGTAGGAACCGCGTTCAGCTGCGAGCATTGCTTCGCCGTCGAAGCCGCGCACGGTGTATCGGCTGCCGACGGTCAGGTCGTCGATATAGAACAGCGTGTCGTTCGTGAACTGGCCGTGGATTGTGGTCACATACTTGAACGGCTGGTTTGCGATGGCAAACGGAACGGCAAGGTTCGCGTCGAGCACAGTCATGTGGCATCGCTGTCAGTCAGTGAGTCAGCGCTTGATCGACCGTGCAGCGGCAGCACGCAACTCCGAGGGCGAATGGTTTCCCATGCGGCGCATGGCATGCGCGAGCGCCGCGCCGCTCGCGAAGCCCACGCGAAACGCCACCTCGCCGATCGCCAGATCCGTTTCCACGAGCAACTGGCAGGCATTCCGGTAGCGCGCGCGTTGCTGGAACTCGCCGATCGACAAGCCCGTACGCTCGCGAAAGAGCCGCGTAATGTGACGGCGGGAGATTCTGAACCGTGCGGCGAGCGCGTCGAGCGGAATGTCCTGATCGGCGTGCGCGGTGATAAAGGCCTCCAGGTCCGCCGCCAGCGCCATGCCGTGTTCGCCGGGCGAGTTCGCCGAAGCCGTCTGCCCTGCGATGACCTCTCCAATGCACTGCATCAGCAAGGCCGATGCCAATGCCTGACGTGTCGCGGCAAGCCCGTAGGTCGCCCCTTCGTTGCGCAACGAGAGATCCTGCAACGTGCGGATCGCCGCCGATCTGTGGATCAGCACAGGCGTACGCGTGCGGCGACGGAATTCTTCGAGCGAACCCACACTGCTATCGAGCTTGCGCAGCGCTTCGTCGGTGACGTAGAGCGCGACGTGCCCGTGAGGCGCACACGCGGCCTGGGTCTGATGGGCGCGTCCTGCCGGGATGACCGCGAAGCGTTCCTGCGACAACCAGACACCCGTGCGCTGGTCCTCATGCTGGACCTCGACTGCACCATGCGTGGGGAGCATGAACATCAGGCAATCGTGCCAATGCCACGGCGTCGCGTAGCTGCCGCCGCCGGTAAGCGTTGCGTAGCCATCATCGGCGGCAACCAGCAGATCCTTGTTGGCCGGTTGGCATACTTGTTGGAACGAGCGCAGCATCGAAAGACGTTGAAATAGCGGTGTGTGTCGTGAGCATGACCGCCCTTCGACAAAGTAAGAAACAGTAACAAGACACTAGCACACGACCCGCGACGCAAAGGCGAAAGCGCCAAAGATCTTTCACGGCGCACCGCTGCTGGTCCGCAATCCAGTGTATCGGCCGCTCGCGCGGCCATGGCCCGTTCGATCAAATGAATGGGCCCGTACGCACACGCGGCGGCCCGGCACTCCCCGTAACCTGACGGGATGAAAAAACCTACTCTGCCAGCCGAGGCACAGTCCGCCGTGTCGCTACGCCCTACGATCGAGCTTGTCAGCGTGTTTGCCGCCGATAACGACGGCGGCAATCCAGCCCCTATCGTGCTCAACGCCGCCGGCATGTCCGACGCGCAAATGCAGGCAGTCGCGCAGCGATACGGCCACGAAAGCGGCTTCGTGCTGCCGGCACCAGCCGGTTCCGGTTGCGATTTCGAATTCCGCTTCTGGGTGCCCAATCACGAGATGTCGATGTGCGGACACGCGACGGTCGGCGCCGCCTGGCTTCTGCACGAAACCGGACGCCTTGACAGCGACAGGCTGACGATTCACACCGGTAGCGGCCGTGTAGAGGCCCGCATCGCCGGGTTTTCGACGGATGATGCATCGGTCGAGATTTCGCAGCCAGCAGGCCGCATCGAGCCATTACCGCAGCCGCAAACCAGCCGTGACTCGATTCTCGACGCACTCGGCATCGACGACACGCAACTCGCGCCGCTGCCCATCCAGAACGCCTGCACCAGCCGCGTCAAGACGTTGGTTCCGCTTGCCAGCGCTGCCATTCTCAATGAGCTTGAGCCTCGCTTCGACAAGATCGGTCCGCTGTGCGAGCGGATCGGCTCCACGGGGCTTTACCCCTACGCGACGGTCGATGCCCGCCAGCAGATCTTCGATGCAAGACAGTTTCCTCGCGCGTCGGGCTATCCCGAAGACGCGGCCACAGGCATCGCGGCCTCCGCGCTGTCGTTCGGCCTGCTCGCCAACGGCCTCGTAGAAGCGAGCACGCGGACGATCAACATCCGCCAGGGCTATGCGATGAAACGCCCGTCACAGATCTCCGTGCGTTTCAGTTTCAAGGACGATAACAACACCGCGACACCGGACGGCTGCTGGATCGGCGGCCCGGTTCGATACGAAGCAGGCGCCGGAGCGTCGTCATGATCGCAATCGAAAAGGCGCTGGGACAGCGGGTTGCAGATATGGTCGCGGTCAAAATCGGCGCCTTACTGGTTAATTTTGATCAGCGTGACCTGCGCCGTGAAGGTCGCGTCCTGCGTATTGCCGCGCCCGCTTTCGACATCCTTGAGATCCTGTTTCGCGCCGATGGTGCGGTGGTCTCGAAGAACGACATTATCGACGCCGTCTGGCCCAGACAAATCGTCGAGGAAAATCGCCTTCAGGTACATATTGTGGCGTTGCGTAAAGCACTCGGCGACGACCGCGATCTGATCAAGACGGTCTCCGGGCGCGGCTATCGGCTTCTTAAGCACGTCCATGACGAAGGGTCCGCGAGTCCGTTCGTCGCACCTCCTTCGCTGCCGGTCCGCGCCGGACCGTTGATTGGCCGCGACGAAGTATGCGCGCGCATTCTGCCCCAACTGACTCAGCTAGAAGCGGGTTCGGTGTTGACGCTGGCTGGCGAAGGCGGCATCGGTAAGACCTCGCTCGCAATTCACGTCGCTCACGCAATTCGCGAACGCGAAGCAAACGTGAGTTTCGTGGAACTCGCTTGGGCACGGACCCGCGAAGAGGTAGTCGCAGCAATCGCAATCGCGTGTGGGATCAGCCCGGATATCAACGTAGATTTCAACGCAGAGGAATCGAGCCTGCTTTTGCAGATTCGAGAAACCCTGCACCGATGCGGCGCACCCACCGTGCTTGTTCTCGATAACGTCGAGCAGATTATCGAACCCGTAGCTGCGCTATTGGAGTCGCTGTCGACCATTCGCGATTTGCGCATCCTGATCACGAGCCGCGAGCCGCTTGCGATTCGCACGGAAAAGGTGCTTCGTATCGAGCCACTCGCGCTGCCCTGTGAAAACGCGAGCACGCAGACGATGATTGCGCACGGCGCGGTCGAGCTTTTTCTGCACCGCGCCGGCCACTACGCGCCAGATAGCATCAATAGCGAGGCAAGCATCCGGCACGCGGCCGATATTTGCCGGCGTCTCGATGGTCTGCCTCTTGCCATCCAGTTAGCTGCGGCGCGCGTTGCGGTACTGGGCGTCGAGGGCGTCGCCTTGATGCTGTGCGAGCCGTTCGACGATCGGCTTAATCTGCTGAAAGGCGGCTTGCGATCGGCTCCGCTGCGCCATCAATCGCTGCGCGCAAGCTTTGACTGGAGTTATGGTTTGCTTGGCGTCAGTGCGCGCGTATTGCTCCGCAATCTAGCGCTTTTTACTGACGCATTCACATTCGAAGCACTCATTTCGGTAGGCGCAGAGCCGGGCGCGCCAGTCACCGGCGTAATTGCCGCACTCGATGAGTTAGTGGCTAAATCGTTGCTCGCGGCGGAGTTTCGAGGCGCTATCGCCATTTATCGCTTGGGCGAATCGACTCGTGCCTATGCCATGGAAAGGCTGCGCGAAGACAAGGCGTTGCGGCGCGTCGCGGCCCGGCATCTTCGCTATCGGCACAGTTCATCGACAATCATTTATCGCGCGCGGCGCAGCACGTGCTACTCGCTGTTCAACACGCGTAACGCGCGTTGGATTGGAAACGTTCTCCAGTCGGGTCGGATTCCGTCGAATGAACCTCGCCGGACCACGCGAATCGGTTAGCGGGCTACACCCGCGTCCGGCTCCAAGGACAACCGCACGCTTATCCTAAGACGCACATCGATCGAGTAAACTTCGATTCCATGAAAGCGCGTCTTCTTCCCCCGCCTGCCGCCGCCAGCGTCGAACCGCCCGGCTTTCCCGATGCCGATGAACTCGCCGTGCTGCGCGCGTGGTACGCTGGCCTCGCCGTGCGTGCGGCTGTCGAGCGCTACCTCCCTTCGGCGCTGGGCGGCGGAAAATCCGCACGCGGCGTGCTAGGACGCATCCGGCGCAGGCTGGTCGCCATCGCGCGAAGCGCGCATCGCGACGATCTGGCGACCTTGCTCGATCATCCCGCCGACGAGCGCGCACAGCACGCCAAAGCCGCGACGCAGGCCATCGACGCGCTACGCACCGTTCAATCGCCCGAACCGCAAATCGCCGACGATATCGCCCAGTGGTTCGCCCCGCGCGCCGTGCGTGTGCTGCAGGCCTACGGCATCAGCACACTGGCCGATCTCACCGTCAGGGTTCCGCGCCGTCGCCAGTGGTGGAAAGTCATTCCAGGCCTGGGCGCCGCCAGCGCCCGCGCAATCGAAGCGTTCTTCGCCGCGTGGCCCGCGCTCACGGAAAAGGCCCGCGCGCTTTTGGTCGCCACCCAGCGCAGCAACATCGTGCCGTGGGAGAGCATCAAACTGCCGCATGAAGTCGATGGCACGGAGGGCACGTTCCGTGCGCCGCGCGCCACCTGCGCGCTCGATGCCAATAACGATTACGAAGCCGTGCGAACCTGGCTCGCGCTGCACGAAGCGCCGGCCACGCAACGCAGTTATAAAAAGGAAGCCGAGCGGCTGATTCTCTGGGCCATCGTCGAGCGCGGTCGCGCGCTCTCTTCGCTCACGACCGAAGACGCCATCGCCTATCGCGCGTTTTTGCGGCACCCTTCGCCGCACGCGCGCTGGATCGGCCCGGTGCGTCCGCGCACGTCGCCCGATTGGCGTCCGTTCAACGGCAGCCTGTCCGCGCGCTCGGTAGCACACGCGTTGACGATACTCGGCGCGTTATTTCGCTGGCTGATCGAGCAACGTTATGTGCTGGCCAATCCGTTTGCGGGCGTGAAAGTGCGCGATGCGGGCAACGCCAACGTGCTGGACACTTCGCACGCCTTTACCGAGGGCGAATGGGCGCTCACGCGCACGATCGCCGAAGGTCTCGAATGGTCGTCGGGTTGGTCCGCGCCGGCTGCGCAGCGGCTACGCTTTCTGCTGGATTTCGGCTACGCGACGGGGCTGCGCGCCAGCGAAATCGTCGGCGCGACGCTCGGTCAGATCGAAACCGATCCACGCGGCGATCACTGGCTGCGCGTGACTGGCAAAGGTAAAAAACACGCCCGCGTGGCCCTGCCGCCGCTCGCGTGGAATGCGCTCGCGCGCTATTTGGCCGAACGCGCCCTGCCCGTCACGCAACTGCATTGGCACCCGGATACGCCCGTGATCGGCAGCCTGGAAGCAGACAGCCACGACGCGATCAGCAGCGTGCGCCTGTGGATGGTGATGCGACGCTTCTTCGCGCTGGCCGCCCATTCAATCGAAGCCGATCACGCGCCGCTCGCCGAAAAACTGCGCCGCGCGAGTCCGCACTGGATGCGCCACACGCATGCCACCCACGCGCTGGGACGCGGCGCCGAATTGACCACGGTGCGCGATAATCTTCGGCACGCCTCGGTATCCACGACTTCAATCTATCTGCATAGCGATGAAGTCAAACGCGCCCGCCAGATAGCGGATGCATTCGGCTCGCGCGACTGATTGATCCGACGATTTAAAGCTGCATTGACCGCGCGACCAGAGCACAATATGACGTCGTAATAAATCGTCATAATGAATTCATATTGGTTGACACGCATAGATATCACGCGTTCACCACCGCAATTTCGTCAGTAGTTTATTGCGGAAAGTGAATTTATGCGTCCAGACGCTTGCCATACAATGCGCTCAACTGTTTGTGTTTCAGACAGTTATCCACGCTTGATAGCCCCGCTCTTGCAGCGGGGCTTTTTTTATTGCGCTCATTCGCCGCGATTTTGCGGTCTTTCGGCGATTTCTCGCTGATTCTTCACGTGCTCGACCTCGCGAGCCACACCCAGCATGGCTGTTCACCCCGTCAGCCCATGCCTTTCAATCTTAAATCTTCCCAGCGGGTAATAAAGCCTGATTGCACGACTATTTCGCGCCTCAAGTCCTTGATTTAATAAATCAAATTGCGCACACAACAAACCTTCGCGTATGTATTGGCATTAATAAAGTCTGTCACAATTTTGCTACGGTTTTTTTATTGAGTCTTGCGCGGATATCGATGCGCACTATAGCCTTCAGGCCTTGCATCAATGCAGTTCCACAACAAAACGGAGTTACAGATGAAATCACGCGCCCTTACTCTCGCCGCGTTCGCCGCATTCGGCATCGCCAGCGCAGCTCACGCTCAATCGAGCGTCACGCTCTACGGCGTGATCGACACGTCGCTCACCTACGTCAGCCACGCAGACGGCAGCAAGAACCTCTGGGCGCTGGGCAACAGCAGCTCGGGTAACCTGTCCGGTTCGCGCTGGGGCGTGAAGGGCTCGGAAGATCTGGGCGGTGGTCTGAAGGCAATCTTCGCCCTCGAAAATGGCTTTAACCCGTCCACCGGCGCATCGGGCTCGAGCCTGATGTTCGGCCGTCAGGCATTCGTCGGTCTGGCAAGCGAACAGTACGGTACGCTGACGCTGGGCCGTCAGTACGATCCGCTGGTCGACCTGATTCAAGGCATCACCGCCGACAACTACTTCGGCTCGGTGTTCGCAACGGCCGGCGACGTCGACAACTACGACAACAGCTTCCGCGTGAACAACGCCGTCAAGTACGCATCGCCGGTCTACCGCGGCCTGCAGACGGAAGTCATGTACTCGTTCGGCGGCGTGGCTGGCTCGACGGGCTCGAAGCAATCGTACTCGGCAGCACTCGCGTACAACAACGGCCCGCTGGCAGTTGCCGCTGGTTACTACTACGCGGCTAACAGCGCAGGCGACCGCACTGACACCGGCTGGTCGAGCACGTCGGACGGCACGTTCGACAGCGCGATCAACAACGGCTACGAAACGGCACACTCGCTGCAGATCGCACGTATCGCGGCTCAGTACACGGCTGGCCAGTTCATCTTCGGTCTGGGCTACAGCAACGCGCAATACGCAGCTGATGCAAATTCGTCGTTCGACAGCAAGCAGAAGTACAACACGGCACAAGGCTTCCTCGCCTACCAGGCGACCCCGGCACTGCTGGTTGGCGCTGGCTACAGCTACACGCACGCAAGCGGCGACACGTCGGCTAACTACCACCAGTTCTCGCTGGGCGGCGACTACAACCTGTCGAAGCGCACGGACGTCTACATGACGGCGGCTTACCAGCACGCAAGCGGCACGACACGTCAGGAAAACGGCGACGTGACGTCGGCTCAAGCATCGATCGGCTCGTACGGCTACAACGGCACGGGCTCGCAGACGCTCGTGAACCTGGGCCTGCGCCACCGCTTCTAATCGAAGCTGCGAAACCACGACGGCTGCAACAGGGCCGTCGGCGATTCGCCTGAAAACGCCCGTAGCACTCCGGTGCTGCGGGCGTTTTTTTCATTTGCGTTTCAATGGCGTCATACGGGTCGATTCCCGTTTCGGTGCGCGCGCATCGACTCTTTCCCCAGATTTTTATCGACGTTCGCAGCTCGCGCGGCACGGCGCATGCGCTTGAAAGACTGACCTTCACCACTTCATGGGAGAACGTTGATGAAGACACTCAAGCACGTAGCCGCCGTCGCGGCGCTGTTTGCCATTCCGCTCGCCGCGCTCGCGCAGGCCCAGACGCCTATCGTCGAGCCGGGTCTCGCAGGCAACGACGCGCTGACGCGCGCTCAGGTCAAGCAGGATCAGATGCGCCTCGAGCATTCGGGCTACGACACGTCGGCGCGCGAACAGGCTTCGTACCCGCGCGAAACTCAGGCAGCGGAAGCGCGCGTGGGCCGCGAACAAATACGTGAAGTTTCTAGCGGCGAATACACGCCACAAGCCGGTAGTGGTTACGGCGGTGTGATGCCGGGCTCCAATGCATCGGGCGGTCCTGCTCAACCGGCGCATACCGGCACGCCTGGTATGAAGCCGACTTATTTCGGCAATTGATTCGCTCCGCTCACGGTAAAAGCGCCGAAATAACAGGTGCCGGCCAACGCCGCGAGGCCTACGATCGCTCACGGCGTTGGCGGATAAATGTGGCCGTTTAAACGAGCCGACTAACCGACAATCGCTTCGCTCAACGTCGGATAATCCGTGTAAAACCGCGCGGTCCCGCCAAAGAAGCCTTCGCGACGCGCCTCGTTCATCGGTGCGTTCGTCTTGATGCGTTCGACAAAATCCGGGTTCGCCAGCACCATCGTGCCATAGGCTTCGAGATCGGCGATGCCCGCAGCGGCATCGGCGCCCACCTGCTCGCGCGGGCGTCCTGCCCGGTTCAATATCAGCGTGCCGGTCCAGCGCTCGCGAATTTCCGCCAGCAGCGCTTCGTTGCCCTGATGCGCGATGTGCAGATACGCCAGCCCCAATTTGTCCAGCTCCGCCACCAGATAGCGATACAGCGCCGGCCCCTGCTCGCCTTCGTCGATACCCCAGTGCGTCGTGCCCGGCGAAAGACGGATCGCAGTGCGATCGGCGCCAATTTCGCGCGCAATTGCCGATGCCACTTCGATCGCAAAACGCGCACGATTCTCGATCGACCCGCCGTATTCGTCGTCGCGCGTGTTCGCACTTGACGCCAGGAATTGCTGGATCAGATACGCATTCGCACCGTGAATTTCGACGCCATCTGCACCCGCTTCAATCGCACGACGCGCCGCGAAGGCAAAATCGCGCACGGTCTGGCGGACCTCTTCGGTAGAAAGCGCGCGCGGCACCGGAATATCCTGCATGCCCTTCGCCGTGAACATGCCCGTGCCTGGCGCAATCGCGGAAGGCGCAACGCCCGCGCGATGATGCGGCGTATTGTCGGGATGCGACATGCGCCCCGCGTGCATCAGTTGAATGAACAGTCGGCCGCTCTGGCCGTGCACCGTATCCGCAATCGTCTTCCAGCCCGCGACGTGCGCGTCCGTGTAAATGCCGGGCGTCGACAGATACCCCTGGCCGTCGGCCGACGGCTGCGTGCCTTCCGTGACGATCAGTCCAACGCTCGCGCGCTGAGCGTAATACGCCTGGGCAAGTTCGCCGGGCGTGCCATCGAACTGGGCGCGCGAGCGCGTCATCGGCGCCATGACAATGCGATTTTGCAGCGTGTAGCGACCAACACGAACGGATTCGAACAGTGTCTTCACGATGAGATTCTCCAAAGGATCAATGCAAGCGCGCTTGCGTGAGAGACATCATCGCCTGCCTCACAGGGAAGATAAAGATGGCAAAACGGATATCATTGATCCACTAATGGAGCAATGAGAATGAACGACTACCTGAATGACATGGCCCTTTTTGTCGAGGTGGTCAAGGCGAAAGGCTTTCGCCACGCTGCGGAAACCGTGGGTATTCCGAATTCGACCCTTTCGCGGCGCATCAGCGCGCTGGAAAAGACCATTGGCCTGCGGCTCTTGCATCGCACGACCCGCAAGATCGAATTGACCGAAGCCGGGCAACTCTATTTCGAGCGCTGCAAACGGATTGTCGACGAGGCGCGTCTCGCTCATGCGCAACTCGGCGAGATGCTCGCGCAGCCCAGCGGGACATTGCGCGTGTCGCTGCCGGTGGATTTTGCGGTGACGTATCTGGCGCCGCTGATTGCGGAGTTCGCCGATCTTTATCCCGGCATCCAGTTCGATCTCGATCTCACACCACGGCGCGTCGATCTGGTCAGCGAGCCTTTCGACGTGGCGATCCGTATTGGCGAATCCGAAAGTTCGCAATTGATTGCGCGGCCGCTGGCGTCGCTTACGCCGTTTCTTTATGCGTCGCCAGGTTATCTTGCGCGAGCCGGGGTGCCAGAAAAGCCCGCCGATCTCGCTCGACATCAGTGCCTGGCGATTCTTAAAACCTCGGCGTGGACGTTGCGTGACGGAAAGCGATCGGTGACGGTGCCGGTGAATGGGCGATTCGTGCTCAATAGCGTCGGCATGATTCGCAGTCTCGCGAATGTCGATCGCGGCATCATTCTGGTGCCCCGCGAAGTGGTCGAGGACGATCTGGCGAATGGCACGTTGCGCCCTGTTTTACCGGCGTGGTATGGCACGCCAACGCCAATCTATGCGATGACGGAAACTCGTCTGCTGCCGGCGAAAACGCAGCGATTCATTGAGTTTTTGCAGGAGCGGTTAGCGAGGCGATGAGTGTATTCGACGCGCCAATGCATTACTAACAACCGGCTTTTCAATCGCCGTCGCCGTTGTCCATGACCTTTCCAAACGAGGCTTCGGTCCGGGTAGCGACACGCTTGCCCTGAACATCGAATGACTGCTCGGGATCGTCCCCAATAGGTTGCCTGATCGATATACGAGCATTCAGACCCGTGCCCGGAGAGTAATGCCCAAACCAGTCGACAATTCTCGCCAGATAGCATTTACCACGAATCCAGACACTCGTATCGCCAACGACCTCTTCCGTATAGCCCCCGGCCCCCCAGCTGTAAAACTCGTCGCGCTCATCTCCCCTCACGCCAGCGGGAATGGGACACAGTGGCTTTCTCGCCTCGCCACTCGCTTCTGCTGTCGTCAGGCCATTCGACCAGACAGGCACTGAAAACGGCTTCACTGCAGCAGAGAGCGCTAAGTGAAGCTGACTGTCGAGCACCACCGTTTTAGGTGGATCTTCCCGTTTCTGCGTGCGGGGCACGTACAGGCTGTAACGGTAGCGCACGATCAACTTCGGGGCCTTATCTACGATCGTCAGCGGACGCACCAGATACACATTGTCGGCACCAAATTCACCGTCGATATAAGCCACATAAACGCGGTTGCGCAAACGCACCCAGCGCGCCGTTTGATTGGCCCCTTTGCCGTTGAACGAAAGAAGCAGGCCGTCCATGGTCTCTTCTTTGTCCAACGCTCTCCCGCCAGTTCGCTCGCTGAACACGCGCACATAACGATCGCCTCGCCGTACCCAGACAGTCGAAAACGAATAGACACCATTGCCACCGTCGAGCAACGTCGCAACGAGCACACGATGCGTTTCGCCTTCGACATTCAACAACGTGCAATTGACATCGATTGCCGTGTCTTCCGCGAGCGGGCCGGATGCCTTGATTGCGCGCCATTCGTCTTCAGTAACGCCAGGTGGCCGCTTGCCCGGCAAGCTCACGCTACGCCCGTCGTCGTCGGTCTCGCCGTCAAACGACGTAACGCCCTCCTTGAGACGAAACTGATCCAATGCACGATCGAGCGGATATTCCGGCTCGGTTTTCAGTTTTTCGTCGACGGCACGCTTCAAGTCTTCCAGCGCTTGCTGGTCAACCGCATCGGGGACGTAGACAATCGCCATGTGAAGCTGCTTTTGCAGTGCGCCAATGCGGTCACTGTAACGCTGCGATAGACATCCTCGATCAGCATCGCATTGGTCGCGCGTCTCTAACCAGCGCAGTTGCTCGGCGCGAGTCGCATCGGACTGTGTGGGCGCAGCACGCATCAGCCTGCCAAAGACAATCGCCAATTGCGCGTCCTGCCGCTGCAAATCGGCCGTACTACAAATGGTCGACTCGGTTGGACTAGCGGCACGACTGCAATCCAGACCCGCTGCAACAGCAGCGTTCGAAAGCCCGGCAAGCATGACGGCACAAGCCGAAATGTGCAGTGTTACGCGAGTCACATGAAAATGGCTATTCATCTTGAGAGTGCATAGAGCCCAATCGAGCCGCGAGTGTAGCGTTCTCGAATACTTCGGTGAAGGAATATAAACATGTAAGTTGCGCTCGCAACGAATAACCAGTGGTATTTGGTTCGCTAAAACACTGGCTTTTTCATGCATATCGCATCGAAGGTTTTCAGCCGCTACAGAATGATGCAGACTTCTTCCCACCCAACCTTCCCGACATGATCCGACAAGGAACACGATGAGCCTGTTGAGCAAGCTATTCGGCAAGAAGTCCAGCGCAGAATCGAACGACACCACGCGCGCAAATACAAAGAAAGACACCGCGCAGGAAGACGCCGCCGACGACATCGCGCCCGAACTCAAACCGGCGCTCGAAGCCTTCAAAGCCGGCCGCTACGACAAAGCCATCGCCGCCGCCACACCGTACGCAGGCCGGCTTGCAGACGCAAGCCGCCTTTGTGCAATGAGTTATTCGCAGACGGACCGCTACCCCGAATCATTCCAGCACTGGCTCGCACTGTTCGAACTGGAGCAGACGGCGCACAACGCGGTGCAGCTTGCGAGCTTGTCGGTGATGTGCGGTGAAGTCGAGCGCGGCGAAGCGTGGCTCATCAAATCCGCACAGATCAATCACGAAACGCGCGAGCAATCGGACGTCACGGCACGCACGAACTTTCTTTCCGCACTGGTCCAGCGCGGCTATCTGGTCGAAGCATTACCGCACATCACATGGATGCGCGACGCCTACGCCATCCTGAGCATCACCGACGACACCTTCCTCTACCTGCGCGGCGTGCCGGCCTTCGGCATGTTTCTGGAAAAGAGCCTGCCGATCCTGCGCGGCAGCCAGTCGCGCGAGGCCATCGCCACGTGGTACGGCGCGCTGAAAGGCAAACTCGATAAAGACGGCGAGGCGCAACTCGCGCATTGGGTCGCGCAACTGTAAACAACCCCACGAAAATACGGGCACTTGTGCGCCCGAGGGCGGGGACGATAAAATCCTCTCCGCCGAAAATAGAGTGGCAGGTTGGTATCTCCTGCGCCCAGCCTGGTTGTTGGGTTCTTATTACGCCGCGGCGTCAACCTTACTTTGACCAGGTAGAGGGGACGCGCGTGGACACGATGCTGCGCGCCCCTCGCAACGAGGAGTCAGCCCCAATGCGCAGCAACCCCCAAGAACCGTCCACCTCAGACACGCCGCATTTCAGCGAAATAACCCTCGATCGCGACGATCTGGGCCGCATTCTGCGCGAATGCGGCGACGAACCCACGTTCGAACAGTGCACGTTCAGCGGCGAAGACTTTTCCAATTTTGACTTTCGCGCGGCCCGTTTTACGCGCTGCAACTTCGAAAACACCCTACTCGAACACGCCGAACTCGCAAGAAGCCGCTGGCTTGCGTGCAAATGCGCATCGGCGAGTTTCCGTTTTGCCAATCTGACCGAAGCCCGCTTTGTCCAGAGCGATCTGAACAATACCGACTGGAAGGCCTCAAAACTCGCCTCGGCCGTTTTTACCGGCGTCAAACTCACTGGCGCGCGCTTTGTCGATGCCCGCACGCTGGGCTTGAGCTTTCACGATTCGCTGCTGATTGGCGCCGATCTGCGTGGGCTTTCATTTCGGAAACAAGCGCTCGAAGGCCTGAATTTTTCCGACGCCGATCTCTCCGATTGCGATTTCCGCGATGCCGTTTTCGAAGGCGGCAGTCTGCGAAATGCATTGCTGCGCAATAGCCGTTTCGATGGCGCCGATCTGCGTTCCGTCGATCTGAGCGGCTTGCGTCTGGCCGACGTCATGCAGCATCTCAAAGGCACGATCCTGTCCGTCGAACAGGCCGTGACGCTGATCGGCGATTGCGGCGTGCGCGTCCAGTAAGGCACCCCGCCTGCGCACTTATGCGGCGTACCCAAGCTCCGCAAAATCGATCGTCCGCGCCTGGCAGGCTTCTACCAGCGCCGGATCGGAACTCGAGAAAAAGACCGCGCGGTCCACGGCCAACTGTCTGAACAGATCGGCCAGCACGGCACGCGCGGGCACGTCTAGCCCGCTGCCCGGATCATCGGCGATGATTGCAGCGGGCGCGCCCAAGGTGGTCGCCGTCAGGAAGAACTTCTTGCGCGTGCCGAAAGACATCTGCTCGAACTGTTTCTCCAGATGCGGCGCAAGCCCGAATCGATGCGCGAGATCAAGCGTTTGCGCCCCGACGACGGTATTTCTGCTGGCTGCCACGTGGTCCAGATACGTGCGGCCGGTCAGGCCGGAATAGGCCATGCAATCGTCCGGGATATAGGCGAGCGCGGATTTTGCCTCGATCGGCGCGCTGCGCAGCGAATGCCCGCCCAGCCATACCTCGCCTTTATCGGCATCAATTTCCCCAGCCAGAATGCCGAGCAAAATGGATTTGCCCGAGCCGGTTTCATCGCAGAGCGCCACGCATCCCGCGCCGGTAGTGAAATGCAGCCCCTGAAACAGGACGTGCTTGCCGAAGCGCTTGCTGATGTTTTCGAAACGGAGCATGGGTAATGAGTTCAACTTTGGATCGTGGGCGACATGATACCTGCCGTGGCGAGCGATAAAAACAACGCGGGCCCGCAGTTTGCTCCACTCGCAACGCTCCCACTCGCTGAAACCCATACCGGAAGATCTCCGCCATGCGAAAGAAAAAACTCATCCCGGCATTCGCCGCCGTCGCCATTGTGCTTGGCGCATGTGCGTATATTCCACGCCCTGGCCCGGTCGGCAATCGCGCCGTGCCGCAACCTGCCAGGCCAGTCGATCTGACGAAATACATGGGCCGCTGGTACGAGCAGTTCCGCTATGAGGCCTCGTTCGAAAAGAATATGGACGAGGTCACAGCGGAGTATTCGCTCAATGACGACGGTACGGTCAAGGTCGTCAATCGCGGCCGTGAAGCCGGCAAGTCCAGTTTCCGCCAATCGACGGGAAAAGCCCGGGTTGTCGACCCGGCGATGAACGCCAAACTCAAGGTGTCGTTTTTTGGGCCGTTTTACGGCGATTACTGGATTCTCGATCACGGCGACGACTATGACTGGTCGATCGTGGGCGAGCCGTCGGGGCGCTATCTGTGGGTGTTGACCCGCGCGGCGCAACCGTCACCGGACGTGCTCGACGGTTTGCGTGAGCGCGTAAAAGCGCTTGGCTACGATTGGTCGCTAGTCAGAGTCACGAAGCAATCGGCAGATTAGCGAACCGATACCCGACTACGTGCCAAGCAAGCGTCACGAGACGCAAAAAGCGACTCCCAGCCGACGAACGGGCCGAGCGGAATAATCTCCCAATCGATAAGGCCGACTTGGGCAAGCGGAAACGTGGCGAGAGCCTGTCTTGCGGTCTCCACTGAATCGCTTTCCGCAATGATGGCGACGCCCGCTCGATCCTGGCGAAAGTAGATATCACGCACAAAGCCAGACTTATAGAGTTGCCAGCCATGACGTATTTCGTCGAGGAGATGAGGCTGGTAGGTTTGCGGACTGGCGCCGGACAGCGGTATATCGAGGCAGAGCAATTTCATCGTGCAGCTCCTGCCTTGAACTGCCCGGTCACTTCGGCGACGCGCTGGCCAAGATAGGCGGCTGTATCCAGATCGCTCTTGATGAGCGTCACTTCCGGCGATTCGTCATTCGATTGCGCCATTGCGCCGAGCCAACCGCCGACCCGATTTTTCTCTTCAGGCGATTTGCCCGGGAAGATGTCCAGACCGACCCAGATCATGCCGTGCTGAGCGGCAAACAAGGTCATGGTCACAAGCGAATTCAGCTTGTCGCCGTGCATGGCTCCTGAATTGGTGAAGCCCGCGGCGATTTTGTTGCGCCACGACTGAGGCAGCCACGCCGGCCGCGTCGAATCCTCCATCACCTTTTTGAGCCTTGCGCTGATGGTGCCGTTATAAGTCGGCGAGCCGAAGATGATGGCGTCGCTCGCAGCCAGCTTTTCCCAGGGCGTATCGCCGTCCGCAACGGCGATCAATTGTGCTTCTGCTCCAGGCGCGTGCCGCACGCCGTTTGCAACGGCTTGAGCCTGCTTTGCAGTATGGCCGTAGCCGCTGTCATAAAGGATGGTGATAAGCATGAATGTCTCGCACGGTTGGGGTCAGGGGCAACGCTTCGATTGTCACCATCCTCAATCGTTACGGGAAGTTATGACTGTGTTGAACCACTCTCAGCCAAAAGTTTAGAATCTACCCATCCAGCAAGGCATGCTGGACTACCGTTCCGGAGGAAGGTGTGGATTCTTCACAGCGCGTTCGAGCCATCATTTCGCTGGTTCAAGCAGTGGACGCAGGAAGTTTTGCGGCCGCCGGCAGACTGCTGGGGGTGACGTCGGCGGCGGTGAGCAAGAATGTGGCTGGCCTCGAAAAGGCATTGGGCGTGCGATTGATGAATCGCACAACCCGCTCGCTCAAGCTAACCGAAGAAGGCGAGGCGTTTCTGCGCCAGGCGCGCGTTGCGCTCGAAGCACTCGATGCTGCGGTCGATACGATTGCCGCGCAGCGCGCGGTGCCAGCCGGACGAGTTCGTATTTCGACAAGCTCCGCCTTTGGGCAGGACCACGTGCTCCCGGCACTCCCCGCTTTGCTGGCCCGCTATCCCGGCCTGTCTGTCGAGGTCGATTTCGATGATCGGGTCGTCGATATCGTCCGGGACGGCTACGACATCGCAGTCAGAGGCGGCAATATCCCTGATTCCGCGCTTGTGACCCGTCCGGTTTGCCGCCTGAATACCGTGCTGGTGGCGTCTCCCGAATATCTCGCGAAGCATGGTGCACCACAAACGCCGGACGCGTTAATGGCGCATCGTCTCATCACGCGGCGATTTCTGAGCGGTCACGTTGTGCCATGGAATTTCAAGGGCGAGGACGCTAGCATTACAACCCTGGACCCTGCCGGCAAGGCGCTGCTTACGCTATCGGCGCCGGAATCCCTCGTACAGGCCGCATGCGATAGCGTGGGAATTGCTGAAGTCGGCGTTCATCTTGCCTTGGAGCATTTGCGCGCCGGCTCGTTGAAAATCGTCCTTCATCAATTTCACCTGTCCGGGTCACACGAGATGGTGATGCAGTACCCACATCGGGCTCTTGTGGCGCCACGCGTGCAAGTCACCGTAAAACATCTGCTCGAAGCGCTTGAAGCAGATCGCAAACTGCATGTGCCGATGAATGCTCTGGACGCTTACGCCGTATAGCGTGTTTGAACGGCTGCCGCATTTGCGGTGCCATCGACGTCTACTGAGCGGCTTGACACGTCACAACGGTGCACGCGCAACGAATAACGCCACTACACCATTCTGCTCGACCGAGACATCGGCGAAATGATGGCTGAGCGCTAAACGCAAGGATGCCAAAGTATCGCGTCTGTTATCGAAGATACCTTTGCGATTGTAGATACGCACGAGCGCTCGCCCGAATGCGTTGTGCCCGGCCGAATCGCCAAGCACCGTCGCACCGAACAGCACACCGTCTGGCGCAAGGTGAGACTTCAGATGCGCGAACACGTGTGCCTTCCCGTCCATCGTGCCGGGCAGGCAATGCAGCAGATAGAACAGCGCAATCGAGTCGAAGCGATACCCCGCAAGCATCGGCAGCGGCTGCATGATGTCGCCCACCACTTGCGTGACATGGCGAGAGTCGAGCCGGCGCGCGGTCGCCGCGAGGCTGTGCTCGTTGAGGTCGAGCAGCGTGACCTGCTGGTCGGCACTGAAGTCTGCATGTGCCGGATAGAAGCCCGACCCCACTCCCACCTCTAGATGGCGCTTGCCCACGCGCTGCCGGTAAAACGGCAGCAGCACGCGTCTGGTGCTGCACCGCCACGCCCAGCGGTTGGAAATCGCCAGCACCCATGCGTCGTAGAGTTTCAGCACGAAGGACGAATACACCGCGCTGCCGGGCTGCGTGTCCAGTTGCCGCCCGGAATCGAAAGGCTGCTCCATCGTTATGCGCCTCGTGGTTGGGGCGATATCCTGCCACCCGGGCCGCCGCATCGGCGACGCTGCAAAGCATCCAGATTCGCTAGACTGACATGAAGGCTAGCATCGAAAAAACATTCAAAAACGACAAGCTAACCGATTAAAACGCCAGCTATACGGCCGTGGACGAATGCACAGATAGATTTTTCGATCGGCCGCTATTACCGCGCGAGCATGAGATCCAGATTCTGAACCGCAGCGCCGGATGCGCCTTTGCCAAGATTATCGAATACCGCCGACAGCAGCACATGCCCGTGCTCCGCGTCATGAGACACGCTTAACTGCATGTCATTCGTACCATTCAGCATTTGCGGATCGAGGTGTTTTACGGCGTCCGATTCGTGCATCGGCAAGACTCGCACGTGAGTTGAACCGGCATAGTGACGTGCGAGGCACGCGTGTACCGTGGCGCCATCGACGCCGGGAGACAGCAGCTCCAGCACCAGCGGCACCGTCAGCACGATGCCCTGCCGGAACGCCCCGTATGCAGGAACAAAAATGGGCCGCTGTGCAAGCTCCGCGTGCTGCTGAATCTCCGGCGTGTGCTTGTGCGCGAGTTGCAGGCCGTAGACCTGGTACATCGGCGCATGGTCTGTACCCGCCCCCTCGTGTTCCTCCACGCCGGCACGCCCGCGTCCGGAATAGCCGGATACAGCATGAATACTGATCGGGTAATTGCTCGGTATGAATCCTGCCTGCGCCAACGGACGCAACAGGCCAACCGCACCGGTCGGATAGCAGCCCGGATTGGTGACGCGACTGGCGTTCGCAATCAGCGCAGCCTGCTCCGGCGCCATTTCCGGAAAGCCATAAGTCCAGCCAGATTGCGTGCGGTGAGCCGAGCTTGCGTCGATCACCCGCACGGCAGGATTGACGATGGCGCCCACCGCCTCGCCCGCTGCGGCATCCGGCAAACACAGGATGGCGATATCGCAGGCATTGATAGCTTCTGCACGACGACGCGCGTCTTTGCGCTCCCCGGCGGCAAGCGTGAACAGGCTGATATCGGTACGGTTGCGCAACCGGTCATGGATTTGCAGCCCGGTGGTGCCTTGATCGCCGTCGATGAAAACGATGGGTGCGCTCATAGGTGAATGACTCGCTAACGGTGGGTTTGCAGGTAAAACGAGACCCGATATTGCGCGGACGGCTAGAATAGGGAAAGTTGAATTTCATAACGAAGTCATTCAGCTTTTCTGAATCTGGACGCCGACATGCGAGAAATCAGCCTGGACCGCCTGCGCACGCTGGTCGCCGTTGCCGACCGTGCTTCATTTGCCGATGCAGCACGTGCATTGCACCTGGCGCCGCCAACGGTCAGTCTCCACATCGCCGAACTCGAAGAACGCATTGGCGCGCCGCTCCTGCTACGCAAGCGCGGGCACGTGGGGCCGACGTCGACAGGCGCACTGCTCGTGGAGCGCGCGCGCCGGTTGCTGGCCGATGCAGAACAAGCACTGGACGATATTCAACGTCAGGTGGAAGGGCTCGAAGGGCGTGCGCGTCTGGGTGCATCCACGGGGGTGATCGCGCACCTGCTCCCGCAGGCGCTCGAAGTCCTGCGCGAGCACCATCCCGCCATCGACATCCAGATCGCTGTGCTGACTTCGCAGGAAACTCTGTCGAGGCTTGCGGACGGCACGCTGGACATCGGGCTGGTCGCTCTGCCTCAGCCGCCGGTGGCGGGCCTCGTCATCAAGCCGTGGCGCAAGGACCCTGTGATGGCCTTCGTGCCGGCGCATTGGCGCTGTCCGGCCCGCGTGACGCCCGAATGGCTCGCCGCCCAGCCGCTCATTCTCAATGACGCGACCACGCGCCTCTCGCGTCTGACTGCGGAGTGGCTCGCGGCCGCCGGGCACCATCCGGCGCCGCGCATTCAGCTCAACTACAATGACGCGATTAAGAGTCTGGTTGCGGCAGGTTACGGCGCGACGTTGTTGCCTCACGAGGCCACTACGCCGTTACCTGACCCGCGCATCGTCATGCGCCCGTTGCGCCCGGCAATGTGGCGCAGGCTCGGTATTGCATATCGTGCGGGGTACGTCGAGCGATCCACGCAACACGTACTGGACGTGTTGTGGGATCTGCGATTGGCGTAGGCGTCTGTCACATGCCCTTGACGCGGGCGTCGAACTCATCGATCGGCATAAGCGAGCGACCTTTATCATCGCGCAGCACCGCTTTCAACGGACCATTGCGGCCTTGCAGGCGCGCAACGTCACGCATCTGATCGAGACTCTGCGCAATATACGAAACACGCACGAACGCTGCGCCGTCACGCTCGCGCACGAATCGCTCGAACAGCAAGGTGCCGCCAGGCACCGCATCGTCGACGTGATACTCGCCGAGCTTCCAGTCGAACCCCAGCAACGTACGCAACTGCGCGATATTCGTATCGTGCCCCACGAGCACGAGCAAACGCGCATCGCTTTCGCTGCGATCTTCCTCGTTCAATGCCCGCGTGACACGGCCAAGCAAAGGCGCGCCGCCACGACGCGCAATCAACGGCACGTGATTCGTATAAGCGTATTTCGCGCTGCGCAAACCCATCAGGCGGATCACATCGGCGCTACTGTGCACATGGCCGAAGGCGATACGATCGAGCGGCCAGCCATCGGCGTATTGCATGCGGATGGTTTCGCTCATCGCCGCACCAACCGCCACCGGTCCCGTCAATTTCGCCGAGTTGCCCACGACCTTCACGCCCCAGGGCGCGGTGTAGAGGCCGCAATGCGATGCGCCCTTCTGCTCGACGCATTCGCGCGGCGCGCCCACCACGTTAGCGAGCGCCGCGACATCGGCGGCATAACGACGGCTTGCGGCCTGCGGCGAGCCCATCGCCGCCAGCATCGCGGCCTGCGCTTCCTGTGCGTCGCCGGGGTCCGCCTCGTTCGCGTCGGCTTCATCGGCGTGAAAGAGCGTGTCCTGATTCTCCAGCGCATGCCCAGCCGCGACGCCGCAACGCGGCAGCACGCCGTCGAGCCACGCGCGCGCCGTGGCCTGCGTGCGCGATGCGGGACTCGACCAGACGAACACGTCATGCGCGCTCGCGCAGGTTTCTCGATCGAGCAGCCCTTGATGCACGAAATACTCGCGCTCCCAGCGCCCCAACTCGACGATCGCGCGATAACCGTGCCGCGTGAGCTCGCCATCGGGTACTTCGAATGCGGGCCAAGGCTGCGCCGACGACGCATTCATCTTGCGCGTATCGGTCGCCGCACGCACACCATGCCGCATCACGATCACCGCGCGATCGAGATGCATGCCTGCGGGCACTGCTTCATCTGCGCGCGCGGCCTGTGCGTGCCCTCGCTGTGCATCGGCATGCGCCGCGCCGCACATCATCGCCAGCGCGACGCCCGCCATGCACGCCGCGCGCGTCGCAACGTTGCGAACAGGTTTCATCAGATTTGACCAGTCATTCATTGTTAGGAATTCGTTAGAAATCAACGCGAGCATTAAGACTCAAGGTCCGCGGCGCGCCCACCTGCAAATAGTTTTCCTGGTAATACGTCCAGTAATGGTGATTCGTCAGGTTGGTGATATTCGCACGCAGGGTCACGAGTTTGCCCGCCACCATCGTCCGATAACCAATGCCCGCATCGAACAGCGTAGTCGCGTTGATGTAGTGCACGTTGCCCGAGTCGATCGCCATCCCGCCCAGATACCGCGCGCCCGCCTGCACATAGAGACCGTGCACCGCCGGCACACGCCACACCGCCTGCAACGCGGCCTGATACTTGGGCGCGCCGACTGCGCGATTGCCGCTCACGCCGTCGGCCGCGTCGCGATAATGCGCGCTGAGCGCCATCAGGCTCGCATCGAGCGTCAGGCTGCGCAACACGTCCACCGACGCATTGAGTTCCGCGCCCTGATAAACGATCTTGCCGTCTTCGACATAGACGTTATCGCTATTCGTGTACTCCGCACCGCGCTCGATACGGAACAGCGCTGCGGTCCCACGCCAGCGGCCATGATCCGTCTTCGCGCCGATTTCATACTGGCGGCTCTTGATCGGCGCCATCACCTGGTAGGCGTTCGCGGTAGAACTATCCGCCGTGCCGCCCGACTCCAGCGCTTCCACATAGCTCGCGTAGAAAGTCAGATCGTTGCGCGGCGCGAACATCAGCGCGAGCGTCGGCGTGACTGGCGACTTGTGATAGTTGGTCGCGCCGGACGTAGCGGAATCGTGGCCCACTTCGTCGTACGACTCGTAGCGCACGCCAGCTAGCAGCGACCACGGGCCATAGGTAATGCGATCGCTCGCGAACAGCGCCTGCTGCGTGATCTTGTCGTCGCCGAAAGTACCGCCGCTATAGCCGATGCCATCCGCGGAGAAGATCGTCGGGTCGTAGATATTGCCCGTGCCCACCACGGTTTTGGGCGTCTTCACCGACTTGTTCGACAGCAGCACCATCGACGATGCGCCGACCACGATTTCGTGCTGCAACGGCCCGGTGTTGAATTTGCCTTCGAGCGTGGCCTGCACGTCGTCGAATTCATAGCTGTGATATTCCGAGCTGATTCGATCGGAGTAATTGCCGCTATTGCTCGAAATGTAGTATTGGTCCTTCGCGTAACGGCGCGTCGAATCCGAATAGCGGTACGCGACTTTCGCCTGCCAGTCCGGCGCAATCTTGTAGGCTACGCCGAGCGTCGCCAGCTTGTAGTCGACGTCCGTGTACGAGCCGTCGCTGTAGAGTCGCGAGCGGCCCGACAACGGATGCGGCACCGCGTATTTGGTGCTGGTGATGATGTCCACGCCGCCCGACGTGCGACGCTGCTGATAGATCGTGTCGAACGTGATCGACAGATCTTTCGTCAGTTGCGCATCGAGACTCAAGCCCACCGCCGTGCGATTGACCGTTGCCGCGTCTTCGGCCGTGTCGCCTTCCTCGTGCACGATATTGAAGCGGTAGCCGAACATCTTGTCCTTGCCGAAGCGCCCGCCCGTGTCGATGTGCTCCTTGAACACGCTATCCGACGCATAACCCTGGTCGTAGCTGAACGTAAAGCTATCCGTTGCGCGTTTCGTCACGTAATTGACGATGCCGCCGGGGCTGCCAAAGCCATACATGAAACCCGCAAGACCCTTGAGCACTTCCACGCGATCGAACATTTCCAGCGGCATTTCCACGCCGCGATTCACGTTCGCCATGCCGTCGACCTTGTAGCCGTTGAGATCGTCGAGCGGCAGACCGCGCACTGCGAGCGTCGCCGGGTGCGTGCCGTAGCTCGAACTGATCGACGTCACCGATGCATCGTATTTCACGGCTTCGGAGAGAATATTCGCCTGACGGTCCTCGATTTCTTCACCGCTCACCGACCGGATCGAGAACGGCGTGTCGATTTCCGCGTGACTACCGAGCGCGCCCGCATTGGCGCGCTGCTTGAGACTTTCCGGCTTGTCCGGCGCGGCGCTGACCTGCACTTCGGGCAAGGTCGCTTCCGATGCAGCGGCGCTGGTAGACGTGGCCGCACTGGTGGAAGCGGCCGTTTGCGCTACTGCGTAAGGCGCGAAACCGGCGAGGCAAAGGCCAGCCGCCATCAATTGCGCCTGCAGGCGCGAAACGCGGGGCGGCAGGAACGAACTCGTGATCTTCATGATTGGGTAGACGTTCGGGACAGATGCGTGGGTTCGCGGGCAGCGGTCGGACCGCTTCCCGTTCTTGATCTTTCTTTTCGTGATCCTGATTAATTGACGCCGATCCGCGGATTTATCGGCGCCTGCTCGCTCAGCGTGCGTTGTCGTCGCTAACGAAGCCGATCCGGCTCAGGCCGCCGTGCTGCGCCGCGCTCATCACCTTCATCACGTCCTCGTAAGGCGTGCGGCGATCGGCGCGCAAATGCATTTCAGTCTGCGGGTCGTGCTGCGCGGCATCGGCGGAAAGCTGTTGAAGCGCGGCAATATCGACGGTCTTGTCGTTCCAGTGAATCACCCCGCCCGCGTCGATGGCGACATCGACACTCGTGGGCTTCGCCTCGATCTGCTCAGCGGAAACACGCGGCAATTCCACTTTTACGGCGTGCTGCAAGGCCGGCATCGTGATGATGAACACCACCAGCAGGACGAGCATGACGTCGACCAGCGGAGTCGTATTGATCTCGGGATTGAAGCCGTCTTCGAGATCGTCGCGCAAGGAGCGGCCGGCCATTAGGCTGCCTCCGCCTGCAGGCCGCGTGCGCCCAGACGGGTGGCATGGCGCGGCGCATCGTGCTGGATGGCTTCGTGCTGGCCGTCCAGACGCTCGCCCGCCACGATCGCATCGAGCACGTCGAAGCCAAACCCGGACAGCGTGCCGATCGTCGTTTTATTGCCGCGCAGCAGCGCGTTATAGGCCAGCGAAGCGGGAATCGCCACGGCAAGACCGAACGCCGTCATCACCAGGGTTTCGCCAACCGGACCCGCCACTTCGCCGATGCTCGCCTGCCCCGTTGAGCCGATCGTCATCAGCGCGTGATAGATGCCCCAGACCGTGCCGAACAGGCCGATGAACGGCGCGGTCGAACTGATCGTCGCCAGCAGCGGCAGGCCGCTTTGCACACGCATCTGGCGGCGCGCGATGCACTCGTGCAGCGCGCGGGTGAGCCAGTCGGTCAGCGCGGGCGGCGTGCGGCCCGCCTGCGTGGCGCGTTCGTGCTGCGCGCTCGCGTCGAGCGCCGTGCGGGCGAGATCGACATAGGCGTTCTCCTGCGCGTCGCCGCCGATGGCCTGCGCGCCTTCGGCCAGCGTCGGCGCCAGCCAGAACAGGCGTGCCGCACGATTCGCCCGCGCACGTTCGCGCCATTGCGAGAACGCGCGCGTCACGATCACGTACCACGACGCGATGGACATCGCGAGCAGTCCCGCCGCGACGCACTTGATGACGATATCGGACTGCGCCCAGAGTGCGCCGATGCCGATGGAAGCCGTAGCCATAAATTGCCTCTCGTAAAGAATGAATTCAGTCGCCGAGCGAAAAACGCAGCGGCACGATGACGTAGACGGGAATGGCGCGGCCATCCTCGACATAAGGTTTGAAACGCGCACCGCGCACGGCGTCGAGCGCCGCACGATCGAGCGCCGCCGACCCGGACGACGCGCGCAATTCGACTTCGCGCGGCTCGCCCGCTTCATCGACCAGCACGCGTACCTGCGCAACGCCCTCTTCGCCCATGCGCCGCGAAGCGTCGGGATACACCGGAACCGGCGCGCGCAGATACTGCACGCCACGCGTCACCGTTTTGGGCATGGCCTGAGCGGGCGCAGGTGCTGCAGCGGCAGGTGCCGAAGGCTGCGCGACAGACGGCGCGGGCTGGCTTGGCTGCGCGGGCGCGGGTGCCGTAGCGGGCGCTGGCTCAGCCTGTGCCGGCGCGCGTTCGGTCGTATGCGTGCGCACGACGGCCCGATGCGTCACGACCTTTTGCGGCTGAGGCTGCACCGGATGCACGGGCGTCGGCTGCACGGCGGGCTGCGGCGCGGGTGCCTGCACCAGCGTCGCGTAGATCGGCGCGGCTGCGGCATGCGTAGGCGGCGTCGTGTGCGAGTTGCCCAGCAACAGGATGCCGCCGATATGCACGCCCGCGAGCGCCGCCAGCAACGCCGTGCGCCCCGCTCGGCGCGGCATCGCGAACCTGCGTTGAGGCGCGGGCGTTGCGCGCGGCGCGGTCTGCATAAACGGCGTGAACGAACCGTGAGCGCCAGTCATCTTTCCTCCTTGCATGAGCGAGTACTGCGAAGCACGCGCTGGAATCGGTCACGATTGCACACGTGTGCAATTCAGGCCGCAGAGATCGATAAAACTTGTTTCCCGCGACGATGAGTAATGTAGTTGCCGCGCGTTACGTGGGGATGACATTGGCCTTACTCTGTATTTCACGCAGCTTGATTCATGGCTTTGCGAAATCGAAATGCACTCGTGTGCAATCACGCCGCTAAAAAAGCGGTGGCGGCGATGTCGGCGTTCAAGTCGCCATAGATGCGCGGATTCGCGGCGATTACCGCATTGCCGCGTGCAAGACCGTCATCGGCGAAAAACGCGTTGGTGCGACCACCCGCCTCCGTGACCAGCACGATGCCCGCAACGGCGTCCCACGCATGCATATGCGGCTCGTAATAGCCGATCAATCGCCCCGCTGCGGTGTACGCGAGCATCAGCGCACCCGAGCCGTTGCGCACGAACATGCCGCCCTGTTCGAGCCAGCGCTCCACGAACGCGAGAAACGGCGCACTGCTCACCCGATGCGAAATGCCCACGCCCAGCACACCATCGCGCGCACTGGCCGCATCGCTGATCTGTAAAGCACGGCGCGCGAAATCGTCGTTCGTTGCGGGCGCATCGATCCATGCGCCGCCATTTTTTTCCGCGTGGAAAAGCTCGTCGGCATTCGGATCGTAGACCACGCCAATCACCGGTTCAGCGTCGATCACCACGGCAATCGACACACACCACGCGTACATGCCGTGCAAGAAACAACTGGTGCCGTCGATCGGATCGACGATCCAGAGCGCGCGCGACGCATCGCCGGGCGTTGCTTCAAGCGCGTGCCCCGCGCTTTCTTCGCCGAGAAAACAGTCGCCCGGAAACCGCGCCGCGATGCGTGCGCGCACGAGTTCCTCGACTTCGCGATCGGCGATGCTCACGACATCCTGCACGCCTTTGTATTCGACTACGAGCCGCTCGCGCTGCGCGAAACACGCCAGCGCATGACGACCGGCTTCGAGCGCGATGGCACGCGCGGCTTCGTAACGCGCGGACTGACATGCGTGACTCATGACGCCTCTCCGAGCAGATGCGCGCCGCGCGCGTCGAGCGTCACGGCAACGCGTGCGCCTTCGGCAAGCGGCCGGTCCAATGAATGCGATGACACAGTGAGATCTCCTGCCGTCGTTTCGACGGTGTAGTGCGTGCTCCGCCCGAGCCACGTCGCGCGGCGTATCACGCCTGCGAGCCCGCGGTGAGGAGCAAAGTGATCGATGATTTCCAGCGCCAGCGCTTCGGGCCGGACGGCAATGCGTGCACGCACGATGCGCGGTCCGTTCCACGCCAGATCCAGCGGCACGCCGGAAAGATCGCAATGCGCGCGACCATCGGCGCAGCTCAGCACCGGCAGTGCCAGAAAATTCGCATTGCCGATAAAAGACGCGACGAATGCGTTGGCCGGCCGCTCGACCAGCGAGCGCGCATCGGCGTGCTGTGCGACGGCGCCAGCCTCCATGACGACGATCTCGTCGGAGATCGCGAGCGCCTCCTCCTGATCATGGGTCACGTAGACCACGCTCAAATCCAGCTCGCGCTGGAGATCGCGGATTTCCTCGCGCACCTGCACGCGCAAACGCGCATCGAGATTCGAAAGCGGTTCGTCGAACAGCATCACCTCCGGTTCGAGCACCAGTGCGCGCGCCACGGCCACGCGCTGCTGCTGCCCACCGGAGAGTTCGTGCGGCATGCGTCGCGCGCAGGCGCTCAGACCCACGCGCGCAAGCGCCATCTCCACACGCGCGGCGACATCGCGCTTCGGCACGCGCGCCACGCTCAGACCATAGCCGACGTTGTCCGCCACGCTCAGATGCGGAAACAACGCATACGACTGGAACACCATGCTGACGTTGCGCGCCTGCGCGCCCAGCCGCGTCACATCGCGCCCGCCGATGACGATGCGCCCCGCGTCGGGCAGATCGAGCCCGGCGATCAGCCGCAGCATCGTGGTCTTGCCGCATCCGCTTGGGCCGAGCAGCGTCGTGAGCTTGCCGCGCGCGATCGTGAGCGACAGATCGTCGAGCACAGTGCGCTGGCCCCACCGCTTGCGCACGCCTTCGAACACGACGGCGGCCTGCGCGGTATCGGTATGCTTTGAAGTTGCTTGCGTGACGGTGCTCATGAAAAGGATTCCGTAGTCATGCGTGCATGCCGCCGATGCCGCGCCGGTGTAAAGCGTCTCGATGTCCGGGCCGCGCGGGCCAGTGCCTGCGCCACGCCCAGCAGCGCACACAACACCACGACCAGCGCACCCGCCAGCGCGAGCGCCGGACCGTCGCTGCCGTTCGACACGAGGCCCATCAGATACGTGGTCGCGAGATCGTGATCGGCGCTGACGAGAAAAATGACCGCGCTGACCGTCGTTGCGGCGCGCACGAAACCGTGAATCAGCGCAGCACCGATCGCCGGCAGCAACAGCGGCAGATGCACGCGGCGCAACGTCGTCCACGAACCGGCGCGCAGGCTCGCCGATGCCTCGTCGAGCACCGGGTCGATCTGCGCGAAGGCCGCCGAAATCGCCCGCAAACCGAGCGGCATATTGCGCAACACGAACGAGAGCACGAGGATCGACGCGCCGCCTGCGAGCATCAGCGGCGGCGCGTCGAAGGCGCGCGCCCACGCGAGGCCCATGACCGTGCCCGGCACGGCGAGCGATACGGCGAAAGCGGCGTCGAGCAGACCGCGGCCCGCGAAGCGCCGGCACGCGAGCAGCCAGCCCGCCAGCAAGGCCGCGGCGGCCGTGAGCGGCGCGGCCAGCGCGGCGAGACGCAGCGTTTCCCACACGGCGTCCCAGGCGGAGCCCGACCACACCAGCCGCCCAGCGTCGATGGCGACGCCCAGCACATCGGCGAAATGTTCGGTCGTGAGCGTGAAATCCACGCCCCACAGACGCACGAAGCCACCGATCAACAGCGTGGCGTAGACGGCGAGCGCAAACACGCACCACGGCGCGCAGACGAGCGCCAGCGCGCCCTGCACGCGCTTGCCCAGCGGCATGACCTGCGCCGCCACCGGCTTGCCGCTGACGCTCGCGTAACGCGCGCGGCCCAGCCAGGCGCGCTGCAACATGAAGGCCGCGAGCGCAATCACGAGCAGCCACACGGCCAGCACGGCGGCGCGCGCGGCGTTCTGCTCAGCGCCCACCACGGCGAAATACAGATCCGTCGACAGCACGCGAAAATTGCCGCCCACCACCAGCGGATCGCCGAAATCGGCCACGCTTTCGATAAAGCACAGCAGCCACGCGTTCGCCACGCCGGGGCGCAGCATCGGCCACGTGACCGTGCGCAGGATCGTCCAGTTCGAGGCGCGCAGCGTTGCCGCCGCTTCTTCGAGCGGCGCGGGCACGCGCGCGACCACGCTGCGCAGCGTGAGATACGCCAGCGGCGCGAACGCGAGACATTGAGCGAGCACGATGCCAGGCGCGCCGTAGAGCCAGCGGCCCGGCGCGAGGCCGAGCAGCTCAGCCGCTTCGCGCGTGACGATGCCGTTGCGGCCAAGCAGCAGAATCAGCGCGAGACCGACCGCGAACGGCGGCGTGATCGAAGGCAGCACGGCGATACCGCGCAGCGCGGCGCGCATGATGGGCCAGCGCGCCGGGCGGCCGCGTTGCGCCAGCAGCGCAAGCGCGCCGCCCACGAGCGTGGCCAGCGTGGCGCTCGCGCCGCCTAGCGCGAGCGTGTGCCAGCCGCTGCCGCACGCTGCGCCACGCAGGCAGGCGAGCGACCAGATTCCCGCATCGAACAGCGCGCGCCACGCCGCGAGCGCGGGCAGCAGCACGCTGCGCACGAGCGGCATCGCCACGAACACCGCGAGCGCCGCGCAAACGGCAATCAGCACCGCGCACGCAAAGCCGTCGAAAGCGCCGTCAGTGCGCATGCGCGTAGATCTCGGTGTTCCAGCGTTCGAGCAGATGCTTGCGCACAGCCGGGTCCCCGAAGCGCGCGAAGTCGTAGTCGATCAGACGGATGCCGTCGGGGCGCGGCGCGTTGGCCGGAACCGCGGCGGCGCGATTCGACGGAATCTGGTACGCGTGGGCCTTGTCGGCGAGCGACTGGATATCGGCGCGCAAGGCGAATTCGTAAAAGCGCTGCGCGAGCGCCGCATGCGCGGCGCCCGCGATCAGACTCATGCCGCCGATCTCGTAGCCCGTGCCCTCGCATGGCGTGGTCGTCGCGATATCGAAGCCTGCCACGCGCTGTTTGACGAGGTCGTGCAGGAATTCCACGGCCACGTCCGCCTCGCCGCGCGAGACCGCTTCGCCCGGACCCACGCCCGTCGAGGTGTACTGGCTCACGTTGGCGTTCAGGCGGCGCAGATAATCGAACGCGCCATCCTCGCCATCGAGCTGCACGAGCGTCGCCAGCGCGACATAAGCCGTGCCGGAAGCATTCGGATTGGCGATCTGCACGTCGCCGCGCCAGGCACCCGCGAGCAGATCGCGCCAGCAGCGCGGCGGCGCCTGTTTGCGGCGGCGCAACGCGCCCGCGTCGTAACCGATGCCCAGCACGCCCTGATACACGCCCACCGTGCGCGTGCGCCCGACCTGCGCGAAGCGCTGCGCCCACGGTTGCAACTGCGCAAGCTGCGGCGAGCGATAGTCCTGCGTCAGCCCCTCGAACGCGGCCTGCAAATGCGCGTCGCCGGAACCTGCCCACCAGATGTCGAATTGCGGATGCGCGCGCTGCGCGGCGACGAGCGCCAGCGCCTCGCCCGCACTCTTGCGGATCATCGCGACATGCACGCCCGTCTCCTGTTCGAAGCGGTTTTTCATCAACTGGCACCATTCGAGATCGGCGGAACAGAGCAGATTCAGGCGCTCGTCAGCATGCGCGGACGGCGCGGCAAACCATAGCGCCGATGAAGCCAGCAACGCCGCGAGTCCGCGCAAAGGCTTTTTGCACTCGATTGCAAAGCGGCGAGGCGAGAGTCGAAAACGGGAAAACAGAGACATGGCGATGGAATCGGGCGGAAAACGGAGGGGTCAGCCGGTCGTGGCGCGGCGCACGAACGAGACAGGAATCACGCGCGCCTGCGTGGGCCGCGAAAAATCGCCGATGCGTTCGGCGAGTAGATCGACGGCGCCTTGCGCGAGCGCGTCGGTGTTCTGGGCGATGGTCGAGAGCCGGTAGCTGTCGAGCGCCGCGTGCTGGATATCGTCGAAGCCGACCACGCGCACATCGTCGGGAATGCGCCGATTGAAGGCGCGCCGCGCTTCGTCCATGAATCCGAGCGCGATCATGTCGGTGGCGCAGAACACGCCGTCGGGCGCCTCGCCGCTGCCCGCGAACAGCTCGCGCGCCGCGAGTTGCCCCGCTTCGTACGACACGATCGTGGTATTGCAGACCGTCGCGCGCGCGCGGCGCACGCCGCAATTCGCGAGACCGACGAGAAAGCCTTCGCAGCGCTGGCGCGCGCCATGGTGGGTCGCCTGCGGGCCGATGAAGGCGAAGCGCAGCGCGCCGGAGTCGAATAGTGCGCGGGCCGCGAGTGCGCCGCCCGCGGCGTTGTCGCTGTTGACGAGATCGGCGCCTTCGAGTTCGGCGACTCGGTTGATCATCGCGACCGGCACCTGGCGGTCGAGATATTCGCGTGCGAGCGCTAGCGGCGGCGCACCAGAGGTCATGATGACGCCCGCGATCCGGTAGCTCAGCAGCACGTGCAGTGCGTAGCTGATCTGGTCGGGATCGTCGGCGTTCATGAGAATCGGCAGCATGCCGCGCGTGCCGAGATGATGCGCGATCGGCGTCAATAGTTGCGCGCGAAACGGACTCGCGAGCGCCGACGTCACCACGCCAACAAAATTGCTGCGGCCCTGGATCGTATTGCGCGCGTTGATATCGACGTGATAGTTGAGCGTGCGCGCGGCTTCGAGTACGCGCGCACGCGTTTTCGCCGATACGCTCGCGCCCGGCGTGAACGTGCGCGAGACGGCCGAGCGCGAGACGCCCGCCATGCGCGCGACGTCTTCGGCCACGGCCCAGCTTTTCTCCTTGGTACTCATCAGATGGTTCGGGAGGGCCGTCGAGCGGCCTGTGGCTGCCAATGATGACCGCGGAGCTTAGGGTGCGTATGTGTCCGTTGCGTGACAAGCCGAACTTCTGCATCAATTCTCGCGAAACAGTCCGGCCGCCTTTCCTCCCGGCTCAACATAAAAGATCTTTAATGCTTGCGCCATTCAACACCCCCTCCCTGCGTCGATATTCTGCTGGCTAGCTGAATCCGCCGTCGCGATCGCACGGCAATCGGCACGCGACCGCACGCCTGCGCCACGCCACGGTGCGGTACGGCCCATAAGGCAGTTTCCATATTTGATTCAGGGATGGGATTCATGAGCACCGGACAACCTGCGGGTCTGACCGAGCGAACCACGCGCGCCATTCAGGACGTGCTTGCAGGGCGAAGAAAAGGCGTGCTCGCGCAGCTCCTGTTTGCTGGCCCCGCCGTGATCGCCTCGATTGCCTACGTCGACCCGGGCAACTTCGCCACCAATCTGCAGGCCGGGGCCGAATTTGGCTATTCGCTCCTATGGGTCGTACTTTGCGCCAATCTCATCGCGATGCTGTTTCAGGCCTTGTCGGCGAAGCTGGGCATCGTCACGCAGAAAAACCTCGCGCAACTTTGCCGCGAACATCTGCCGCGCAAGCTCGTGTACGCGATGTGGGCCGTCAGCGAAATTGCGGCGATGGCAACCGATCTGGCCGAATTCCTCGGCGGCGCCATCGGCCTTTCATTGCTGCTGCATCTGCCGCTGATGGAAGGCATGGTCATCACCGGCATCGTCACGTATGCGATCCTGCTGATGGAGCAGCAAGGCTATCGGCCGATCGAACTCGCCATCGGCGCGTTCGTTTCGATCATTGCGCTGTGCTATCTGCTGGAGGTGTTCGTCGCGCCGGTGTCGTGGAGCGCCGCGCTGCATGGCACGCTGGTTCCGCAACTGGCCTCGAATCATGCACTCGCGGTATCGGCGGGCATACTCGGCGCGACGGTCATGCCGCATGCCATCTATCTGCATTCAGGGCTGACGCAGAATCGCGCGCCCGCGAAAAACAACGCCGAACGCCGCACATTGCTGAGCTTTTCGAATAAGGAAACCGTCGTCGCATTGACGATTGCGGGCATGGTCAACATGGCGATGGTCGTCATGGCCTCCGCGGCTTTCCACGCCGGTCACGCCGATATTGCCGATGTCGATACCGCCTGGCGCACGCTCACGCCGCTGCTGGGCGCAGGCGCTGCCGCCGTGTTTCTGGTTTCGCTACTGGCATCGGGCATTTCCAGTTCGGTGGTTGGCACAATGGCCGGTCAAATGATCATGCAGGGTTTCGTGGGCTTTCCGGTACCCGTCTGGGTGCGCCGCCTGGTGACGATGATTCCGGCGTTTGTGGTGATCGCGCTCGGCATGAATGCAACCGAGGCGCTCGTCTATAGCCAGGTAGTCCTGAGCTTTGCCTTGCCAGTGCCGATGATCGCGTTGATCGTATTCACCAGCCGCCGCGACATCATGGGGGAATTTGCCAATAGCCGCGTCGTTCGGTTTGCGGCGCTGAGCGGCACAGTAGTCGTGCTCGTTCTGAATGCCGTGCTGATTCTGCAGACGTTTGGCGTTAGCCTCTCCGGATTGCCCGCAGCGTAAAATAACGCTGCGGGCTGCGCATGGCGCGTGGCGGGCGTCGTCCATTCTGCTGGTTCTCCCGGAGAACTGGCGCAATGGCGGCGCCCGTCGTGTTTTGCAGCCCATCCCGGCTTCCGCGAAGCCACTTCTGACAAGCCATTTGACGGACGATCCGGTCGAAAGCATGCCTACATTGGCCCATATTCTGGTCGTGGACGATGATCCCGCCATGCGCGAACTCATCGGCGACTATCTGAGCGAAAACGATTTTCGCGTCACCACCGCGGCGAATGGCGCGGAAATGGCCGGCGCGCTGCAAGAGCACGCGCTCGATCTCGTGATCCTCGACCTGAAACTTCCCGATGGCGATGGCGCACAAATCGCCCGCCGTATGCGCGAAACGTCGTCGTTGCCGATCATCGTCGTCACCGGGCGTCTGGATGAAGCCGATCGCGTCATGGCGCTGGAACTCGGCGCGGACGACTATATGACCAAGCCTTTCAGCCTGCGCGAATTGCTCGCCAGAATCCGCACCGTGCTCAGGCGTGCGTCGGTCACCGCGACGGCGGCAACGACGACCGGGCGCAATGCCGACGCACGCGCCTACCGTTTCGATGGCTGGGAATTGAATACGGGCACGCGCCGTCTGACCTCGCCTTTGGGCGAGGCCATCGTGCTGACCAATGGAGAGTTTTCGCTGCTGACGGCCTTTCTCTCTGCGCCAGGCAATATCCTGACGCGGGACCAGTTGCTGGAAGCGAGCCGTATGTATGACGATGTATACGACCGGTCGATCGACGTGCAGATCCTACGCTTGCGCCGCAAAATCGAGGCCGATCCGTCGAATCCGCGTTACATCAAGACCGTGCGTGGCGCAGGCTATGTGTTTTCCGAGCAGGTCGAAAAGGTTCGCTCCGCATCGATTTAAATGCGGTGCAGCGAAGAGATCGTTTTGACCTCTTCGCTCAGGCGTTTTAATCGAGTGAGTTTGGCTCGCCAGCGTCGTTTTTGTCGTGACGGGATCGGACAAAAGCGCGCGCGGCCAGAATGCCGACTTCGTACAGGGCGATGAGCGGCGCCGCAAGCATCAATTGCGAAAACACATCCGGCGGCGTGACGACAGCAGCGACAATAAACGCGCCCACGACGACATAGGCGCGATTTGCCCGCAACTGTGCGACCGTCACCAGCCCAATCCTGACCAGCAGGACGACGCATACCGGCACTTCGAACGTGACGCCAAACGCGACGAACATCGTCATGGCAAAGCTCAGGTACTTATCGACATCGGTATTCATTGCCGCGCCCAGCGGCGCATTGTAATGCGCCATCACGCGCAGGATGTTGGGGAACACCACGAAATACGCGAACGCCATGCCACATAAAAACAGGGCGTAGCTCGTGCAGACCAGCGGCGCAATCAGGCGCTTTTCGTGCTGATAAAGCCCCGGCGCGATGAATGCCCACAACTGGTAGAGCACGAACGGCAACGCAATGATGAACGCGACCAGCATCGTCACTTTCATCGGCGCGAAGAACGATCCGGTGACGTCCGTGACGATCAGCTTGCCGTCATGCGGCAGGTTTTCCATGAGCGGTCGCGCGAGCAGGCGGAAGATTTCCGGCGCCCAATAGACCAGACAGACAAACGGCACCAGCACCGAAATGCCCGCACGAACGATGCGCGTGCGTAATTCGACGAGGTGCGATATCAGCGATTCGGGTTCGCGCTCGACTGCGCGCACGATATCGTTCATGCGGGTTCTCCCGCGCGCATATCGGACAGCGTGGCCTGCCTGCGTGCGGCGTCGGATGCCAGCTTGCGCCGGCGCGTCGATGCGCGCTTGTACCACTTGGGCAATGTGACCTGCCTGCTGCGCCAGCGGCGGCGTCTCGCCTGCGTCTGGCCGATGATTTCATCGGCTCGCACAAACGGCGGCGCGGTGTGGACGTTTGCGTCCGGCGCTGGCAATGCGGCAGTCGGCGTCATTGATTCAGGCGTCGTGGCCGCATGCGCGAAGCTTTCGGCTTTATGCATACCATCGTGCAACGACGTTTCCAGCAATCGCGCCGAAAACTCCACCTCTTTCACCGCTTGCCTGATTTCCGCGAGTTCTATTTCGCGCGACACTTCCTCGCGCACGCTATGGATATAGCGTTGTGCGCGGCCGAGCAGCGCGCCGCTCGTGCGCGCAACCCGGGGGAGGCGTTCGGGCCCGAGCACGACCAGCGACACGACGCCAATCATCGCCATTTTCGACAATGCAAAGTCAAACATAGGAAACTCCTGTCGCGCCTATCGCGCGCTCCATGAACGGTCACGACATTCGCGTTGCGTCGGCATCCTGACGCAGCGCATCGCCCGTCTCCGTTTTCATGGCTCCAGGCAGTGAATTGACCTCTTTCATGCCGTCCTTGAAACCTTTGACGGCTCCCCCCAGATCGCCGCCGATATTGCGCAGCTTTTTGGTGCCAAACACCAACGACACAATGACCAGCACAATGATCCAATGCCAGATACTGAGGCTGCCCATAAAGCTTCCTTGCGAAAAGTGTTCGATATCAGCCTGAAAAGGCTCTGCAGTGGGCTTCCGTCTGCGTGGAAGCCACGCATTGCATTTGACCAATCACCCGTTACGACTTCGTTTCATGACGTCGGGCCTGCATTTCATTTGAAACACAGCGATGCAGTGTCCTGGAGCTTGCGTGCCCGTGCGCCCTCGCCTCTATTTCAAATGAAACGATCGGCTAACTGGATGAAACAACCCTGCAATGTCCCGCCGCTGAAATAGCGGTAAAGCTGGGGCATACCCGGTTCAATCGACGGATCTCGACGGGGCTTACAATATGGCGGGTTCAAGGAACATACTCGTGCTGGACAGCGATCCGGCGATCTTCGGTCTGGTTTCCCTCTGGCTTCAGGATTCCGGTTATCGCGTCATGGATCGCCATTGGCTGCAGTGCAGCGAAGCTTATGTTGCGAGCACGCTGGGCGCCATCGTCGTCGATCTGAATCGACCCGCATCGCGGGCGCGCGATGAGATTGCCCGGCTCGGTTGCTTTTTTCCCGGCACGCCTATTGTGGCGACGTCCGGTTACTTTCTTGTTGGCGCCGGAATGGAAAGCGAAACGGCACGGCAGTTCGGTGTGGCCAGAGTACTGGCCAAACCGTTTCAGGGCACGGCTCTGGTTGCGGCCATCGACGATTTATTGCTGCCCTACCGGCATTCGCTATCGCGTACATGAAGCCCACCGAATTTTCGAAGATCAAGATCGGCAGCACGTATCGGCGACCGCTCGTCATGGTGGGCGCATGTGTCATCGTCATATGCGTGTGCGTTTCCGCAGCATGGGATAGCTGGCGCGCAAGGAATCTGGCGCTACAGGGAAACAATCGCGAACTCTCCAGCATTTCCAGTGCGCTGGCCGAGCAGGCCGCCCGGTCGCTGCAGGAAATCCAGCTGATCCTGCGCCGCACGAGTGTGACGGCGAACGTACCGCAGCAGATTCAGGTACCCGATAAAGCCATCGAAGATTTCCTGAAGCGCGAAGTCGCCGATGTTCCGCAGATTCGCGAATTGAGTATCTTCGATGCGGCCGGCAATCGTATTGCCAGTTCGGAGCCGCCCGGTCAGCCTGACATCGATATCGCGCCGCGCGAATATTTCCGGCAGATCCAGCATTCGGCGCCGGGCGCAACCGTCATTAGTCGGCCGCTCAAAAGTCTTGCCGACAGCAAGCCGACCTTTGCCGTTGCCATTGGCATGTGGGATTCGGCAGGCCATTTTCAAGGCGCAGTGCGTGCGCTGGTCGAAGACGATTACTTCGAGCGCTTCTATCGCGAGGTCGACCTGGGCCGCGGCACGCAGATCCAGTTATCGCTCGACGACGGCGTGCCCGTGGT
The DNA here is from genome assembly GCF_905220255.1 of Paraburkholderia sp. J69-1. NCBI lineage: Bacteria > Pseudomonadati > Pseudomonadota > Betaproteobacteria > Burkholderiales > Burkholderiaceae > Paraburkholderia > Paraburkholderia sp. J69-1. Next base: position 90,315 of record NZ_CAJMZG010000022.1, on the reverse strand, counting down.
GGCTTTCTCGCGCGAGCTAGACCCAGGCGACACCGCAGACCTGCAATCCGCGCAGCGGATCGTGACGGGCTTCCCGCTTCGCGTCACGGTGTCCCGCGATCGCCGGGTCGTGCTCGCGGACTGGCACGACAGCTTTATCACAGCACTCGTGCGTACCAGTTCCATCTCCTTGCTGGTGGCCGTGCTGGCGCTGGCGCTGGCGCGCCAGATGCGTCGGCAGCAAACACTTGCCGAGCGCCTGCATTCCAGCGAGCAGCGCTGGCGCGCGGTATTCGAAAATGCGCCAATTGGCGTCGTGGTGCTTCGCACAGCGGGTCAATTTATTGCGAGCAATCCTGCCTTTCAACGCATGGTCGGTTATAGCGGCATCGAACTCGCCAAACTCAATGCCATTGAAATCAGTCACGACGAAGACGCACGCGGTATTCAAGGCCAAATTACCAGACTGATTGGCGGCGATATCGTCACGGCCCGTTTCGAGCAGCGTTTTGTGCATCGCGACGGCACCATGATCTGGACGGATATCAGTATTGCTCGGGTTTCCTCATCGGAATATCGATTCGAACAATCGTCCGGGCACGAAGACGTACTCGTTGCCACGCTCGAAGACGTGACGCAGCGCCGTTTGTCCGAGATCGAGCGCAGCCGCCTTGAAGCGCAACTCATGCAGGCGCAGAAACTAGAGGCGTTGGGCACCTTTGCGGGCGGCATCGCCCACGATTTTAACAACATTCTGGGGGCGATTCTTGGTTATGGCGAGCGCGCCCTGCATGCGCTGGACGCTCGAACACCCGCGCATCGCTACATCGAACAGATGATGAATGCCGGCAACCGCGCCCGCAGCCTGGTCGAGCGCATTCTGACCTTCAGTCGCAGCGGCATGGTCGCGCGTCTGCCGGTCCGGCTCTCGCCTGTTGTTGCGGAAACCATCGATCTGCTCGAAGCACGTGTTCCTGCGGGTATCGGCATCGTCTTGCGTATGAAGGCGGGCGACATCGTGGTCATGGGCGACCCGACCCATATCCACCAGGTCGTGATGAATCTCTGCAGCAACGCCCTGCATGCGATGCCTCATGGCGGCACGCTCACCGTTGCGCTGGAGCGCGTACATCTGGCCGAGACGGCTAGCCTCACCAGCGGGCTGATTGGGCCCGGCGATTTCGCCAGGCTTTGCGTCGCCGATACGGGCGTCGGCATGGACGCCGCGCTCATCGAGCGGATCTTCAATCCGTTCTTCACCACCCGCGGAGCGGGCGAAGGCACGGGCCTGGGACTTTCGCTGGTTGACAGCATCGTGCGCGAATATGGCGGCGCAGTGTCCGTCATCAGCGCCCCGGGACAGGGCAGCCGTTTCGAGGTGTTCCTGCCCGTCAGCAGCGAAGTAGCTCCCGACGTCGTACACGAGGCCGCTGCGCCGCCGCAAGGCGATGGCCAGGTCGTGCTCGTTGTCGACGATGAACATGCACTCGTTAGCCTCGCCGAAGAATTGCTCGCCGAACTCGGCTACGAGCCCGTAGGCTTTCAATCGAGCAGCGCCGCATGGAAAGCATTCGCCAGCGATCCAGAACGCTTTGATGCCGTGATAAGCGATCAGACGATGCCCGAATTGAGCGGGCTCGAACTCGCCGCGCGGGTACGCCAAATTCGCCCCACCATTCCTGTGATCCTTTGCAGCGGTTATGGCACGCCCGAACTGGAAAAGAAGGCCATCGAAGCCGGTGTGCGCATGCTGCTGCGAAAGCCGCTCCAACAAATCGATATCGCACGTGCCCTGCATCAGATATTCGCAGGCTGAGCAGCTAACGCGGCCTTCGTCGCCCCACTTGAAGACGGACTATCGCTGGGCCGATACGGCGCCGGTGCAGTCGCGCGCATATTCCTTTGAAAGCTTGTGCTGCGCCGTCATCAGATCCTGCGGATACTCGTTATCGTCCTGAGACGGGTCGTAGCCCACCGCCTCCAGTTCCGCCAGCTCCTGTTCAAGCTGCGCATGCGTGACCTCTTTCTTCAATGGCTTGAAGGGATAGTCGTTGCATTGCTGGTGTGTCAGGTGCGGCGCGGCCACGGCCGATGCGCTCACGACAAGGAACGTCAGGGATACCAGGCATTTGATTTTCATGATTTCGTCCGTAGAGAATACGGTATCAATGCTAGCCACTCAGCCGGTTTTTATCGCTTGTAAACGCGTGAAATATTTTTTATCCAGAACCGGTTGTCGACAAAAACATAAAAGAGTTTTCATCCTCAAAAATTCGCCGATTCGCGTCGTTTGGATAGCATTTCGATTCCAGATAACACCGCCGCGGCGAGCCCGGCAATGTGAGAGGTGAATTGATGACGACGCCAGAAGCCGTGTTACCGCTTCCCGCCGCGAGCGCCGATGCGCTCTCGTTGCGCTATCACGTCTCGCTGGAGGCCATGCGTACGGGCAGCGGCTGGCTGGGCGCCGCGCAGGCGTTGACCACGCTGATGTTCGTGACCAGTTTCCTCGCAGAAGCAGGATATGGACGCCTGACGTTTTTCGATGTGCTCGGCTGCCAGAACGCGCTGTCCGCCGCATTGCGCGACGGGCTGGCCGGTAAGGGCTGGGGCTTTTCCCAGGAAGGCATCGAAAAGTACAAGACGCTCGTGACCTTGCACGACTTTCAGTTGAGCATTGCCCCCATTCGCGCCATCAAGACCGCGGGACGGCGGCTGCAACAGGTCAATACGATCGTCACCCAGCAACTCAGCAACGGGCGACGACGCCCTGAATTCAGCAAGGACAAACTCCAGTTCGGTACGTACAAATGGAGCAGGATTTCCCGATGATTTTCTCTCGGCCTAGGCCATGCGTGTTCCCGTTCAATCACGCATATGCTCGGTGTGCAGCCGTCGTGCCGTCTGCGCGAAATGGCAGCGGCGCGGGCCCGGCATGGTGCGTAAGCCGATAGCCATAAGCCTGCTCGGTGACGATCGAGACATCGGGAAGACGGCCCTGTAGTTTGCGCCGGAGCCGCCAGATAAGCGGCGGAATGGTCGCAATATCGCTCTCCTCCTCGTCACACCAAGCATAGCGCAGAAGCTGTTCGTGTTTGACGGGCACGCCGACATTGCGGAGAAGACATTCGAGCACCAGAAACTCGCGCTTTGTCACCGCGAGCCGCGCCGTACCGTTCACCAGTTCGCGCGTCTGTGCGTCGAGCTTCAGGCAGGGTTCGATGTTCCGATAGCCGTGTTGTGCCAGCGCGGTGGTGCGATGCAGCGCCAGAATCCTTTCGTGCATTTCGACAAACGACCACGGTCTGGAAAAGCACACATCGATCCCGGACTTAAAAAATTCGGCACGTTCGTCAGCGGAATGCGCTTTCATGACCAGCGCAAATACCGCATCCGGCGACCCTTTGCGGATATCGCCAACGACCTCCTCCAACCCCATCAATGGCGCCGACGATTGCGCGATCAACATTACCACGTCGAATACTTCGTCCTGGCTAGCCCGAACGCCGGCCGCACATGTCGTACTCCAGAGGACGCTGTGCGTACTTTCGCGCAACGCCTTGCAGAGCCATTCGGATTCTGGACCTGGAGAACCGATAAAGAGAATACGCATAGAAGATTTCCGGTTTGACGATTAATCGAGTACGTAACCAGCGCCGCGCACCGCGCGTATCAAGGCTGGTTTGCCAGCAACATTGAATTTGCGGCGCAGTTTGCCGACATTCACATCCACCAGATTCGTCCCCGGGTCGAAGTGATAGCTCCAGACCGCTTCATAAAGCATCGATCGCGTAATCACGGTGCCGGCGTGACGCAAAAAGACTTCCAGAACCTTGAATTCCTTTGGCGTCAAGGCAATCGGCTCGCCATTTCGTTGCACCGTGCGCGCAATCAGATCGAGTTCAATCGAACCATGACGCAGCAATTGCGCGGGGGCCGGAGCGCTCCCGCAGCGACGGTTCAGCGCTTCGAGTCGCGCAACCATCTCTTCCGTACTGAATGGCTTGATCAAATAGGCATCGGCGCCGGTACGCAGTGCGCTCACGCGGCTTTGCAAATCGCCGCGCGAACTGATCATGAGAACCGGCGTCTCGATACCGACTTCGCGCATTGCTCGCAAAATGCAGGTGTTGCCTGCTTCCGACGCGATATCGCCCAGCGTCACCAGATCCCAGGTTTCGTTGAGCGCGCGTTTCAGCCCCTCCTTGGCGCTTTCGATGTGCTCGACGCGATAGCCGCGGCGAGTGAGTTCATCCACTATCTCGGTCGCGGCGTTGCGATCCTGCTCGATAGTCAACACGGTCGTCATTGCTGATTCCTCACTGGCTGTCGATGCGGGTCACGAGTTGATACTGTTCTTCACTCGTGAACCTGTACAAGCTGTGTGGGGAGTGTCGTCATTGCCGGTTGCGCATTGATTGCATCAGACAGCGCCTGCGTTACAGATGTAATGCCGGACGGCCCAAAGTCACGAACATGAACAATCTTCAATGTTGCGAACATGGCCGATTGCCGGAGCGTCTCTTATGCTGCGATGTGCAATTTTGACGTACTGATCGCCCGCTCCAAAAAGCAGCGATTTCTCCAGAATGCGAGCCCCATTACCGTGAAAAACGCAACGTTACGTCAGCTCAAGACCTTCGAGACCGTTGCTCGACGTTTGAGCTTCTCGCGCGCGGCACTTGAACTGCATCTGTCTCAACCGGCTGTATCGACCCAGATTAAGCATCTGGAAGAACACGCGGGCGTGCCTCTATTCGAGCAATTAGGGAAAAAGATTTTCCTGACCGAGGCGGGAAAGGAGATGGCGCGGCATGCTCGCGAAATCATCGACCGGTTCAATCAGGTCGAGCAGGTGCTCGCGCAAATGAAGGGCCGCTCCGGCGGCTGTCTGAAGATCGGCGTGGTGACGGCGTGCGGGTATTCGTTTCCGCGCCTGATTGCCGAATTTCGCCGGCGCAACGAAGGCGTCAAGCTCGAATTGAAAGTCGGAAACCGGGACGAACTGATTCGCTTGCTGGAAGCGAATGAGATCGATCTGGCGGTGATGGCGGAAACGCCGGCCGATAGCCGTATGTGCGTCGAGTGTTTCGCACCGCAGCCCTTTGTGGTGATCGCTGCGCCCGACCATCCGCTAGCGCACCGGCAACGCATTGCGCGCGCGGAACTCGGCAGCGAACGCTTCATCCTGCGCGAGCAAGGCTCCGATACACGCTCGGCAATGCAACACAGCCTGCCGGACGTGCTGGACCGGTTGAGCGATACCACCGAAATCCCCAACACCGAGGCCATCAAGCAAGCAGTCATTGCGGGACTCGGCATCAGCTTTTTGCCTGCGTCCGCCATCGAGCTGGAGGCTCGCGCGCATATGCTGGCTGTGCTGGATGTGATCGGTCTTCCGGTCATCCGCCAATTGAAAGTCGCACAGATGACGGGGAAAACGCTTTCACAGGTGGCACAGGCATTCAAGGCATTTCTTCTGGAAGAAGGCGCTGCACTGATCGCGCGCCCGGCCATTCGCAATGGCACGGTATTTCACGACGCGGCAATTGCCGCGGCAGCGTGAGCAGATCGTTCACGGCGAGGGAGCTTGAATACCCACTCCCTTTTTGAGGGAGTGGGCATCATTCACCGCGCTACATCTGCAAATACTGCATCAAGCGCGGAATCAAGCCGGCAACACGTCCGGGCGATTATTAGGGAAACGCTTGAGCACGTCTTCCGTGATGTTCAGATGTTCCATGACCAGCTTCGGCGGCGTGTGCGTGAGCCAGTCGGACAACGAGACTTCGGCGAAATGATCGGCCTTGAACACTTCGATCATGATGATGTCGGTATCGCCGGTATTTTCGATGTAATGGCCGAGACTCTTCTTCACGTAGCCGATATCGCCAGCCCGGAAATCCGCAGTGGCCGCCTTCGGGCCGGTGTCGAACACGGTCATGCGGCCCTGGCCTTGAATCCAGTATTGCCATTCGTCGGCGTTCGGGTGCCAATGCAGCTCACGCAGGCCGCCCGGTTTGATCGTCACCATTGCGGCAGCGATATTCGTCGATACCTTGAAATTGCGGCTGTCCGCGATACGCACCGAGCCGCCCTTCGTTTCCTTGATCGGCTTCATCGAGCCAAGCGAGAACACAAACGGGAAATCCGGTGCGCCAAGCGGCGATTTGACCGCTCCCTGCGCATCGGCGAGCGGACCAGGATCGTCGCCCTGGAAAATCCACAGATTGTCGGTCGGGATATTCTTGAAGGCGTCCTTCGGCACATTGAAGTTCGCGGCAAGCACTTCAGGCGGCGTATGGGCAATCCAGTCGGTCACCAGCAGCGTATTGAATTCGGATGACTTACCGTTATCGAAAGCGATCATGAATTCGGCGCCGGTCGGCCCCAGACCTTGCAGCGAATGCGGCAGCCCCGGCGGGAAATACCAGAGATCGCCCTTCTTCACATCGGCGACCTGGCAGCGCCCTTGTTCGTCCAGAATCGTAATGCGGCATTCGCCGTCGAGCATGATTGCCCATTCGGCTTGCTGATGCCAGTGCATTTCGCGAATGCCGTTCTGCGACAGACGCATATTCACGCCCGCGATATCTTCCGAAATGGCGAAATCGTTCTGCGTGACTTCGCGCGCCCAGCCACCATTCTGATAGCGCTTATGCGCATTGTTGAACGAGGCCCAGAACAGATCCATGCCGTTGATATCAGTGGCCGGCGGATTCTGGAAATCGGGGAATTCATTGGCCAGCGTGGGGTTCTGCGGACCCGGATCATCGAGACTGGTGGGGCTCTTTGCATTGATCCGGCCTTCGGGCGGACGGTCCGGGTTGCCGAACGTCGCGGCCTTCGCCGTAGCAGCGACGCCGAGCGCAGCTGCGCCGGCCGCCGCGCCTACCAGCATTTTTCGTCGGGACAAATCGGTCATGGATAGCTCCTGGCAATTGCCTGAATTGAACGTGTTGAAACTGGGTCGTAAATTCTGGACGCCGTATTCATTGCGTCGTCCGTGCAATTGATGTTAGAGCTTCATGTTGCCAAAAGATATTCACATATTCGGAATGAAACCATCACGTGAGATTATGGTTTTTCGAGCTAAACTGTACTTCATCTTTATAGTCTCGACTGTACCGCTATCGACACGAATCGCACGCTTAAGATCCGGTTCGCAAATTAAAAAACCGTTTGCCAAAGCGAAACTTCATTTACAGGAATCATTCCCCTCGAATCTTGCAATGGAGAAAGACTCGTAATTGAATTGATGGCTTTGTGATTATTTTGTCAAGGCGCACTGCGGGCGCCAATTTTTTCATCCTCGCTATATCAGAACGGACATATCGAATCGATCTACGCACTGATAGCGCGAGGGTTGATGTGAGATTGCAGACATGAAGAAACTGATCCTGGCTTCGGCGGTTCTCGCCGCTTTTTCGAGTCATAGCTACGCGCAAAGCAGCGTGACCTTGTACGGCACCATCGACACGGCGCTGATTTACGCCAATAACATGGCGACCGGTACGGCCGGTCATGGTACGAGCGGCATCGAAATGGACAGCGGCGGCACGCACGCTTCGCGCTGGGGCTTGCAGGGTAAGGAAAATCTCGGTGGTGGTCTCGCTGCCATCTTTCAACTCGAAGACGGCTTCTCCAGTACGAACGGCAAGCTCGGCAATACCGGCGACATCTTTGGACGTCAGGCCTATATCGGCTTGTCCTCTGCAGCAGAAGGAAAGCTCACGGTGGGCCGCCAATATAGTTTCATGTCGCAATGGCTTTCTGCACTCAGCGCCGAAGGCCGCGGCTGGGGCGGCAACCTCGCCTCTCATCCGTTCAATAACGACGATATGATCCGTCACACCAGCATCCGCAATTCGGTGCGCTATGTCAGCCCGACCTATCGCGGACTCACGCTCGGCGCGATGTATGGTTTTTCGAATGAAGCGGGACAATTCGCCAATAATCGCGCCTACAGTTTTGGCGCGCGCTATGAGAATGGACCGCTCGCGCTCGTTGCAAGCTACGGCCAGACGGATCGCTCGGCGGACTCGGCGAATTTCAATTCAGATGGCGCGATCACCAATAGCGACGGCGATGCGACGGTTACCGGTGGCCGCGAACGCGTGTGGGGTCTGGGAGGCAAATATTCATTTGGCCATTCCGCCGTGGGCGTTGTATGGACTCATTCGTCGACTCGCGACGTCACCAGCGTCTGGCAAGGCGGCAGTCTCGAACCGCTCGTGGGCGATCTGCTGAGCTTCGACAACTTCGAAATCAATGGCCGATACTTCGTCACACCGGCTGTGAGCCTCGCCGCGTCATACACCTACACGGACGGCCATTTCGAATCGTCGAGCGCCAGCCTCAACCCCAAGTGGCATGAAGCAATCCTGCAGGCTGATTACCGTTTCAGCAATCACACAGACGTCTACCTCGAAAGCCTTTACCAGACGGTCAGCGGTGGTGGCGGTTACTCGGTATTCAATGCGTCGATGTTTAACGTGACGCCTTCCGCAAACGGCCATCAGTTGCTTCTCGTTGCGGGCTTGCGGCACCAGTTTTAAATGATGACCGGGGACGCCGTCATGATTGCGTCCCTGCGTGACTCAATTCAGAAGCGTCGCGTAATGTGCAGCGTCAATTCCTTTTCCGGCGCGCAGGAATGCAGCGAGTTTCCAGAGATCGCTGTCTGGAAGCGATTTGCCGAAAGCAGGCATGGCGGTCATCTTCACGCCATGCCGCATGACCCAATAAGTCGATTGCGGATTATTCTTGCGCGCGGCCGCCAGCAATTTCGGCGCTTGAGGTGCAATGCCTGCACCAATTGCATCAGACGCAGCACCAGGCGCGCCATGGCAATAAACGCAGTGCTGCGCGTAGAGCTTTGCGCCTGCCGCGATATATTCCGTCGTTTCCAGATGAGCGGGAACGACCACCGATGCAGACTGCCTGTCGAGCGAATGCTGGTAGGTAGTGTGCAACAACCAGGCTACCAGCCGGTTGTCTTTCGATGTCGCGGCAATCGCCACGTGCCCGGAAAACATATAGCAAAGCGCCGCCAGGGCAAGCAGGGTAAAACAGGCGCTAATCGAGCACAGCGCAATAACGGCATTCTGGCGAATGGTCATGAAACTCACAGGAAAAGTCGAAGAATAATCAGTCGTCGAATCTCTGCATCACACGCTCGTGTGTTCGACCTGCTTTTCAGGCGTTGCCGTACGCACGCGCAGATTGTCCGTATAGGCGATGACGACCGGAATCGCCCGGAACGTCATCACCGCCCCTGCAACGGCAAGCAATAGGGGATACAACAAGTTGTGATTCGCATGCGTGAATTCGACAAGGAGGACCACGGCGGTCAGCGGCATTTGCATGGAAGCAGCGAGAAACGCCCCTGCGCCAATCAGCGCGCACGCACCGGGCGCGAGCGTCGGCAGGAAGTGACTCCAGATGCCGCCCAGCACCACCGCGAACAGCGCGCCGTTAGTCATGCCGGGGGTGAGCAGACCGCCTTCCGCACCCGCACGCAGGCTCGATGCCTCGATCGCGACCTTCAGCACCAGCAGCGCCGCGGCAAGCCCGATGGCAAGATCGCCGCCGAACGACAGCGACGCTGCGCCTTTACCATTGCCCGCAAGTTGCGGAAACACCGTAACCAGCGCACCAATCGCCACGAAGTTCACGATCGACCCTGTCACCAGACTCATACCGCGCGGCGCATGGGCACGCGCGCTGGAAGTCAGCTTGACGAAGCCCCATGCCGCCAGCCCGAACAGCGGCCCGCACAACGCTGCCCAGATCAGCAACGGCGCGCTGGAAACAAAGGCGGGAATGACATATTGCTGCTCGTTGCCCAAGCCGCTCCAAGCCACGATTGCGGCGATCGTCGACGTCACCAGCGCGACAATCAACGCGCGCGGCGCAAATGTCCCCAGCAACACCTCCAGCACGAACACGGCGCCGCCAAGCGGCACGTTGTAGACCGCAGCAAGGCCCGCGCCCGCGCCGCATGCCACCATGAGACGGCAATCGTCGCTCGTCAGTCCGGCGCGATGCGCGAGACGCCCCGCCAACAGCGAGCCGATTTCGCGCGGCGCGACTTCGCGTCCGAGCGGCGAGCCGAGCGCGACCGTCACGATCTGCAACAACGCATGCACTGTCGTGCTCACCAGCGGCATGCGCGGATCGGCGGAACCAACCGCCTTGCGGATGCTGACGAGCGGCCGGCCATAGCGATACAACGCGGCCCAGCCAATGCCCGCCACGCCGCCGCAAAGCGCGAATACGACCAACCGGCGCCACGCCGATGCAGCGCTCACGCCTTGCAGAAAGCTCTCGTGCCCCACCCACTGCCCGATGCTGTAGCCGTAAGCGATGTGCTGCACGGCATGAAGGATCAAGGCAAGCGTCATCCCGCCAAGTCCGGCGCCGACGCCGGTCAGCACGGTCACCAGCGCAAACGCCAGCGGTTTGCTGGACGAAGACCGGGTTGCCGTGGGGGTGCCAGTGGGATGGACGGAGGATGTTGCGTGGGAACTCATGAGAACGGCCTGCAATGCGTGTATTACGGGATAACCCGAATGGTATCCCGCTTTATGTATGCGCTTTGTTACTTATTTTTCTAAAGTAATGATTTTTACGCATGAATTGGCGATTTCGCCGGCGTGGCGGCGTCAAGCCGGGCCGCAATAGCAGCTGTCGCGGGACTGCGATACCGGGCGACTGCGAACTCGATGAAGCGCCGGACCTTCATCGTCAGGTAGTGGCGGCCTGGATAGACCAGCGAGACCTCATGGACGTCGCGCAGTTCGCACTGCGGCAGGAGACGAACCAGCCGACCGGCGCGCACGTCCTCCGTCACCAGGCACTCCGGCAACACGGCGATCCCCATCGCAGCCAGCGCGGCAGAGCGAACGACTTCGGCGCTTTGCGTGAGCAGCCTGGGGCGCAGATTGACCACATGAAGCGTGTCGCCGTCGTCGATTTCCAACGCGTGACGATCGTCGGATACCGAGAGAATGTCGCCCGCCCGCAATTGCTGGGGACTGTGCGGGCATGGTTGCACCGCCAGCCAAGCCGGCGCCGCTACGAGCCATTCGCCAAAGCGTTTCAGCGGCCGGCTCACCAGCGTCGAACCAACGGCATGCCGGCTCGTCGCGAAGCCAACGTCATAGCCGCCTTCGATCAGATTGCGCGCTCCGTCATAAGTCGTCACGTCGAACTCGATCTGTCGATTCTGGCTGCGATAAGCTCGCAGCAGCGGCGCGAGTTCGGTCACCGCGAACAAGGTCGGCGCGGCAATCCTGATGAGCCCTTTGTCGGCACGCATGGCCTGAAAAAGCGAGACGTCGACGTCCTCGATCTGCACGATGATGGCGCGGCATCCGTCGCAATAATTGCGCCCCGCGTCGGTGAGGCGCACGTGCCGCGTGCTGCGGTCGAGCAGGCGCGCATTCACGTCCTCCTCCAGCAACTGGACGCATCGGGTCGCGGCTGCCGCGGATATACCCATGCGCCGCGCCGCCTGGCTGAAGCTGCCGAGTTCCACTACCTGCACAAAAACACGCATTGCGTGAAGCTTGTTCATCGTCGGCCTGTTTGCTAGACCTCAACGCGGTGCGCAAGAGGCGGATTGCTCGAAAAATAACGCTGAATTCCTCTGAAAATCGCGTCGGCCATCTCCTGCCGGTACGCAGCGTTCAACAGCTTTTTCTCTTCTTCTGGATTACTGATGAATGCCGTTTCCACCAGAATCGACGGAATATCCGGCGCTTTCAGGACGGCAAATGCAGCCTGTTCGACGCCGCTGCCATGCAGATGATTGATTTGCCCGATTTCGTCGCGAACGAAGGCGCCGTACTTGAGCGAATCGTTGATTTGCTGCGTCGTGGACATATCGAATAGCACCGGCGCAAGATGCCGATCCGCGACTCTCAGATCCAGGCCGCCGATCGCGTCCGAATGGTTTTCACTCGTTGCGATCCAGCGCGCGGCGGCGCTCGACGCGCCGTGTTCGGACAGCGCAAAGACCGATGATCCATGGGCCGCCGAAGTCGTAAAAGCATCGGCGTGAATGGAAACGAACAGGTCCGCGCCGGCGCTTTTCGCCTTGGCGACGCGCGTGCCCAGCGGAACGAAAAAGTCGTCGTCGCGCGTCATCATGGCCTGCATATTGGCACTGGCGCGAATCCGCTCGCGCAGACGGCGCGCGATGTCCAGTACGACGTGCTTCTCGTAGGTGCCTGAACCGCCGATCGCACCGGGATCTTCGCCACCGTGGCCTGGATCGATTGCAATCGTCAGCTTGCGCGCGGCGGCTTTTTGCTCTTGCGCTTCGGTTTGCGCCTGTGCTTGCGCTTCGGTTTGCCCATGCGCTGCTTGCGCCGGAGTCGGCATCGGCGGATACAGATCGACCATCAGGCGGTAACCATAGCGGCCCGCAGGCGCAGTGGAGAACACCTTCGGCGCGACCGCGCCCTTGAGATCGACCACCAGCCTCACGGTTTCCGGCGAGAACTGCCCCACCCGCACCCCCTTGATATACGGATCGTCTGGATGAATCTGCGCAACGATGTCCCGCAGGCGTTGATCCAGCGTCAAGCCCTGAAGATCGACGACCAGCCGCTCGGGCGTCCCGAGTCGATGCTCCTTGACCTCGAGCGGCTGATTGGATTCGATCGCGACTCGCGTATAGTCCGCGGCAGGCCATACCCGCACGCCGACGATTTTCGGTTTCGTGCTCGCGGCCGCAAGTTCAGGGCGAATGCCGACCACCAGCGCAGACGCGCCGAGTTTCAGGAATTTTCTGCGCGTATAAGGATTCCGGCAGCTCGATACGAGCCGTTGAGGACGAAGCCTCTTTTCATGTTCCATGATATTTCGATTCGCGCTGCGCTGAGCGGCTTGAGGCCAGTGGGCAGAAATGGTCGCTGCATCATATCGCTGGCCCGAGCAGGAATTTGCGGCCAGGCTCGCGATTAAACCGATCTTCATCTTCGCGTGAAGAAGATCCGTAGGCGTATGAATTCTGTCAGCTACTCAATATCCGAAAGTAAAGGCGCCGAAATGTAGCGATAAAAACAGCACGCGTCCAAGTCTTGTTTTTCATGAGGCAATGAGAAAAATACATAGCCATGAAATTCAAAAAATCCGCATTTCTTAACGATATCTTGACGACCCATACGCTATATCACCTACCGAAGAACGGCGCTGCGGCTGCACTGTGGTTCGAATAAATACGTCGAACTGTGATCGTCCCGACGTTTCTGATCGCGCTACATTTCCATGCCGCTTGCGAGCAGCATCTGTAAAACTTCCTGAAAGGAAACGTATGAGACCGAGTATGGCCGCATGGGCGTCCATCGCAGCACTGACCCTGTCGATGGGAACGGCGCACGCTGAAGAAGCCGTGCGCGTGACCTACGCCGGTTCGATGGGTGTCGTCATGGATCAGGGACTTGGGCCTGCATTCGCACAGCAAAACCATGTGCAATATCAGGGGCAAGGAGAAGGGGCGTATGGCATGGCGCGGCTTCTGGCGTCGAAAAATCTCGTCGCCGATGTGTTCTTTTCTATTACGCCGGGCCCGATGGATATTCTGAAACGCGCCGGACTGATCGACGAGGCGATTCCCGTCGCCAGTACCAGTATGGTGATCGCCTACAACCCGAAGAGCGCTTACGCGAAGCAACTCGCGGCAAGCCAGACCGCTGGCGCGCAACCGTGGTGGCAGGTGCTCGCGCAACCGGGGCTGCGCTTCGGCAGAACGGACGCGAAGATCGATCCGCAAGGGCAGAACATCATCTTCACGATGATGCTGGCCGAACGCTATTACCAGCAGCCGGGCCTGAAAAACAGGCTTCTCGGCGATACGGAGAACCCGCGCGAAGTGTTCGGGGAAGGCGGCCTGCTCACACGCCTTGAAGCCGGTCAGGTGGATGCGTCGTCGGGTTATGAAAGCGCAGTGAAATCGGCCGGTCTGCCTTATATCCCGCTGCCCGATCAGATCAATCTAAGCAATCCCGCCTACGCGCAGGACTGGTACAACACGGTGTCCTTCAACATCCGCAATCCTGCTGGCGAATTAAAGGCGCTCAAGCCCCAGCCGCTGGTCTTTTATGTGGCAATCCTGAAGAATGCGCCACACCCGCTTGAGGCAAAAAAATTCGCTGCATTTGCGTTGAGCCCTCAAGGCCAGGCCATTTTCAAGGCGCGCGGATATGGACAGCCGAAGGGCGACGTACTCCACTGAGATCATGTCGCTGGACATTGCCTCGCCCAGCCGGAACCGGCAGCGCATCTGGGGCGCTTTGGGGTGGACATTGCGGCTGCCCGCACTCGCCATCCTGGCGGTGCCCTTTCTTGCGCTGATCGGCCAGACTCACTGGCGTCATTTCACCCCCGCTTACGGCGATCTGGAGGCCGTGCGGGTGTCGTTTGTGCTCAGCGCGTGGGCACTCGCGATCATCGTTGCAGTGGGTACGCCGCTTTCGTTCTGGCTGGCCAGAGCGCGTGGATGGTCTGGCCGCGCGGTCGAAACACTGGTGCTTGTCTCTTTGCTCACGCCGTCGCTGGCAACAGGGATTCTGCTGGTCTGTGCTTATGGTCCGTATGGACCGGTTGGAGCGATGCTTTCCGGGCTCGGCTGGTCGCTCAACAATAACCCGGCATCGTTCGTCGTTGCACAAGTCTATGGCGGACTCGCGTATTTCGTTATTTCCGCCCGAACAGCCTTCGAAAACGTACCGCGAACGCTCGAAGAGGCCGCACAGGATCTAGGCTGCACGCCATGGAAGACATTCTGGTACGTGAGCCTTCCGCTCACAGCGCGAGAAGTGGCTACGGGCGCCGTGATCGCGTGGGTGAGAATCATCGGCGAATTTGGCATCGCCGCCGTGTTCTCATACTTTCCTCAGGGCATTCCCGTCAAACTGTTCGTCAACCTGCAAAACGATGGACTTCAGTCTGTGTACGTCCTTGTCTGGTTGCTTCTGGGTTTGCTGCCCTTTCCGCTGATCCTGCTTTCCGTCTTTAAGCGCGGTCGCAAGACCTGAAGCAGCGTGCATGCTGCCGAATTGAACGAGGGAGGCCTGCCTTGCACAATCCTCCCTCTGCACTGGCTCAACCGTTGACGGGCCCGGCCGCCATCGCGGTCACTTCGACACGCATCCCTTCGACTGCGAGCGCCGCCACACCTACTGCAGCACGCACAGGCCAGGGCTTGCTGAAAAAGCGCTGATAGACCGCGTTGAACGCAGCCCGGTCGGCCATATCCGTCAAATAGATCGTCAGGTGCATGACGCGATCGAGCGAGCTGCCCGCGCCTTCGAGCGCGTTTTTCAGGGCCTGAAGCGTGCACGTGCTTTGCGCTTCAATATCGCCCAGTTCGAGACTGCCGTCCGCGCGAACGGGGACTTGCGTCGTCATGAGGATGCCGCCAAACGCCGAAACATCCGACGAAATGGAGTCTGGATCGGCATCGGGCGTAAATTGAATGGTCTGGTTCGACATGGATTAAATCGTGCCTTTAATAGCGAGGTCTGGAGCGTCAATGCCCGTTAGCCGGCGTGGCATTTTACCGGTATCTTGCAGACTCGCACCGGACAGCGGTAAAATACTGTATAAATATACAGCCCAAGGGTTTTCCCGCTCTTCAATGGTGGCGCAATCCGGCACCCGTTGCGTTCGATAACGTATTTGAACATCACGAACAAAGCCGCAGCCCTGCATGACCGTCGAGATGAACAGCTCACCGTTACGCCGTATCGCGCATGTCGATATGGATGCGTTTTATGCATCGGTGGAATTGCTTCGCTATCCTGAGTTACGTGGCAAGCCGGTGGTCATTGGCGGCGGCCGCAATGCCACGCCGGAACGCCTGCCCGACGGCACGCGCCGCTTTGCAAAACTGCGCGATTACGCGGGGCGCGGTGTGGTCACCACCTCCACCTACGAAGCGCGAGCCTTCGGCGTGTTCTCGGCGATGGGCATGATGAAGGCCGCGCAACTCGCGCCGGACGCCATTCTCTTACCCACCGACTTCGATTCCTATCGGCACTATTCGCGCCTGTTCAAGGACGCCGTACGCACGTTCACAGATCAGATCGAAGACCGGGGTATCGACGAAATTTACGTCGATCTCACTCACGTGGAAGGCGAATCGCAAGCGCTTGGCCGCAGCATCAAGCATGCCGTGCGCGAAGCCACGGGGCTCACCTGCTCCATTGCGATTGCACCGAATAAACTGCTCGCGAAAATCGGCTCCGAACTCGACAAACCCGACGGCCTGACGATTCTCTCGATGACCGATCTCGAGTCGCGCATCTGGCCGCTGGCCGCGAAAAAAGTCAATGGCATCGGGCCGCGCGCGAATGACCGGCTGGCGAGCATCGGCATTACGACGGTGGGCGAACTCGCGGCGGCAGACCCTGGCCTGCTCCAGGAGCATTTTGGACGCACCTACGCCGCGTGGCTGGCGCGCATTGCGCAAGGCCACGATGAGCGCGAAGTGGTGGTCTCGTCCGAACCCAAGTCCATGAGCCGCGAGACCACGTTCGAGCGCGATATGCACGTCGTCCGCGACCGCGCGACGCTCACGCCCGCCCTCACCCGTCTGTGCGAGCGCGTGACCGAAGACCTTCAACGCAAGGGTTATCGCGGCCGCACAGTGGGCCTGAAAATCAAGTTCGCGGACTTCAAGATCGTCACGCGCGATCTCTCGTTACCCGAACCGGTCGCCGATGCCGCGGCCATTCGTCGAGCCGTGGGCGAGTGTCTGAAGCGGGTATCGCTGGACCGGCGGATTCGCCTGATTGGTGTGCGTATCGGTTCGCTGGAATCCGCCGCAGGAATGGCTCCCACGGCGGTCCCCACGCAGGGTGAATTGCCGTTCGACGATTAGGCAAGAAGATT
Source organism: Paraburkholderia sp. J69-1 (assembly GCF_905220255.1). Classification (NCBI taxonomy): domain Bacteria; kingdom Pseudomonadati; phylum Pseudomonadota; class Betaproteobacteria; order Burkholderiales; family Burkholderiaceae; genus Paraburkholderia; species Paraburkholderia sp. J69-1. Next base: position 73,431 of record NZ_CAJMZG010000022.1, on the reverse strand, counting down.
TAGGCGATACTCTTCAACGCCTTGTCGAAACGCGCTACCGCGGCGCTCACATCATTGAGTTTATCCAGCCCGAACAAACCGATACGGAACGTCTTGAAGTCCTCGGGTTCATCGCATTGCAGCGGCACGCCAGGCGCGATCTGCAAGCCGGCATCGGCGAACTTCTTGCCTGATCGAATGCCATCGTCATCCGTATAACTCACGACGACACCCGGCGCTTCGAATCCTTTCGCCGCCACGCTGCGGAAACCCTTTTCCTCCAGCAGCGCGCGAATACGCTGGCCGAGCTCAAGCTGCTCCGCCTTCACCTTTTCGAAGCCATAAGTTTCGGTTTCCTTCATCACGTCGCGCAGTACCGCGAGGCTGTCGGTCGGCATCGTGGCGTGATAGGCGAAGCCGCCGTTCTCGTACGCTTCCATAATCTGCAGCCATTTACGCAGATCGCAGGCAAAACTCGTGCTGGTTGTCGAGTCGATGCGTTCGCGCGCAAGCGGGCTGAGCATGACGAGACCGCAGCACGGCGAGGCACTCCAGCCTTTTTGCGGCGCGCTGATCAGCAAATCGACGCCCGTGGCCTGCATATCCACCCAGATCGTGCCCGAGGCAATGCAATCGAGCACGAACATGCCGCCGCTTTCATGCACGGCGTCGGCGACAGCGCGCAAATACGCATCGGGCAACATCATCCCGGACGCCGTTTCCACATGCGGCGCAAACACCAGATCGGGCTTCTGTTGCCTGATTGCCGCGACCACTTCTTCGATGGGCGGCGGCGCATAGGCGGCCTGGCGCCCCGATTCGACCGGACGCGCCTTCAGCACGATCGACTCGGACGGAATGCTGCCCATGTCGAAGATCTGCGTCCAGCGGAAGCTGAACCAGCCGTTGCGAATCACCAGACACTTGCGGTTCGTCGCGAACTGGCGCGCCACGGCTTCCATGCCGAAGGTGCCGCTGCCCGGCACGATGATGGCCGCTTTCGCGTTATAGACTTTTTTCAGAGAAGCCGATAAATCGCGCATGACGCCCTGAAAGCGCTGCGACATGTGATTGATCGAGCGATCGGTATAGACGACCGAATATTCGAGGAGTCCGTCGCGGTCGACGTTGGGAAGTAAACCTGGCACGCTCGCCTCCTGTAAAGGATGAACGCGGTGAGCCGTATGGCTGATCCAATACGGCTACCGCATTGCAGATATGCTGTTCTGGGCCCGACGAAAGTCGATTCTAACGAAAGCCGCGCCCAGGTTGGTGCGTATCGCGCGCTTTGTGCAATGCAGCAGCTCAAGAGCGGCTTGCGTTCACGCCTGCGCCATCAACGCCTGCACGGCTGCACGCGCTTCGCGGCCCAGTTCCGCCATATCCACGCCGGGAATCGCGTCGTCGATCACCACCGGTTTGCCGGCTGCGAACAGCGCTTTCAATGCCGGCCGCCCGCCGCTCGCCACCGGGCCGATCGCCGGATCATGCAAGCCGAAATAGCGCGGATCGTCGAGACGATAGATTGCGATATCCGCCGGCGCGCCTGGCGCAATGCGGCCCAGTTCGCTCAGGCCCAGCACGTTCGCGCCGCCCGCCGTGCCCCAATGAATCACGTCCTCCACGCTCGCCGCGTGCGCGCCGCCCTCGAAGGTGCCACCCGCGTAAGCGGGACGCGCCGCCATGCCGACGCGGGCGCGCTGCGCGAGCCAGGTCATATGGACTTCGGAGATCATGTCGGCGGCTTCGTTGGAGGCCGCGCCATCGACGCCAATCGAAATCGGCACGCCCGCATCGGCCAGTTCGGTCAGCGGGCAGATGCCGCTGCCCAGCCGCCCGTTGCTCTGCGGACAGTGCGCGACGCCCGTGCGCGTCTGGCCGAGCAGCGCGATTTCATCGGCGTCGAGTTTGACCAGATGCGCGAACCAGACGTCGTCGCCGAGCCAGTCGTACTCGCCGCAAAATGCCACCGGCGAGCAACCGTGCATCGACTGCGCACTGTCCTGATACGACACGGTCTCCGAAAGATGGCTGTGCAAACGCAAACCCAGGCGACGCGCGAACGCCGCGCTTTCGCGCATCTGCTGCGGCGAGACCGAATAAAGCACGGTCGTTGGCGCCATCACGACGCGGCGTGACGCGCGCGGTGACGGATCGTGATAGCGCGCGGCCAGGCGTTCGATATCGGCGAGATAGTCGTCGAAAGACTCGGGGCGCAAAGCGGTGGGCAATTCCGCTTCGAGCTGGCGCGTGCGCGTTGCGCCGCCGCGCAGCAGCACGAAGCGCAAACCCAATCGTTCGGCTTCCTCAAAGAGAACCGCCGAGCTATCGAACGGCATCCGCGGGTAATAAAGGTAATTGTGATCGGCGACGGTCGCACAACCGGAGCGCGCCAGTTCGATCAGACCGATGCGCGCCGCCAGCCGGAAGCGGGCTTCGTCGAAGCCCGCGCGAAAGCGATAAGGCGTGGCCGCGAGCCAGGGCGTCAGACTGGCGTCGAGTCCGCCGCGATCGCCTTTGAGCAACGACTGGAACAGATGATGATGGGTGTTTACCCACGCCGGATAGATCACGCAATCGCTTGCGTCGATCACCTTCTCGCCGGGCAATGCGCTCAGCGCACCGATCGCCTCGATGCTGTCGCCACGCAGGCGGATATCCGGGCCGTCGAGCCGGGTTGCTTCGCCGGTGCGCGGATCGCCGCCGGTCATGATCGCGGCGGCATTGCGGATCAGCGTGGTGGAATGAGTCGATGTCATCAAATACGCCTCGTCGGGAAATCATTCATGAATTCAAAGCTCGCTTTCATGCCAGCCGCGCAGACACAGGCGCGACAGCCACACAGTCAGGCCGAATAGCAGCACGCCCGTCACCGTGATCAGCAAAAGCGCAGCGAATAGCCGTGGAATATTAAGCTGAAATCCCGCTTGCAGAATCTGGTACGCCAGCCCCGCGCCGCTGCCGCCCGTACCCGCGACGAACTCCGCCACCACGGCGCCGATCAGCGAAAGACCGCTGGAAATACGCAGCCCGCCGAAGAAGTAGGGCAACGCGCTCGGAATGCGCAGGCGCACCAGCGTCTGCCAGCGCGTTGCGCGGTGAATGCGGAAGAGATTCACGAGTCCCGGATTCACGCTGCGCAGCCCGAGCGCCGTATTCGAAATCACCGGAAACAGCGCGACGAGCATCGCGCACACGACGAGCGCGGCCGTGGTGTTCTTCACCCAGATGATGATGAGCGGCGCGATGGCCACCACCGGCGTGACCTGCAACAGGATTGCATAAGGAAAGAGGCTCGCTTCGATCAGCGGGCTTTGCACGAACAGCAGCGCAATCGCCACGCCCAGCACGGTCGCCACAGCGAAGGCGAGCAGCGTGATCTTGAGCGTCGCCAGCAGGCTCGCGAACAGCATCGGCCAGTCCTGCACGAGTTGCTGCACGATCGCGAGCGGCGACGGCACCAGATACGCCGGCACCGCGCCCAGCGTGCACCACGCCTGCCAGATACCCAGCATCAGCAGTCCCACGATCCACGGCGCCAACGCGCGCGCCACGCCGGGACGCTGTAACAGCGGCACGCGCACGCGCGCAGTTTTCTCCGCGTTTTCGTGGGTCGTGCTTGCCATCGGCAACGATTGTCCGCTCATGATTGCACCTCGCTGACTTCATCGATCAGCGACGCGGCATGCGCGTCGGAAATCTGTTTCGAAAGCGTGCACGTATGCTCGATAAAGGGCGCGCTGATTCGCCAGGCGTCGTCGCGCGTGGCGGGTCCGTGAATCGGCACATCGGCGATGACGCGGCCCGGCCGCGCCTGCATGACGACGACACGGCTCGACAAAAACACCGCTTCGTGAATGCTGTGCGTGACGAACACCACGGTCATCGCGCGCCGCTGCCATAGCGCGCGCAGGTCGCTGTCCAGACGGTTGCGCGTGAATTCGTCGAGCGCGCCAAAGGGTTCGTCAAGCAGCAGCAGATCGGGCTCGGTCACGAGCGCGCGCGCCAACGATGCGCGCATCTGCATGCCGCCCGACAATTCGCGTGGCCGAGCATCGCCGAACTTGCCGAGACCCACGCCTTCCAGTGCCTCGCGCGCGCGTACATCGCCTTCGCGGCGTGGCACGCCTGCCAGGTCGAGCGGCAGGCGCACGTTTTCGGCGACCGTCGCCCACGGCATCAAGGTCGCCTCCTGGAACACGAAGGAGAGCCGCCGCCCAGCCGTGCCGACCGTCGAAAACGGCCCGCCCCACCAGCGCAGATGACCGTGCGTGGGCGCTTCGATGCCCGCGAACATCTTGAGCAAGGTACTCTTGCCGCAACCGGACGGCCCGAGCAGCGACACGAATTCGCCCGCCGCGATATCGAGCCGTACATCGTCGAGCGCAACCGTGCCGTTCGGATAGCGCTTGTCTACGCGCTGCACTGCAAGTAGTGGGATCGACATGCTCACACCTCCGTTTCGATACGGAACACTTCGCGTTCGCCGTGCGTTTCGAGCAGCTTGAGCAGCATGCGACGCATCAGCAGGCCAGGCTGATCCGATTCCATATGACATTCCTGTTGACGGCGCACGTCGATACAGGCGTCGTAGTCGGTCACTTCGAGAATATCGCGGTCTTCATCGGTAATCGGACGATCCCAGTCGATCAGTTCCTGGGTGCTGCAGGCGTCTTCGGTATCGTTGCGATAAAGCCATTGCGACAGCATGATGGTGCGATCGTCGATGGGCGTGGCGCAGTTATAGATGATGTGATGCACGCCGCTTGCCGGATAGACGCAGCCAAAGCGCCGCGCGAACGGCATGAACCAGCGGTTCAGCAAATGACGCTCGGTAATTTCCTCGGTCGTGCCGGTGATGCGGTGGCTCGCGGGCGGGTTGCGCACCGGCACGTGCGTTTCGGCCTCGAAACCCCATTCATGCGGACGAAACTCGTATTTCGAAGGCTTTGGACTGCTGAACAAACCGAAATTCGCCTTATGCACAAAGCTGAAATGCGAATTGTCGAATGAGTTTTCCATCATGCGCAGCGGGCTGGTTTCCCAGCGTTCGTAGAACTGCAGGATGCGCCGATACCCGCCTGCGGTTTCTTCGGGAAACTCGGGAATGGGTTGCAGCGGTTCGTCGAGCGCGACCCAAGCGTAACCATAGCGCGCTTCGCAGCGGTAAGCGGGCACGATCGCGCGCGAGGGAATCGCCGTGCCGTCGCTCTGCGGAATCTTCACGCAGCGCCCGCTGCAGTCGTAAGTCCAGCCGTGATAGCCGCAGGCGATATTACCGTCGGCATCGACAAATCCCTTCGAGAGTTTCGCCGTGCGGTGGCAGCAGCGATCGCGCAGCGCATTCGGCTGACCGTCGGCGCCCTTCCAGAGCACGATCGGTTCGCCGAGCAGCGTGAACGGTTGCGGCCCTGCGTCGAGTTGCGTCATCGGCATGATGGCGTACCAGAAGCGGCGCAGCACTTTCTGTTGAGTCACGAGCATCCTGTATCTCCTCTTTGCGAGCGCGACGCTCAGGGCATGACCTTGAGGGCGTCGACGAATTTAAGCGTGTAAGCGCTGCGGTAATCCGTATCGGACTTGAGCAGGCCAGCGTTGACCATATAGTCGTAAGTGCGCTTCCAGCGCGCGTCGGTCATTGCGCCGATCCCCAGCGTGGCGGCGTCGCCGCCCGTGACCAGGCGCAGTTTCTTCATCTGCGCGACCCCGTAGGCCAACTGCGCATCGCTCATCTGCGGGTTGTCTTTCTTGATGAGTGCGTTGCCCGGCGCCGGGTCGTTCAGATAGCTTTTCCAGCCATCCATGGAAGCCTTGACGAAACGCGCAACCATATCGGCCTTGTTTTTCTGCGTCTCGCGCATCGTCACGATCGTGGTGTTGTACGGCGGGTAGCCCGCATCGGCGAACAGGAAGAAGTGCGTCTTGACGTGCGCCGCATCGGCCTGGAAGGTCTCGGAGGTGGGATAGGCCTGCATGGCCACATCGCGGTCGGCGTAGAACGGCTGCAGATTGAAGGTATAGGGACGCGCCTGCGCATCGCTATAACCGTATTTCGACTTCAGCCACGGCCACCAGCTCGTGCGCCCCGAGCCTGCCACCAGAATCGTCTTGCCCTTGAGATCGGCAAGCGTCTTTACGTCGTCGTGCGTGAGCATGCCTTGCGGATCGAACTGGAACGACGCAGCCACGGTGGTGACGGGAATATTCGCCTCCACGGCGGAGAGCACCTGAAAGTCATAGCCTAGAATGAAATCGGCCTGACCGCCCGCGAGCAGTTGCAAGCCATTGACCTGCGGACCGCCCATGCGGATCGTCACGTCGAGGCCGTACTTCTTGTAGATGCCGGTCGCCACCGCCTGATAGAAACCGCCATGCTCGGCCTGCGCGTACCAGCTTGTGAGTAGCGTGATGTGGTCGTCGGCGCGGGCGAAGGTGGGCATCGTCGTCAGGAAAATCGCCGTGATAACGCCGGAAATACGCGCGAGCCGAAGCCAGCGCGCAACGCGAAGCAGATTGCTCATGGATGCACTCCAGGTGCTGTGGGGAAGGATGCTGCGAAGCCGATCCACGGCGCGCAAAAGCACCGGTTCGACGATGGAATGAGGATGATTCGTTTGGGGCCGCTGCATCGTTCGCTCCTTGTTGGCGGAACCCGACGGTTCCGGTCAAACGCCGATCGACGATCGGCGTGGGCGCACGATGCGCCCCAAGAGCAATGCCCCACGGTGCCGGCTGCCTTGAAGGCCGTGCCGGTCGCTAGCCGCTTCTACTCTGTCGCTGCTTTAAGCGAGCTTCGTGCCAGTCGCGCGCAAAGCGCACAGTTATTGCGTTTTGCGATGCGATATTGATTGCGCGCGCAACATCCTCCTGCTTAACGGCACTGCAACGGGGCGCACGAGCACCACTAGCGTGCAATCCCGCCCGTCTATGTGCCACGACTGTCGCGCCCCATAACCATGCATGCCCCCATTGACACGCTTATTGGCGCAGGTACTATGAATTCGCCGGTCAAAGTTCGTTGCACATCCGCAGATCGAATAGCGAACCGGCATTCCATCAGCAGTCTGACGCTCATACGTTTCGTACCCGTGCGCCTTAGATCATGAAATTTCGTGGCCCCTTGATACAGTACGATCGAGGACATGGCGGCTTTCTCGCCATGCGCAGCGCGATTTCTTCGGGCTCGTGCAAACCGGCCAGGCCCTGCTGTTATTTCTCGATCGACACTGTCCTCTCCATGCGTTCCGTGCGTCGCCATCACTCGGCGATGGCATGCGATTTCATCGCCGTACGCAAGGATGAAATCGCCTCCCTGCTTCCCAAGCCCTAGCCCGCGGCCTTTCCGTTCCGATTAGCGATCCGCTGCCTGACACAGCCGCGGCCCGCTTGTGTCCGCTTGCGTCCGTTCAGCCTCTTTGGCGATACCGCTCAGGCGGCAATCCGGTACGCCTCGTCTGTTGAAACAGACGCCGGGCGTGGAGAGACACACGCCGACTCCAGACAACTCATTGGGAAGCCATGATGAAATTTCATAAAAAGATTCGCCATACCGTCGCGGGCTCGCTCGCTTTGTCGATGATTGCGGCTGCCGTGATGCAGCCCGCCCAGGCGCAGGACGATCAGGTCAATGTCTATAACTGGTCCGATTACATTGCGCACGACACGATTCCCACCTTCGAAAAGCAGACGGGCATCAAGGTGCGCTACGACAGCTACGATAGCGACGACACCTTGCAGGCCAAACTCCTTTCAGGAAGCTCGGGCTATGACGTGGTCGTGCCTTCGTCCGCGTATATGGCCCGGCAGATCGAGGCGGGCGTCTATCGCAAGCTCGACAAATCGCAACTACCGAATCTGGCGAACCTCGATCCGCATCTGATGAAACTGGTCAGCGACGCCGATCCGGGCAATCAATACGGCGTGCCCTGGGCGTGGGGCACAGATGGCGTCGCGTACAACACGCAGGAAGTGAAGAAAGCGTTCGGCGGCGCATTGCCGGCCGATTCGTGGGCGCTAGTTTTCGATCCGGACAATCTGGCGAAACTCAAGAGTTGCGGCGTATCGTTTCTCGATTCCGCATCCGACGTTTTTCCGGCCGTGCTGCAGTATCTGCACAAGAATCCGAATAGCACGAATCCCGCCGACTATATGGCCGCGTATGAAACGCTGAAGAAAGTTCGGCCCTATATCACGCAGTTCAATTCGTCGGGCTATATCAACGATCTGGCCAATAACGATATGTGTGTCGCCGTGGCGTATTCGGGCGACGCTGGCATTGCGCGGCGCCGGGCCGTGGAGGCCAAACGCAGTTATCAGATCGAGTTCGTGAATCCGCAGGAAGGCGGTCTGGTCTGGTTCGACATGATGGCGATTCCGAAGGACGCGCCGCATCCCGAAGCGGCGCTCAAATGGATCAATTACATCGAAGACCCCAAAACGAGCGCCGACATTACCAATGAGGTGTTTTATCCAACCGCCAATCGCGCTTCTATGACCTTCGTGCAAGCGACAATCGCCAAAGACCCCATCACGTTCCCGTCCGACGAAGTGCTCGACAAGATGACAGTCATGCGCCCGCAACCGCCCGCGATCATGCGCCTACAGAATCGCTTGTGGGCGCAACTGAAATCGGGAACCTGAAGCGCTTCGCCTGTTACTCGATCCGGCCATGCGTTTTAAAGGAAACGCTGACTGAAACGCATGGCCAATCCTGCCATTACGTCGCGTTCGGCGGAATCAGTCGCGCCTTGGTGAGGCTGTACGCAATGCTGGAGAAAATCTGATTCAGGCTTTGCGTGCTGCTCGCGTTCGTGCAGGTATCCGAGTAGAAGTTGGACTGGCTGGTGGCGATCGACTGCATCGTACCGCAGGCCGTGAGCGCGTCTGCGCCGTCGGCGCATGAAGGTGCGGAAGCGCCCTCGCCGCCCAGATACGCCACCGTATAGATGGTCGTGCCGCTGTTCTTCGCCGTCGTCGCCGTGTTGATGGCGGCCTGGCATTCGGTGCCGTAGACGTAGCTCGATCCGCCGGTCTTGCCGAGCACATTGCCAAGCTGCGTCGTGCTGGCCGTCGCAATGCCGTCGCTCAGCAGCACGATGGCGTTTTTGCCCGCCGGGCTCTGGTTCTGCGAAAAGCTCGTTAGCGCAGCATTCGCCGAGGCAATCGCCTGTGCGTAGAAAGTGCCGAGGCCGCCCGGCGCGCTAATGCCGCTGCATTTGCTGGTTGCGCCGCCCAGCGCCTGCACGATGCCCGAACTCGTGCTGAGCGTCCCGCTGCTCAGATAACCGCCGCCCAGCGGCGAGATCTGGTACGTCGCGTTCGAGCCGGATACGCCCACTGCCGAATAACCGTTCTGGCCGGTCGACACCACGCCCGGTTCCGTCGACGAACACGAGAAGCTATAGCTCGACGAACTGGGGCTGATTGGCGGAAACACCATCAAGCCGACGTTGTCGCCCGCCAGCGTCAAGCCGGTCAGTAATTGCAGCGCGCCGGCCTGGGCGCAGGCGAGGCGCGTGAGCGCCACGCCGCTCGAATTCTTGCAGTTGCTGTCGGTGGTCGTCGCCATCGAGCGCGTGGTGTCCAGGATGATCATGACGTTGTACGGCGCCGCGCCAAATCCCGCGCCCGCTTTTGACGTGGCGGAGATCGTCTTCGTATTGACGCCGAAAATGCGCGCGAAGAATAGCGGCACGCTCGCCTGCTGCGTGACCTGAATGCCGTTATACGTCGATGCGGCTTGCGATGCCGGCAGCGGCACGCTGCTCGCGCTCAGCGTCAGGCCCTGAACCGTCGTGCTCGTGACCGTTACGCCAGGCGGCATCGTGTTGTTGCCCTGCCCGGCCGCGTAGGCGCGCGCGTCCGCGAATGCGGTCGACGATGCGCTCTTCCACAGATCCATCGCACCGGCCATCGCGGCCGCATCGGTGCCCGCCTGCAGACGCCGCTGGCTGAACGCGATGTAGCCGAGATCGATCGACAACGCGGCAAAGCCCAGCAACACGATCAACGACAACGCGACCATCACGGAAACCGCGCCGCGCTGCGCCTTGCGTCCCCCACGTCGCACGTAATGTCTTTTCATGATGTCCCCCGAAATAGCGTCTGTTTTTTATTGCACGCGTGTCACGACCGTCGTGCTCAAGGTGGCCGGCATGGCGGCGAGGCCAAACACCGAGCCGCGCAGCAAGGGCGTAAAGGTGTACGCGACCGTCACGGCTGCGGCCTGGCCGGTGCCATTTGTCAATGCGGTCGAGCAGTTCGTGTCGCTTGTGCACTGCGAACCGTTGACCGTAGTCGTGAGCGCCAGATTCGCCGATTTGAGGAACGTCGATGACGACGTCATCTGCGTTTGCGTCGAGCTATACGGCGTGGTCGTGCCGCGCTGGAACGCAAAGTTCTGCGCCGCCGACGACGCCGCGCTCGCCACCATCACGGAATTCGCGAGCAGCCAGCCAAACTGGGCAATCCCCAGCACGATGGCAATCAGCACCGGAGCAGCAACCGCCAGTTCAACCGCCACCACGCCTTTCTGATGTTGTCTGCGCATGGCGCTCTCCCGTTGACCGCGCGGCCGGCCGTTCATTGCACCACCACCGAAGCATTCGCGCTCATGCTCGAAGGCATGATCGAGCCGAGCCCGAACAGCGAACCGCTGAACGGCCCGGCGAACTGATAGCTGATCGATACGTTCGCCATGGTGCCCGCTGCGGGCGGCTGGCTGAGCGTGCCCAGCGCCGTCGCACAGGTGGCATTGGCCGTTGCGCCCGAGCAGGTGGCGCTCACGCCCGAACCGGCCACCGCGATCGTCACCGTCTGCGTGCCCGAAAGACTGCCGGTTGCGGAGGAAATCGCACTGGCGGTATCGGTATAAGGCGACGCAAAACCGCGCTCGGATGCAAGCAGACGCGCACCGGTCGAAGCCGCGTTGGTGATCACCACATAGTTGCTCATCCACCATCCTGCCTGGACGATCGAAAACATCATGAAGAGCAGCACGGGCAAGCCCAGTGCAAACTCCACGGCCGCCGTTCCCCGTTGACGTCTGGCTTGCGTGCAATGCGTTCGCATGTTCGCGCTCCCCGGCCTTAACCGCCCGAGCCCGGCAGGCTGGGCAGCAGGGTCCGGTAGATGTTGATGAAAGCCGGTCCCGCCAGCACGACCAGCAGCGCAGGGAAGATGCAGAACAGCAGCGGCATCAGCAACTTGAGCGAGATCTTCGCGGCCTGTTCTTCGGCGCGCATGCGGCGGCGCGTGCGCAGCGTGTCCGAGAGCACGCGCAGCGATGCACCAATGCCCGTGCCAAAACGATCAGCCTGAATCAGCAGAGTGCTGAATGATTCGATATCCTCAACGCCTGTACGCAGTGAGAAGTTGCGCAAGGCCCTAGCCTTCGCGAAACCCGAGCGCAACTCCAGCAACAGCAGATCCAGTTCGGCGGCCACGACCGGGCTGCCCAGCTTGATTTCCGCCGCCACGCGCATCAGCGCGGCGTCGAGACCCAAACCGGCTTCCACGCACACGGTCAGCAGATCGAGCGCATCGGGAAAGTCTTCGAAGATTGCGCGCCGGCGATTCTTGACCTTGCGCGACAGCACCATATTCGGCAGATAGAAACCGAACGATGCGAGCGCAACCAGAATCAGCCAGAACGTCACCGCGCTCGTTTCGATTTTGGTGCCGACCAGAAAGACCAGCGCGACAAGCGGCAAAACCAGCGCAAGCACCGTCTTCGCCGCGAAGAAGATCGCCACCGCGTTAGGCGTGCGCCATCCCGCATTGACCAGCTTCAGACGCGCGACGGAGCCTTCCCAGCCTTCCTTCGGAATCGACAGCTTCGAAATAGGCTGCGAAATATCGGCGATCGTTTCCAGCCACTTGCTGCCTGGTTCGGCGGGCTGCGCGCCGTCGGCCGTCGCGCTGGCCGGGCCCGAACGCCCGGCGCCCGCCTGTTCGATACGACGTCGCGGATTCTTCGACGAGAACGCCTGCATCAGCGCGAGCACGACGAGAAACACGGCCGCGAATATGCCGGTCAGCGTCGCGATCTGGGTCAGGTTCAGCGCTTGCATATTGCCTCCTTGCGTACCGTGCCAGCCACGGTGCTACGCGCATTCGTCCGCACATGCGTCCGCGCATTCATACGCGCAGCGCCACCACGCGCGACATCCACAAGACGCCGACCGCCATGCTCGCCAGCGCCGCACACACGACTTTCAGGCCCATCGGGTCCTTCCAGAGCACCTGCATGAACGTGGGGTTCAAGAACAGCATCAACGTCCCGACGACAAACGGCATCAGCCCGAGCACCCACGCAGACAGGCGCCCTTCCGCCGACAGCACGCGCACCTTGTCGAACAGCTTGAAACGTTCGCGGATCAGCACGGTGATACCGTCGAGCACTTCCGCCAGGTTGCCGCCGGTTTCGCGCTGGATCAGCACGGCGATCACGAAATAGCGGAGATCGCGGATCGGCACGCGCGTGGCCAGATTCGCCAGCGCCTCGTTCAGGGACACGCCGTAGTTGATCTCGTCGAAGGTGGTGCGAAATTCGCCGCCCATCGGCTCGGCGAATTCGGTGCCGACCATATCGATGGCGAGACTGAAGGCGTGACCGGAGCGCAGCGCACGCGCCAGCATGTCGCACGCTTCGGGCAATTGCCGCTCCAGTTGATGCAGACGCTTTGCACGCAGCCACCGCACGTAAAGCACCGGCAACGAGGCCGACAGCAAGGCGAGCGGCACGATCGCGGGCAGCGGCGCGGGCGTGAACATCGAGATCAGGAAAACCACGGGCGGGCACACGGCGCACGTCGTCGCCAGCCGCGTCACCGACCACTGGATGCCGGCCTGCTGCATGAAGCGGTCGATCACATGCGCGCGCGGCAGCAGCATCAGCGCACGTTCGAGCGGCGACGCATCGCTGAGCAGGCGCTGCTTGAGAATCGACAGGCGTTCGCCATTCACCTGCGCGCCTGCGGAAATCGCACGGATGCGCGATTCGACGCGACGCGCGACAGGGCCATGGCGGCTGTTCCACCAGATGTAGGCGCCTTCCATCGACAACACCACGGCGACGAACAACAGAATCACGGCCGCATAAAAGATCGGGCTCATGCCGGTCTCCAGTCACAAGGCGAGGTTGGGTTCATGCCGCTTCGAAACGCCGCGCCGGATCGTAGGTGGCATCAGGAAGATGGATGCCGAAAGCCTCCAGCCGCTCGGAGAATTTGGGGCGCACGCCGGTCGCGCTGAACGCGCCGCGCACGTTGCCCTGAGCGTCGACGCCGTTGCGCCTGAAGGTGAAGATCTCCTGCATATTGATGATGTCGCCTTCCATGCCGGTCAATTCGGAAAGGCTGATGATCTTGCGGCGGCCGTCGGTCAGACGCGCGACCTGCACCACCACCGTAATCGCCGAGGAAATCTGCTGGCGCATGGTCTTGGGCGGCAAGGCCATCCCGCCCATGCCGATCATGTTTTCGAGGCGCGTGAGCGCATCGCGCGGCGTGTTCGCGTGGATCGTCGCGAGCGACCCTTCGTGGCCGGTGTTCATGGCGTTGAGCATGTCGAGCGCTTCGGCGCCGCGCACCTCGCCGAGGATGATGCGGTCGGGCCGCATCCGCAGCGCGTTTTTCACGAGCGTGCGCTGGGTGATCTCGCCGCGCCCTTCGATATTCTCGGGGCGCGTTTCGAGCCGCAGCACGTGCGGCTGGCGCAATTGCAGTTCGGCCGCATCTTCGATCGTCACGATGCGTTCGTCGGCGGGAATAAAACCCGAGAGCAGATTCAGCAAGGTGGTCTTGCCGCTGCCCGTGCCGCCCGAAACGAGGATATTGATCTTCGCGCGCGCCAGCGCATCCAGCACATCGGCCATCGGCGGCGTGAGCGTTTGCAGCGCGACCAGATCGGCCACCTGCAGCGGCGTGGCCGAAAAACGCCGGATCGACACCAGCGGCCCATCCACCGCAGCCGGCGGAATGATGGCATTCAGACGCGAGCCATCGGGCAGACGCGCATCGACCATCGGGCTCGATTCGTCGATACGGCGGCCCACGCGCGACACGATCTTTTCGATCACTTTCATCAGGTGCGCGTCGTCGTAGAACGTCACGTCGCTGAGTTCGAGCCGCCCTTTGCGCTCGATATACACCTGGCTGAACGTGTTGACGAGAATGTCCGAAATGCCGGGGTCGCGCAGCAGCACTTCGAGCGGCCCGAAACCGAACATTTCGTCGTAGACGTCGATCACCAGCTGGCGACGTTCGATGTCGTTGGCAGGCGCTTTCTGGTCTTCGAGAATGCGCGCGATCAGCGTGGCGATTTCCTGGCGCACCTGTTCGGACGGCAGCCGCGCGAGACGCTCCAGTTCGACACGATCGAGCACAGCCTGATGGATTTCGCGCTTGAGCTTCTGGTAGGCGGCGCGCAGCAAGCCCGCCGAGCCGTTCAAGGAATCGGCGCGCGGGCCGTTCGGCGCGCGCTGCGCGCTGATCTGGTCACGAAGCGACATGACGAGCCTCCGCCTGGATTGCACCACGGTTATCACTGCTGTCACGGCGCAGGCGCGCCAGCCACGACTTCGATTTCGACGACTCGCTTGCGCCAGCGCCCGCATTGCCCGCAATCTGCGCTGCGATGTCCTGCACGCTGCGCGCGACCGCCGAATTCCCGCTCTTTACAATCGGCACGCCCTGATTGACGGCGGCCATCACGGCGCGCGCGTCTTCGGGTACGACGTGGGCCGCTCGCATGCCGAGCACTTCTTCGAGCGCCGCGCGCGTGCGTTCGTCATGGCGCGTGTAACGGTTCAGCAGCAGGCGCAACTGGCTGGGCGCATAGCCCAGCGACATCAGTATTTCCTGCAGCCGCCGCGCGGCGCGCACGCCCGGCATGGTGGCCTGCAGCACCATCTGGATCTGCGTGCTGCGATCGAGCGCGAGCACCGACAAGGGATTGATCGTCTGCCCGACATCGACAATCACGAAGTCGTAGCGCGGCACCGCCAGGCCGAGAATCCATTCGAGCCGTTCTGCCTTGATATCCGCGGCTTTGACCGGATCGCCGGCGCCCGCGAGAATGTCGAAACTGTCGCTCACGTGCACCACGCTCGCGCCGAAGAACGCGCCGTCCATGCGCTCGACTTCCATGCACATCTGCGGCAGCGTGGAAGGCGGCGTTTCGTCGGTCACGAGAAAGGCGGCGTCGCCGAACAACTGGCACAGATCGACGAGCAGCACGCGCTTGCCGCGCTGGCTCGACAGCGCATGCGCCACATTGCTGGCGATAAAACTCGTACCCACGCCGCCCTTGCAGGCGATGAACGACACCACCTGGGTCTCGCGCGCATTGCGCTGGCTGTGCTGTGCCTGCGCATGCGACAGCGACTCTTCGAGCGAGCGGCGTTCGAGCGGCCAGCTCAGCACGTCGCGAAAGCCCGCGCGCATCGCCGCGATCAGCGTGTCTTGCGAGGCGTCGGCGGCAATCAGGATGCAGGTCAGATGCTTGTGTTCGCGGCACAGACGCGCGGTGGACGACAGCGCGCCATCGTCGAGCGAAGACGCATCGACGATCAGCATGTCGAACAGATCCAGGCTGTCGCCACGTTCGATCAGCGTGGCGGCGTCACCCACCACGCGCGTCGTGCGGTAGTTGCCGCATTCGCCGATCAGATTCATGATCTGCGCGAGCCTGGCGGCGTCTTTCGAGAGGGTGAGGATGTCGATCATGGCGTGTACCTCGTTTGGCGCTGTAGAAACGGCGCGTCGATCAGGATTACTGACTGCCTGCTGTCGTGCCGGCGCTCACGCCGATCGTGTACGGATTCGTCGAAGTAGGCGGATGCGCAAACGACTTGTCGTATTGGGTCATCGCCGAGACCGCCGATTCGCCGTCGACACCCGGCGTCGATGGATGATGTTCGGCGGCCTGCGGGTCGATGATCTGCGCCTGCATGACGGCGCGCGTGGCTTCGCCGAAGTGTTTGTCCCAGATCGGCGTGCTGGTCATGCAACCGCTCAGGGCCAGGCAGGCTGCCGTCACGGGCACCAGCGAGCGAGCGATATGAAGATAGGTGGGTTTCATGGCGTTCTCCCTTTTTCATCACTGCTTGACGGCGCTCGTTTGAGCAAGCTGTGCGGGTTCCGGCAGCGGCCTGGCCTGCGAAACCGGCGTCGGCACGGCATCGGCTTGCGGCGCCTTCGAGACATCGGCGGCGGGCTGTACAGCGGGCACGGGGGCCGCAGCTGGCGCGGCAACAGGTGCCGGGGCCGGTGCCGGTGCAGCGGGCGCGCTGTTCTTCGCGGCTTCGGCACGTGCTGCGCCGCGCCCTTCCATGTTGCCGGTCACGTAGACATCGGCTTCATTGGGCTGCGTGAAGCTATCCGTCGGCAGCGGCGGATTCGACATCGGCAGCGGCTTGACCAGATGCGGCGTGATGATGAACACGAGTTCGGTGCGGTCCTGCTGGAACGAGGTACTGCGCAGCAGCGCGCCCAGGATCGGCACTTCGCCGAGTCCCGGCACCGCCTTCAGCGAACCCGTCACGTTGTTCTTGATGAGACCGCCAATCGCAAACGATTCGCCGTCGTTCATCTGCACGGTGGTCGAAGCGCGGCGCGTCGTGATGAGCGGCAGGATCGACGATCCGCTGACATTGGTCGCGCTCAGCGTCACGCCCGTGGAGGACAACTCGGACACTTCGGGCGCGACGCGCAGGTTGATGCGCCCGTTGCCCAGCACCGTCGGCGTGAATTTCAGGCCCACGCCAAACTCTTCCTGCTGCAGCACGATGGTGCTCGCGGTTCCGCCGCTGCTTTGCGGCACCGGAATGAACACTTCGCCGCCTGCGAGGAAGGTCGCCTCCTGACCGCTGATGGTGACCAGATTCGGCTCGGCGAGAATCTTCACGAGGCTGTCGGTCTTCTGCGCGTCGATGGCCACGGACAAGGGCTTGTTGTTCGCCTTGCTGAAGCCGATCGCGCTCGATACGCCCGCCAGCAGGTTGCTCACCAGCGCGCCGGTCCACGAACCGAAGCCGCCCTGGATGTTGACCGACGCGCCCAGTTGATCCATCAGCGTCTTGTCGACTTCCGCGACCTTCACTTCGAGCATGACCTGTTGCGGCGAATCCACGCTCAACATATTGATCACGCCGCCGCCCTTGCCGTCGCCGCCAACGGCGCGCGCGCTATAGACCTTGGCGATTTCGACGATCTGCTGCGCGGCCTGAGCCGTGGACACATGGCCGGTCAGCACGAGATTGTCCGCCGCCGTCGACACATGAATATCGTGTTCGCCCGGCAGCAGTTGCGAGAGCGAGGCCATCAGGCCGCCCGAATCGACGTTGACCACCACGTCGATAATCTGGCACGAGCCGCCCCGCCCCTGCACGATCATATTGGTCGTCCCCACCGACTGGCCCACCAGATACAGCGTGCGCGGCGACAACATGGTTGCCTGCGCAACCACAGGATTGCCGAGCGTACGGTTGAGCACCTGTTCGTCGAGCGGCACCAGCACCGATTTGCCCAGCGGCACCACGACCGTGGTTTCGCCGCGAATCGTGCCCGTGCAGTTCGGGCCGCGCAACGGTCCCGCTGGCACGGCCGTGGGCGCCGAAGGCGCAGCCGGCACCGGCGTCATGCTGATGGTCATCTGCATCGGGCCGCGCCCCATCGAAGCCGGAGCAGCCGCGGTTTTCACGGCGGGTGCATTTTCGTCGCCGTCGGTGGCATGCACGGGTTGCGCAATCAGCAAGCCGGCGCTGAGCCAGGCTGTCACGGCCGCAGCGAGCGGTTTGCGGCGCAGGTCCAGGCGCCGCGATGGGTTTTGCAGTGCTGTATTCATGACGGATTGCCCCCGTTACATGTCTGTTTGTACTGTGTTGCTTGTACTTGTGATCAAACTCGATGCCGCGCTTCGATGCGCTTGTCTATGCTCGCGCCCGGTCGCGCGCGATCGCTTTCAGAAACATTCCTGCGTGCTGGTGACACCCGAGATCACGCCGATGCAGTCGCGCTTCGGCGCCTTGTGTTCCGCGTAGCGAATCCGCGTGGGCTTCACCGGCGCCGGCGCGGCCACCGGTTCGACTTTGCCGAGCAGCGAGTCTTTGGTCACGCCGCTCGTGGCGAGGTTGTTTTCGTCGACCTGATTGCGCAACACCAGCGACAAGGTGCCCACGCTGCGTGCGAGATCGAGTTTTTCAGCCTGTTCCGGCGTGACTTCCAGCGTGACGGCATCCACCACCTTCGGTGCCGTGTCTTCGCGGCTCACCTGCTGCGCAACCGCCAGCACCAGAATTTTTTCCAGCACCGTTTTGGAAATGCTCAGTTGATCGGTATGACCCGGCTCCTGGGTATTCACGATCACATCGACGTAATTACCTGGCAGTGCGAACCCCGCCACACCGACTACATCGTTGACGCGCACGGTAATGGCCCGCTTGCCCGACGCAATGACCGCCGACAAACCACCCTTGGTGCCGACCGGCGCGAGCTTCGCTTCGATCACCGGCTCGCCCTTCGTGACGCTCGAGCGCACGACGCGGCCTTCGAGCGACTTCGCATCCTTGAATACGCCGGGCGGCAGGCTGTCGGCCGGCCAACTGACCGTATGCACCATATTCGCTTCGATCGGCTCGCCCAGACTGATGTCCTGATTGGCGACCGCAACCGACGTGATGCCGCTCGACGAGGTCTGCACGAGCCAGCGGGACGCCGAAAGTGCGGCCGCGAGACCCGCCGCGAGGGCGACGACAAACATGATCAACGCGCGACTGTTCTTCATGGCAAAACTCCTTCGTTGATGGCGACGTTCGCGGTCAGGCCGAGGCGAACAAAACCCCTATCGTTGCGCTGGCAATCGCCACGCCGTAAGGCAGCGTGCCCAGCGAGGCCGGCTGTGCATGAGACGCGGCGCTTATCCCGGCAATACCCGGAAGCCAGCGCGCGCAGCCACGCAGGACCAGCAACATCAAATCTCTCAACTTGCCGTGCTTCACGATCACCGCGATCGACCACACTCCGCCGATCAACAGCGCCACCAGCACGATATGCAAGGCAAACGCAGGGCCGACCCAGGCGCCGATCGTCATCATGAGTTTGACGTCGCCTGCGGCCATCCCGCGTACCAGATAAAACGGCAGCAGCAATGCGAAACCCGCCAGCGCGCCTTCGATCCAGACGACGCCGCCGCGCAAGGCGCCGAGCAGACAAACCTGGGCGAGCAGAGCGACGATCAGACCGCCCAGCACGATGCGATTGGGGATGCGCCGCGCGACGAGATCCGTGCTGGCCGTCACGATGGCCAGACACGCCACGCACAGCGGAATGGGTTGCGGCGGAAGATGTTCGACAAACATGGCGCCCCTCGTTTCGTGTTGTTTTTATGGGTTGGTGTTGGTTGGTGAGACTGCGTATGCGGGCAGAGCGGACGAATCGCCGCCAGCGATTCGTCCGCCGCCTCGCGACTCAGATCGAATCGCCGATCGTGTCGAAAGCAGTGCTGATCTTGGTAGCAAGGCCCGAGACAGCGGCGATGATGGCCAGCGCGATCAGCGAGCCGAGCAGCGCGTATTCGATGGCCGAGATGCCTTCTTCGTCACGGATGAAGCGGCTTGCGTTAGCGATGATGTTCTTCATGATTAACTCCATTAGGATGACTACATAAATCCCATTGCCGGAATGGCGTTGGGGATGAACGACTCGAAAGCGACTGAAAAGCGACTGAAAAGAGAAGCTGGCGATCAGACCTGCTGCAACATCGGCTGCATGCGGATGGCCGGACTCGCGCACATCGCAGCAATCGGCTTCAGCCGAAGCTGGCCGCCGCTGCGTGTGTCAAGGTGTAGAGTCCGCCGTGCGGCCAGCGTCCAACTTGCTGGCGCGCTACGGCTGGAAAAGGTGCGTCGTACAAAAGATGCAAACTGCTCGATAACCCCGTAGATCATTTTTATGCCCCGATTCAACCTCGTTTCTATTCGCATCCGGTCTATGCCGGTGCTGTGCGTCAGGTCTGCGGTGGCTGTTTCGTTCCCGACACCGCCGACCTGCGTGTCCAGTCCTAGGCAAAGTCCGGGCCAGCTCGGCGAAAAGCCCGCCAGCATTGGATTGGGCGCATTTCGGCAAGAATTGCCTGCGACAACTCCGTGTTAGAAATTGTTACTGGATTGATACATCGGTTTTGGGGGGTCGGACTGCGCTGCACGGTGCGTCTGCCCTATGGATAAAGGCTTCCGGCCTCTTTCCCCAGGACTTTCCCTGGGACTGCGGCATGTCGCGCCGCGCACCCTTTTTTTTAGCGCTGCAGCAAAGCTGTCCGCAGTTGATACAAGGCTGAAACATGGGCCTGTTTTGAACCGACAAATCGACCCAAAACGCTTCAAAAAACGCTGTGTGCGCGGCAGCGCCGGCGCCCATGGAATACGCGGGCTTGAAACGCCTTGCCGTTTCTACACATAATCAATCGTCGGTTATTAATGCAGACGAATTGGATTGCACGAGAAGATGAAGAAAAGTGCTGCAAAAGGGCAATCAGGCAACAGGCAGCGATCAGGGAAGAAACGCAAAAGAAGCAGTGAAACAAGTCGCACGACCGAGGACATCCGTTCCGGATCGGCAGACCATTCGGGGGCGGGACAATGGATATTCCACTGGGATCGGCGCGCGGCGCCGGGCGTCACACACGAGGCTGGATGACAAAAGAACGGTTTGTCGTCTACTGCCTGACGATGTGCATTCTTTATATCGCCTTCCTCGCGATGTGGGCGCGTATCACGCACGGTTTTCTGGCAACCGGCACCGCGCGGCCGGCCGGCGACTTCGCGGTGTTCTGGAGCGCCTCGCATGTGATGCTGCACGGCACTGCGGCCCAGGTGTACAACTTCACGTCTTTCTCCGCCGCGGCCGCGCAACTGTTCGGTCCGGGCCCCAAAGACTCCTTTCTGCCGTGGCTCTATCCGCCCACCTTCCTGCTGTTCGTCACGCCTTTCGCGTTGCTGCCCTTCGTCCTGTCTTACGCGCTGTTTGTCGCGTCGAGCCTGTTTATCTACGTCAAGGGCGCGCTGGCGGCTTCGGAACTCGCGCGCTGGACCGGCAATATTCGCGTCGCTATTTTGTTGATCGCGAGTTTGCCTTGCGTGTTCGTGGCAGCCCTGTTTGGACAAAATTCGCTGCTGACGGCCGCGCTTGCGCTGTTCGCCGTGCGCTGGATCGACCGCTTTCCCGTGCGCGCCGGCATCTGCATCGGACTGCTGGCCATCAAGCCGCAAATGGCCATGCTGTTTCCGTTTCTGCTGATCGCCACGCGCTCCTGGCGCGCCTTCGCCAGCGCCGCGGTCACCGCCACGGCATTTGCCGCGGTAAGCATCGCCGTGTTGGGCACGCCCACGCTCAAGCTCTCTTTTCTGGCCGCGGATCTCGCCCGTAGCGTGATTCTCGAACAAGGCCGGCTGTTCTGGCTCGCCTCGCCGACGGCGTTCGCCGCACTGCGTCTGGGCGGCGTGCCACTGCAACTCGCCTACGTAATCCAGGGCGCCATTGCCGCGCTCGCGATTGCGGCGGCATGCCATATCTGGCGCAAAACGCGCGATCCGGGCGCGCGAATCGCCATTCTTGCCGTCGCCACGCTGATCGCCAATCCGTATGTCTGGCATTACGAACTGGCCTGGCTCGGCCTCACGCTGGCGTGGCTGCTTGCCACCGGGCTGCGCACCGGCTGGCAGCGCGGCGAGCAGACCATCATCGTGCTGGCGTGGTTGCTGCCCGTTTTCGAACTGTTGAACCGCTGCCTGGAGTTGCCGCAGATCGGTTCGATCGTTCTGCTGCTCGTGCTGCTGCTCGTCCTGCGCCGCACGCGCGAAGAAGAAGCACGATGAGCGCGCACCTTGCCGCCGCTCGTCGCGCGCCGATGCGCGCCGAACATTGGCTCAATCCTGCCCGGCTGCGCAACTGGTCGTTCGTGGCGCTGATGTGCTATCTGATCGTCGGGTTGGGCTATCTCTATCATCTGGCGTCGCATCACGCCGGATTCCGGCAACCCGCCACCGACATGCTGCCGTTCTGGAGCGCGTCGTTTCTTGCGCTGAAGGGCCACGCCATCGACGCCTACAACATGCAGGCGATCAAGGCGATCGAACTGGCGATTTCGCCCGCGCCCGTCGAAGCCGGCGGTTATGTGCTGCCGTGGCTGTATCCGCCGACTGCCCTGCTCGCCGTCCTGCCGCTCGCGCTTTTGCCTTATCCCGCAGCGGTCGTGCTGTTCGTGCTGGGTTCATGCGCGTTCTTCGCCGTGACGGTGCGCGCGATCGTGCGCCATGCCGAAGCGGGCTGGATGGCGCTGGCGTTCCCGGGCGCTGCGCTCGTCGTGGTGATGGGACAGAATGCGTTGCTGACCGCCGCGCTGGCCGGGCTGGGTTTGCACTGGCTGCGCCGGCATCCGGTGGCAAGCGGCATTTGCTTCGGACTCCTCTTTGTGAAGCCGCATCTAGCACCGCTGTTTCCCTTTGCGCTGCTCTGCTCGCGCTCGTGGCGCGCGCTCGCATCGACTTGCCTGACCGTGGCGGCGACGCTCGTGCTCGCGTTGTTCGCCTTCGGCGCGAATACCTTCGAGGCCTTTGTGCACGCAACGACCTTTGCAACCGGTTACGTCGAAGCCGGCAAGGGCTGCCTCGAACGCATCCCCACCTTCTTCGCGCTGATGCGCATGCTGCAGGCGCCCGTGCCGCTCGCCTACGCCCTACAAGGCATCTCGATCCTGGCCGCGTGCTGGGCCGTCTTAGAAACCTGGCGCCGCGAGGCTCCGCTCGCGCTGCGCGCCGCCACGCTGATGTGCGCAAGCCTGCTGGTCAGCCCGTATCTGCACGACTACGACTTGGCCTGGTATGGCGTCGTGATAGCCTGGTGCTGCCGTTATGGTTTCTCGCACGGATGGCGCCGCGGCGAACGCGAATGGCTCTGCCTGCTCTGGCTCGCGCCGGTGCTCGGCATGCTGGTGGTCGCGCGCGTGCATGTGCAGTTTTTGCCGATCATCAGCGCATTGACGCTGTGGATGCTGGTTCAACGCACGCGCGAGGCGCAGCACGCGCCCGTTGTGCTGGCAGGCAACCGGGACGATTGATGCTGCGCTGGCGCCGCAAGCGCCCGCAGTCAAAGCAGACGTGGCACGACGCCACGCAGCAGGAGAGACGGGGGAATCATGAATACACGTATCAGCAAGCCGCTTGTTTCGATGGTGGTGCCGTTCTACAACGAAGAAGAAGCGATCGAAGCGTTCTTTGCCGGACTTGTTCCGGTGCTGGAAGCCATCGCTTCGATCCGCTTCGAGATCGTTTGCATCAACGACGGCAGCAGCGATGCGACGCTCGCCCGATTGATCAACGCGAGCAGCAAGGACCGCCGTATCCGCGTGATCGACCTCACGCGCAACTTCGGCAAGGAGGCCGCGCTGACCGCCGGTATCGACGAGGCCTTCGGCGACGCCGTGATTCCCATCGACGCCGATCTGCAGGACCCGCCGAGCCTGATTCCCGTGATGATCGAGCACTGGCGCGACGGCGCCGATGTGGTGGCCGCGCGGCGCACCAACCGCGCGAGCGACACCTGGGCCAAGCGCACCGCCGCGGGGCTCTACTACCGCGTGCATAACGTGCTGTCGGATGTGAAGCTGCCCGAGAATGTCGGCGACTTCCGCCTGATGGATCGCGAAGTCGTCAACGCGCTGCGGCGCCTGCCCGAATCGCGGCGCTTCATGAAGGGGCTGTTCGCGTGGGTGGGCTACCGGACCGTGATCGTCGATTACGTGCGCGAGGCGCGCAGTGCCGGGCACTCGAAATTCTCCGGCTGGCGGCTGTGGAATTTCGCGCTCGAAGGCATCACCAGCTTCAGCACGGTGCCGCTGCGTAGCTGGACCTATATCGGCCTTGCCATCGCGGCAGCCGCGTTCCTCTATGGCGGCTTTATCGTCGGGCGCACGGTGCTGTTCGGCAATCCCGTGCCGGGCTACGCCTCCTTGCTGACCGTGCTGCTGTTCATGGGCGGGATCGAATTGATCGGCATCGGCGTGGTGGGCGAATACGTCGGGCGCATCTATCACGAATCCAAGGGCCGCCCGGTTTATCTCGTGCGCCGTCGTTATCAGACCAAGAACAAGGTCAGCACGCTGCCCATTGAACATACCCAGCGCACGCAGCGCGCCGGGCGTAATGTCGCGCGCACCGCGCAGATTGTGCGGCTCGACCCCACGCGCCGTCGTACCGTGGCGCGCGTGCGCACGGCAGCGCGTTGATGCCGCACTTAATCAAGCAGACAAATAAAACGAACGCCTGAACTATTTATCGCGATTAATAAAAATACCTGTCGAGTACCACCTCGACAATCATCTGACTAAATCGCGTTAAGCAAAAAACGATGCGGTTTTAATCTGATTGCAACCTGCACGACGTTGAATTAAGGTCATTCTGTGCGCACCCAGACCACGCGCATTGGCGAATACGATCGGCAAAAACACGATCGATTCGGCCGGTGGATTCGTTTCGGGGGAATCATGAATACCATCTCGACTTCAATGGCAGCGGAGCGTTCGGTACTGTATGTCTCGGCCATCCCGGACACCCGCATCGTCGAATTGCTGACATCGGCCAACTGGCAGGTTGCGCTCGCAACCGGTACGGAGGCGACGGCGCCTGCCGCTTCGCGCGTCGGCCTGATCGAGCTGCCGCCCAACGTCACGCAGGAACAATTGGGCGCGCTGCAGACCTACGCGCAACAGGTGAAAGTTACGTGGATCGCGCTCGTGCAGCCCGGCCAGTCCGAAGACACCGGCACGCGCCAGTTCATCCTCGATCATTGCTACGACTTCATTACGTCGCCCTACCCTGACCGCAGTCTGCTGTTCGCCATCGGCCATGCTTACGGTCTGGCGACGCTGCGCGACGCGTCCAGGACGTCGAATATCCCGAACGCCGCGAATGCCGCCGCCACGCCGCCGGAAGCGCCCAAGCGCGTCTCTTCCCGGCGCAGCCACGGCCAGTTCGACATGATCGGCGAATGCGACGCCATGGAAGAGCTTTACCGCGGCATCCAGCGCTGCGCGCGCACGCCCGCGCCGGTCTTTATCAGCGGCGAATCGGGCACCGGCAAGGAACTCGCCGCGCTCGCCATCCACAATCGCTCGGCGCGCTCGCGCCAGCCTTACGTCGCCATCAATTGCGCGGCCATTCCCGCCACGCTGCTGCAGGCCGAACTCTTCGGCCATGAACGCGGCGCCTTTACGGGCGCGCTGCAGCAGAAGATCGGCCGGATCGAATCGGCGTCGCGCGGCACGCTGTTTCTCGACGAAATCGGCGATATGCCTTACGCATGCCAGGCCGTGCTGCTGCGTTTTCTACAGGAAGGCACGTTCGAGCGGCTGGGCAGCAACACGCCGATCAAGGTCGACGTGCGGATCATTTCCGCGACGCACGTCGATCTGGAAGCGGCCGTGGCGGAAGGAAAATTCCGCGCCGACCTCTATCACCGGCTTTGCGTGCTGAAGGTCACCACGCCGCCGCTGCGCGAGCGCGAAGCGGATATCGACCTGCTCGCCCAGCACGCGCTGGCGCTCTACAAAAAAGAGTCGCAGGTCAAGATTCGCGGCTTTTCCGCCGACGCACTCACGGCGTTGCGCCAATACGACTGGCCCGGCAACGTGCGCGAGTTGTTCAACTGCATCCGCCGCACCCTGGTGATGGCCGAAAACCCGGTGATCAGCGCCGCCGACCTGGGCCTGCGCGTCATGCCCAACTCGCTCGGCGACGCGCTTAACGTCGCGCGCGCGGAAACCGGAGCGTCAGCCGCACCCGCCGCCCCGCAAAGCGTCGCGAAAAAGCCCGCGCACGCGTAACTCATCACGCTGAAGTCCGTCGCGCCGCCACCGCAAGGTTGCCGCGCGACGGACGTCGCCCCACCTTTTCCCCTCATCCGCACTCAAAATGATGCTTATCGCATCGAATGACGCGCCCGAAACTCTCCTCGTTCGCCATAGTGGTAATCCATATTCTGAAAGCGCTTGTCTGACTATTTGTGTTGGTATACCGTATTACCATATTAATCTAGACTGAATCCAGACGAGCCGATGCTCGCGGTTTTTCCCCGCTTTCCCGTGAACATGAAGATGCAGAACCTTTCGATCGGCAAGAAGTTGACCACGGCGTTCTGCGTCGTCATTGCAGTGTTTCTCGTCAGTTCGGCCGTGTGCTGGTACGGCCTCAACGCCATCGATCAGAAGCAGAAACAGAACGCCGTTTCCGTGCAGGCGCAATTGCTCGTCAAGGATGCGGGCGCCGACTACCTGAACATCATCTGGGCGCTGCTCGCCTACAACCTCGACGGCCAGCCCGGCCACAAGAAGTGGAAAGTCGATCACATCGGCGACTTCCGGCAGCGCATGGCGGCCATCAAGGCGCTCGATCCCGCCGATGCGGCGCGCAACCAGCTGGTCGATACCGCCGTCGCGCAGTACGACGCCTGGGAAGCCAAGGTCGTCGATCCGATGCTCGCGATGCGCACGCAGGTCAACGACGGCAGCGCCACGCTCGCGCAATTGAGCGCGCTGACCGAAGGATTCGGCAGCTATCTGGGCACGGGCGACATGATTGCCGCCGTCGACGCACTCGACAAAAGCGAGCGCCAGCGCATCGACACGCGCACCGCCGAACTGGACTCGCTACGGCACACGATCTACACGAGCGTGGCGCTGGCGGCCGCGCTGGCCGTCCTGTGCGCGGCGCTGGCCGGGCGCTGGCTCGTGACCGCGATCCGCGACCCGCTCACGCGCGCCGTCGAAACCGCACAGGCGATCGCGGCCGGCCGCCTCGACAGCCGCATCGACCGCACCCGCAGCGACGAAACCGGCCGCCTGCTCTGCGCCATGGACGATATGCAGACCTCGCTGCAGACCATCGTCGGCTCAGTCACGCAGGGCGTGGAAGCCGTCAAGGTGGGCGCCTCGCAGATCGCGGCCGGCAATACCGATTTGTCGTCGCGCACCGAACAGCAGGCCGCCGCGCTCGAAGAAACCTCCGCGACCACGCACGAATTGACCGAAGCCGTGCGTCAGAACGCCGACAACGCGCGCCACGCCTGCGACGTGATCGTGCGCGCGATGGACGCCGTCAACGCGGGCAACACCATGTCCGCACAGATGATCGAAACCATGAACGAGGCGTCGGGCAGCGCGGAAAAGATCGCGTCGATTACCTCGATCATCGAAGGCATCGCCTTCCAGACCAATATCCTCGCGCTCAACGCGGCGGTCGAAGCGGCGCGCGCGGGCACCGAGGGGCGCGGCTTCGCGGTGGTGGCATCGGAAGTGCGCTCGCTCGCGCAACGATCGTCGACGGCCGCGAAGGAGATCAAGGAACTGATCGAACAATCGACCACCTCGATCTCGGGCGGCGCGACGCGCGCGCATGACGTCGGCGCGACCATGACACGACTGCGCGCCGACATTGCCTCGGCGAAAGACGTGTTCGAGTCGATCGCGCAGGCATCGACGGAACAAAGCCGTGGCCTCGAACAGGTCAATCAGGCGATCGCGCAAATGGATCAGGTCACGCAGCAGAACGCCGCGCTCGTGGAAGAAGCCGCCGCGGCCGCGCACGCACTCGACGAACAGGCGATGCGACTGCAAGGCGCGGTGGCGGTGTTTTCGGCCTGACATCGCAGACTCGAACTTGACGCGGTGACGCTCGCCGCGCGATTTAAGAGTTTTCGGATACCACTTTATCTCTTATGAGATCACTTTAATGTTTCAAGGCGGCAAATCCTGCTGCCCCGATTCGTTAGGGTGAGCAATGCGTGATGCGACGACCGGGCGCGAAGTTGCCCGTATAGGCGATACAACCGATCACGGCGGCGAGACTATCGAAGCCGCCCACGATCTCGCACACATGGGCCGGCGCGTGGCGCTGGACGGACATCTCATCAGGTGTCCGAAATGTGGCGGCAACTTCCCCATTCAGGCAAGCGGAAAATGCACGCATGGCGGCGTGCCGGTTGCTTTTATCGGCGATAAAACCGCGTGCGGCGCGACAATCATTGGCGCTCGCGCATGACCGCGCTGCAATGGCAAATGCTGAGCATGCGCGGCCCCGCCCTGCCGGAACGCCCAACGGTCAATTCCCGTGGGCGACCGCATGATGAAAGCGTACTGATTCTGCGAAGGATTGCCGGGCGCGAAGGCATCGGCAAGCTGTTTGAATATCGCGTGGAGGCGACGGCCCGCGCGAGTTTCCTGCCGATGATTTTCGACGAGGACGAGCGCACGCGGATCGACCTCGATCGTATTGCCGGGACGCCGAACTGGCGGACGATCGATCTCGAGCGCGTTGAGGATTCGCGCGACCCCACGCGCATCGTTACGTCGAGCAGCGGCGCGGGTGTGCGCGAGATTAACGGCATCGCCGTTTTGATTTCCCTCTCCGCGTTCGCGGGCATCGCATCGGCGCAAAACGCCGAAAACGGCATTCAGAATGGACCCGGCACGCGCCGCGCAGATCGAAGAACACGCCCGCAATGTGCAGGCACAACCCTCGACCATGCAATTCGACGAAGCATCGGATTCCACGCGCGCTCCGGCTCAACATGCGAAGGGCAAGCACGCCCACAACGCAAAGCACGAAAAGTCGAAGTCCAAGGCGAAGAAGGCACACAGCCACAAGGCTCCGAACGCACAGTAAGCATCGGCACGTTACGGCGGGATCGCTTCTCCCTCCCACCATGCAACACAATTAATTAATCAGGATTGCCAATATATGCAATCAGTAAAGCCGCAACGACCCAGCAGCACCAACAGTCAGTTACACGGCTCCACGCGCGCATTCTGCGCGTCCTGCGCGTCCTGCGGCAACGGCATCGCAGAAGCAGGCAAACCAAAAATCACGTCGAAGATCAGATTGAAGATATACGCGTAGACGAGAAAGAACACCGTCAGGCTGATGTCCATCAGGAAGGACTCGGCCAGCGAGACGCGCAGCGTCAGCGCAATCATCGGAACGAGAAAGATCACCAGGCCGCCCTCAAAGCCGATCGCATGCATGATGCGTCGCAACGGGCTGCGCCCGCGTTTGGTTTGTCGCGCTTCCCAGCGCTCGAACAACCAGTTGTAAACAGCGTTCCACGTCACCGCGACCAGCGATGTCAACACCGCCGCCGCGCCCGCGTGGCTTGCGTCACTCCCCGCAACCGAGGCAAAACTCGTTCCCGTGATGAGGATGCCGAGTCCCTCAAACAACGTGAGATAGACGACCCGGCGCTTGATGCCCTGCATGGCCCGCTCCGTTCTGTAACGCGTGAGTGGATGGAAGCGTCGATACTACACGAGCGCGAATAACCGCAGCGCGGCTGCGGTTATCGGCGATTTCAAGCGCTATACCGCGCTATTCGATGCTTAAACCAGTTCGGTAAACACCGCTTCCGTACTCAAACGCGACTTCGGCAGTTTGGCGTTGAAGTCGTCGGCGCTGCGGTAGCCCAGGCCCACGACCACGATCGACGTCAGGCCGCGCTCAGCGAGGCCGAGTTCTTCGTCCAGCGCTTTCGCGTCGAAACCTTCCATCGGGCAAGCGTCGATTTCAAGCGTCGATGCGCCGATCAGCAGCGTGCCAAGCGCCAGAAACGCCTGCTTTTCCATCCATGCGGACAAATCATCTCGCTCGCGATGCAGATTGACGTAGAAGCCACGCGTGTTCTGCTGGACCGTCTTCGCCTCGTCGCTGGCAAAGCGGCCATCGGCGGCTTCCTGCTCCAGCACGGCGTTCAGGTGTGCTTCGTCCATATCCTTGCGCACGCACAGCACCAGCACGTGCGAGGCGCGCGTGACCTTCGCTTCGTTATAGGCATAACCCGGCTGCATCGACTTCGCGACGCGGGCGCGAGCGGCGTCGCTTTGCGCCACCACGAAATGCCACGGCTGCGCGTTCACCGACGACGGGCTGAAACGGATCAGTTCCTTGAGCTCATCGATAACAGCGGCGGGAATCTTGCGAGCAGGATCGAATGATTTGGTGGCGTGACGGGCCTTGGCGAAGCGGGTGAGATTCAACACAAACTCCTGAAATGAGGCGGTAACTGGCAAGGCCGGTATCCTACCAGCCTGGGCCATTTCGCGTGCAGGCGCGCCACGCTCCCCGCACGCAGGCCGCACCAATACTTGAGGATTTCACCATGCGCCAGGCCATCCACCATCTGCACGTCAACGCGCGCTCGCGAGGGTTGACCGAATTCACGCAGGAAGTCCGCGCTTTCGTGCGCGAAAGCGGCATCGGCATGGGGTTGCTGACGCTGTTCTGTCGGCATACTTCGGCATCGCTGCTGATTCAGGAGAACGCCGATTCCTCTGCGCGCCGCGATCTCGAACGCTATTTCGACGAACTCGCGCCCGAAGACCCGCAGCGCTACGAGCACGACACCGAAGGCCCCGACGATATGCCCGCGCATCTGCGCACCGCGCTCACGCAGACGCAGCTTTCGATTCCCGTCGAGCGTGGCGCCCCGCTGCTCGGCACCTGGCAAGGGATTTACCTGTTCGAGCATCGCCGGCACGCGCACACGCGCGAAGTCGTGCTGCACCTGCTTGGCGAATGACGCGCGTCAACCGCGCAGCCGTGACAAACAATGCCGCTCCGAGCAAAGCGGCCTTGCAAGCGCTATGCTTGCGTCTGATCTTTTCCCTGCAACCGTTTACTCTTAACCGACCACCCATCGAGGAATATTCATGAAACAGTCCGCCGGCTCCATGATCAGCTTCAATCGCCCCGACGGCAAAGCGCTGCAGGGCTACCTCGCCATGCCCGAAAAGACCGAAGGCGCGCCTGCCATCGTCGTGATCCAGGAATGGTGGGGCTTGAACGACCAGATTCGCGGCGTGGCCGACCGCCTCGCGCAGGCCGGCTACTACGCGCTCGTGCCCGACCTCTATCGCGGCAAGCACACCGTCGAGGAAGAAGAAGCCCATCACCTGATGACGGGCCTCGATTTCGGCGACGCCGCTTCGCAGGACATCCGCGGCGCCGTCGATCACCTCAAGACGCTGACCGACCGCGTCGGCATCACCGGCTACTGCATGGGCGGCGCGCTCACGCTGCTGGCCGCCAACCAGATTCCGGGTCTGTCGGGTGCCGTCGTGTGGTACGGCTTCCCTCCGCTCGAATACCTCGACGCGAGCAAGATCACAGTGCCGGTGCTCGGTCATTGGGGCACGCAGGACGGCTTCTTCAAGATCGAAACCGTCGACGAACTCGAAAAGAAACTGCATGACGGCGGCGTGAATGTCGAATTCCACCGCTACCTGGCGTACCACGCGTTCGCCAACGAAACGGCCGTCGGTCCAGGCCGCATCGCGCACACGCAGTTCGATCCGGTCTGGTCGCAGCTCGCCTGGGACCGCACGCTGACTTTCTGGGGCCGCACGCTCTGGAAGCAGGCTTAAGGTTTAAAACGCTGCTTGCATCGGTTAATGTCGATGTAAAAGCGTGCCGATGTAAAAAACGCGGCGCACGTCTTGAAGGCGTGCGCCGCGTTGGCTTGAGCCGCAGACAGACTGCCTAGTGCGTGCGCCCTGCCGCGCCATCGAGCAGCGCAATTTCACGCTCGCTTTGCAGCACCGCCTTGCGCTCGCCTTCCGCATCGATCGAACGGGCGAGAATCAGATACGCAAGCGCCGAGACCAGCAGACCCACCGCCCAGGCCACATCCACGCCGCCGATGCGCGCCGCCAGCGGCCCGGTATAAATGCCCGGCAGCACGAAGAACGGCACCGTCGAGGCGAAACCCACCGCGTAGGCGATCAG
Organism: Paraburkholderia sp. J69-1; assembly: GCF_905220255.1. Taxonomy (NCBI): domain Bacteria; kingdom Pseudomonadati; phylum Pseudomonadota; class Betaproteobacteria; order Burkholderiales; family Burkholderiaceae; genus Paraburkholderia; species Paraburkholderia sp. J69-1. Next base: position 41,627 of record NZ_CAJMZG010000022.1, on the reverse strand, counting down.
GCCACGCGCGCCCCACGCACCGTAAAGACCGTTCGGCGTGAAGAGTTGCGTGATGGCATAGTGACCGCGGCGCACGAAAAAGAAGTCGACCAGGTTCACCGACGTCCAGGGCACCAGCAGATACAGCATGATCGTGAGCGCCGCAAACAGGATGTCGATGGCGTTACCCGAAAGCGACAGCGAGATCACCACCCAGACGAGACCGAGCGTCAGCACGGTGATGACGCGCACCGTCGACGTCGGCTTGACGGGTTTGAACGAATCCACCGCCGTGACCACCGTGAGCATCGCGCTATACGCGTTCAGGCCCATCGTCGCGACCATCGCGCCCACCGAGGCCAGCGAGATCAGCACGCCGAAGCCGCGGAACATCGCGTTGCCCGCATCGTAGAGCGCCACGAGACCGTCCGAGGCACCCAGACGCGTCGCCAGCCACGCACCCAGCGCAATCAGCCAGATCGCCGAAGCCGATGCGCCGATAAACACGGCCGCGATAATCGCACGCGGTTTCGTGTCGCGCGGCAGATAGCGCGAGTAATCCGATACATACGGCGCATACGTGATGTTGTAGCTCGCGCTCGCGGCAAACTGCGCGGCAAACGCCACCAGCGAGAAGCCGCCCGCGCGCACGACACCTGCCTTGACGCCCTCGGCGCCGAACACGATCCACAACGTAAGCAGCACGTAAAGCGGCAGGCTCGCCACCAGCAGCCATTTGAATACGCGATGCAGCCAGTCGTGCCCGTAGATCGCCAGCGCCAGCGCGATCAAGGCGGTCACGACGGTCACGATCGTCGGCGACCAGCCGAAGATGCCTTTCACGCCGCTCGCCATCAGCACGGTATCGACCACATTGAAGCCGATGAACGTGAACAAGGTGGCGATCAGGATCAGCACCACGCCGCGATAGCCGAATTGCGCACGCGACTGGATCATCTGCGGCAGGCCCAGGTGCGCGCCCTGCGAGGCGTGAAACGCCATGAACAGCGTGCCGAACAGAATGCCGAGCACGCCCGAGAGAATCGTATAGCCGAGCGACAGTCCCATGCTCGGCCCCACGAAGCCAATGGCGATCGTGAAGAACTGGAAATTGCCGAGGAACCAGAACGGTCCCTGACCTGCCACGCTGCCGTGACGTTCGTGCGCGGGAACATAATCGATCGAGCGCACTTCGATCTTGCGCCACTTGCCGCTCTTTGCGTTGGGCGCATCGGCGCTTTCGGACGGCGAAGGCGGCGCGGCGGCGGGCGATGCCCAGCCATTGAGGTTATCGGTGCTCATCTGTCTCTTCCCGTGGATTCCAATTGGCGCAGCGCGTTACGACTGCTGCGGATGAGCAGCGCCTGCGCGCGCCCGAATGACATGTTTGATTTCCTGGTAAGCGCGCACGCCCCAGGGACCGAGTTCGCGGCCCAGACCGCTCAGCTTGCGCCCGCCCCAACCCGTCTGCGGGAAGATCACTTGCGGCGCGTTCACCCAGACCGTGCCCGCTTCGCAGGCGTCCGATACGCGTGCGGCACGGGCCGCGTCCGCCGTCACCACGGTCGCGACCAGACCGTAATCGCTATCGTTGGCCAGCGCGATGGCTTCGTACTCCGTATCGAATGCGCGCACCAGCGCCACCGGCCCGAAAATCTCCTCGCGCCAGAGCAGGTTGTCGGGCGCGACGTTCGTGCAGACCGTCGGCGCGACGAAAAATCCCGCGCTTTGCTGCGCGGCAGTCGTAGCGCCGCAGACGATGCGCGCGCCCTGCTCCTTGCCGCGCGAAAGCATGCCGATCACCCGTTCGCGCTGCGCGGCGCTGATCAACGGACCGACGCGCACATCGGCGTCATTGGGCGCGCCCACCACCGCGCTGCGCGCCAGCGCCACCAGCTTGTCCACGAACGCATCGTGCAAGGCGCGCGCCACCAGCACGCGCGAGGTGGCCGAACACATCTGGCCAGCGTTGAAGAACGCGCCATTGAAGGCGAGTTCGACGGCTTCGTCGAGATCGGCATCGTCGAATACGATCAGCGCCGATTTGCCGCCCAGTTCCAGCGAAACGCGCTGCATCCGTTCTGCAGCGGCGCGCATGACGGCCTGGCCCGCCGCCGTGCTGCCCGTGAACGAGACCTTCGCCACGCCGCGATGCGAAGCCAGTTGCGCGCCCACCTCGCGGCCGCCCGCGACCAGATTCACCACGCCCGCAGGCACCTCGGCCGCCGTGACGATATCCACCAGCGCGCGTTCGGCCAGCGGTGTCAGTTCCGACGGCTTGATGACGACCGTGCAGCCCGCCGCCAGCGCAGGCGCCAGCTTCCACGCCGCGGTCACGAGCGGGAAATTCCACGGCACGATCAGCGCGCAGACGCCCACGGCTTCGTGGCGCACATCGGCTTCGAAAGCGGCATCGGGCAATGCCACCGGCGCGCGCTCCACCACGCCGCCGTCCACGCACAACTGCGCGTAGTAGCGGAATGTGGCGATGGCGTCGCTCACATCGAGTTCGGCTTCGAAACGCGGTTTGCCATTGCAACGCATCTGCAGATCGACCAGCGTGCGCGTATGCGATTCGATACCTTGTGCGATGCGCTCGAGCCATTCGCCGCGCTGTGCGACCGGCGTGGTGCGCCAGCCGCGCAACGCGCGCGCCGCCGCGGCCACCGCTTCATCGACGTCATTCGCCGATGCACCCGAGACACGCGCATAAGGCTGCGCGCTGCAAGGATCGACGAGTTCCAGCGGCGCGCCCGCACCCTGCCGCCATTCGCCGTCGATAAACACGCCCGGCTCGACAGCCAGCGTCAATTCGCCAACGGCGGAAATCGATTCGCGCTTCATGCACACACCTCGCCTTCGTTCACCGCATCATGCACGGCCGCGCAGGCGTGCGGAGACAGATGCTCGTGCACCGCCAGCCACTGGCCGTCGCGGCGCGCGAATGCAATCGTCTCGCGTTCGTCGAGCGTTTCGCTGCCGGCGTGCGTTGCGACCTGCGTACGCACGTTATGCACGAACAGCGCCACATCGCCGAACGATTGCACGCTGCGCGAGCGCGATTCGCAGCCCAGCACGCGAAAACCGTCTTCGCGCTCCCACTGGCGCCACAGCGTTTCATAAGCGGCGCGCGTGGGTAGCGGCTCGCTCACGTGATGGAATACAAAGCTCGCGTCGGCCGCGAAGGCCGCGAAATACGCATCGCGATCGTGACGCGCGAAGGCATCGATCAAGGCGTCGGCAACGGCCAGCACCTGGGTTTCTGTGTCGCGTTCGGTCTCGCTCATGGACACTCTCCGGGGAATTCGTCTGATTATGTTTTTAGTTCGGATGGCGAACCATTTGGGATTCGCCTCGCGTTCATAGGTTTTTACGCGCGATACGCGACGCCCGGCAGCACACACAGCATCTCGAAGGCGAGATTGGCGGCCAGCAGCGCCGTCGTGCCTTGCGGGTCGTACGGCGGCGACACTTCCACCAGATCCGCGCCCACCAGATTCAGCCCGCGCAAGCCGCGAATGATTTCCAGCCCTTGCGGCACGGTCAGACCGCCAATTTCCGGCGTGCCCGTACCCGGCGCAAACGCCGGATCGAGACCGTCGATATCGAAGCTCAGATACACCGGGCCATCGCCCATCTGCTCGCGTACTTCCTTCATCAGCGTTTCGAGCGAGCGGTTCCAGCAGGCTTCGGCCTGCACCACGCGGAAGCCCTGGTCGCGGCACCAGTCGAAATCGTCGGCGTGATAGCCGGTGCCGCGCAGACCGATCTGCACCACACGGTCGCAATCGAGCAGACCCTCTTCCACCGCGCGGCGAAACGGCGTGCCGTGGGCGATCTTCTCGCCGTACATGGTGTCGTTGACATCGGCGTGCGCATCGACGTGAACCACGCCGACCTTGCCGTACTTCTTGTGCATCGCGCGCAGGATCGGCAGCGCGATCGTGTGATCGCCGCCCAGCGTCACCGGCTTGCAGCCGCCGGCGATGATGCCGTCGTAAGCCGCTTCGATATCGGCAATCGCCTTATGAATGTCGAAGGGATTGATCGCCACATCGCCGATATCGGCCACCTGCAGCGAATCGAACGGCGCGGCGCGCGTGGCCATGTTGTAGGGACGCAGCAGCACCGATTCGGCGCGGATCTGGCGCGGACCAAGGCGCGCGCCGTTGCGGTTGGAGGTGCCCAGATCGAACGGCACGCCGACGAAACAGGCGTCCAGCCCCGCGCTGGTTTCGGCGATCGGCAGGCGCATCATCGAGGCGATGCCGCCAAAACGGGGCATGGCGTTGCCGGAGAGCGGCTGGTTCAGCGTGGTGTTGCGGGAATCGTTCATATCCGTAAAAACCCTGTAAACATCGATCGGAGCGGTGGGTTCAAACCCAATGCTGGCAATGCTAGAGGGAAAAAATTTTGGATAAAATGATGGGCTGATGATGTTTACATCTATTCGCATCAATGTAAGAGGTTCCCATGCTCGCCAACCTGACCGATTTCGACCTGCGGCTGATCCGCGTTTTCCTCGCCGTGGTCGACGCGCGCGGGCTGACGGCCGCCCAGGCGGCGCTCAATGTGGGGCAGTCCACCATCAGCACGCAGTTGTCTTCGCTGGAAACGCGGCTGGGCTTCCGGCTATGCGAGCGCGGGCGCGGCGGCTTCAGGCTCACGGCCAAGGGCGAACGCTTTGCCATGTCGGCGCGGCGGCTGCTGGTGGCCGCCAACAGCTTCTGCGCCGAAGCCGCGAACATGGACCGCCAGTTGGTGGGCGAACTGAATCTGGGTCTGATCGGCCATACACCGTTCAGCCAGAACGCGCGCATCAGCGACGCCATTGCGCGCTTTCGCCAGCGCGACCAGGCCGTGCGTTTCAATATCCAGATCCGCTCGCCGGGCGAACTGGAGGAACAGGTGCTCAACGGCAAGGTGGATATTGCGATCGGCTATTTCTGGCACCGCGTACCTAGCCTCGATTACACCGCGCTCTTTATCGAGCGCCAGTATGCGTATTGCGGCGCGCGCCATCCGCTGTTCGAGCGGGCGGGCGAAGCCGCGACGATCGGCGCCGAGGAAGCCGCCGCCTGCGAATGGGCGTGGCGCAGCTATCCGCTGCCGGAGGCGCAACATTCGACCCACGAACGCAACGTCACCGCCATCGCCGACAATATGGAAGCGGTTGCGCTACTGATTCTCTCGGGACATCACCTAGGGTATCTGCCTGTGCATTTCGCCAAGCCTTATGTCGATGGCGGATTGTTGCGCGCCGTGAATCCAGCGGCGCTGCGTTACGACGTTACGTTTCATATGGTCACGCGCCGCGCGCCGCATGCGGGCGACATCCAGCGCGCCTTTATCGACGATCTGCGCGCTGTGCATCTGAACGAGATGGCGCCGGAAGCCGCGGTGTAGTGCGCGGCATCGTCGAGATCGTCTGGCATGCGTTTAACGTAGAATCGGCTTGGCAAGAAACAATCGATAGTTCGCACTCCACGCTATTCTTTGCGCTGTTCATGCGTCTTTGCCAACGGAGCCATCATGACGCCACTGCTTCAGCATCCTGCGTTCCTTTTCATTACCCTGATTATCTGCTTGCCGCTTGCGTCCGCACTGGGCGCTGTGATATTGCACCGGCGCGTGCCGCTCTCGGATGAGGCTCGCGAAAACTACAACGTCGTGCAAGGCGCGACGCTTACGCTGCTGGCGCTGTTGATCGGCTTTACCTTGTCGATGGCGGTGAGCCGCTACGATCAGCGCAAGAATTACGAGGAAGAAGAAGCGAACGCAATCGGCACCGAATATCTGCGCGCGGATCTGATTGACGCGGATGCCGCGAAAACCAAAGCACTGCTCGCGCGCTATCTGGAGGCGCGCATCGAGTATTACGAAGACCACGATGGCAGCGCGCTCGACACCAACAGTCGCACGACGGCCGCGTTGCAAACGCAACTCTGGGACAGCGTGCGCCAGGCGGCGGCCACGCAACCAACACCGATCACCGCGCTTGCCGTGGCCGGCATGAACGACGTGCTGAACACGCAAGGCTATACGCAGGCGGCCTGGATCAATCGCATTCCCGTGGCGGCGTGGGTGCTGATGCTGATCATCGCGTTCTTCAGCAATCTGATGCAGGGCTATGGCGCGCGCGGCAATAGCGGAAGGCGCGTGCTGATGTTCGTATTGCCGATCACAGTCTCGCTTTCGCTTACGCTGATCGCCGATATCGACAGCCCGCGCGGCGGCCTGATTCGCGTCTCGCCGCTCAATCTGCTGAGCCTTCAACACTCAATGCAAACGCCTGGTTGAAACAGTCGTACCGTTCATCGCCATGGTATTGACCGACATGGACGCGCTAACATGTTTGCTCCCGTGCGCACGCTCGCGGCGCACGGTACGTTCGTTCAACCTGGACTCACGATGAAACTCTATTTCTACCCGGGCGCCTGCTCACTCGCTTCGCATATCGTCGCTCGCGAAGCCGGTCTCGCACTCGACCTCGACAAGGTGAATCTCGCCGATAAATCCACGGCCAGCGGCAAGGATTTTCGCGCGATCAATGCGAAGGGCTGCGTGCCCGCGCTCGAACTGGACAGCGGCGAACTCCTCACGGAAGGCCCGGCGATCATGCAGTATCTCGCCGATCAAAATCCGGCCAGCGGCCTCGCGCCCGCTAACGGCACGCTCGCGCGCTATCGTCTGCAGGAAATGCTCGGCTTCATCAGCACGGAACTTCACAAGCGCTATTCGCCGCTTTTCAATCCGGCTTCGCCCGAGAGCGTGCGCGCTGATTCCATCGCCGCGCTGCAACGCCAATACGGCCTGCTCGAACAACGCCTGGCCGCGCATGAATGGCTCGTTGGCGACCAGTTCACCGCAGCGGACGCCTATCTCTTCACGGCGACCAACTGGGCCGCGCATGTCGGCTTCGATCTGTCTGCGTTCCCGGCGGTGCTCGCACACCAGCAGCGCGTGGGCGCGCGTCCGGCCGTGCAGGCCGCGCTGGTGGCGGAAGGACTGATTCCGCAGGCTTGAGCTTAGGGTCGGGACGGCGCAAGCCCTTCATGAAATCCCGCAATAGAAGGCGCACGGGCTGTGGATCTGCACAGTCCGTGCGCCTTCTGCGCATTTGCGCCATTTCCACTACACTGAGCCGCTGTTTCGTCATCCCGCTTCGTCACAGGACATCCCATGAGCGATCTGAACGCCTTGCCCATTTCCAGCAAGTGGCCCGCGCAACATCCCGAACGCATCCAGCTTTACTCGCTGCCCACGCCGAATGGCGTGAAGGTCTCGATCATGCTGGAGGAAACCGGCCTCGCCTACGAGCCGCATCTGGTGCGCTTCGACACCAACGATCAGCTCTCGCCCGAATTTCTCTCGCTGAATCCCAACAACAAGATCCCCGCGATCATCGACCCGAACGGCCCCGATGGCGAGCCGCTCGCACTGTTCGAATCGGGTGCGATCCTGATCTGGCTCGCCGATCGATCCGGCCAGTTCCTCGCGCCCGAAGGCCGCGCGCGCTACGAAACGATCCAGTGGCTGATGTTCCAGATGGGCGGCATCGGCCCGATGTTCGGCCAGCTGGGTTTCTTCCACAAGTTCGCGGGCAAGGAGTACGAGGACAAGCGTCCGCGCGACCGTTATGTCGCCGAGTCGCGCCGTCTGCTGGGCGTGCTGGAACAACGCCTCGAAGGCCGCGCGTGGCTGATGGGCGACGACTACACGATCGCCGATATCGCCACGTTCCCGTGGGTGCGCAATCTGGTGGGCTTCTATGAAGCGGGCGATCTGGTCGGCTTCGACAATTTCCCCAACGTCAAGCGCGTGCTCGATGCGTTTGTCGCGCGTCCGGCAGTGAAGCGTGGGTTGGAGATTCCGGCTCGTACCTGACTGTGCGTCTACCGGGCGTATCTATCCGGTGCGTTGTCAGTCGCCGATCACGCCGAAGCTGCGCAAATCGCGCTCTAGCGTGTCCACATCGGTAAAGCAGCGCGCGTGCAGGCCCGCGTCGCGCGCGCCCTGCACGTTGGTCTCGCTAGCGTCGATGAATAACGGTTGCGCGGGCGTTGCGCCAGGCTTGTCGATGCAACCGAGGTACGCCTGCGCCGCCGGCTTGACCGCGCCGAACAGCGCGCTCGGATAGATGTGGTCGCCAAGGAGCCACACGAATCCGGTTACACTGAATCCATGGACACATGCCGATACTGCGGAAAAATGCGCGACGAGTGGGATTGCCATGGCGAAACCTGCCGCACCGCCATTGCGCGTGCGCTACGTCGTCAGCAACAGGGATTGCCGATGGTGGCCAAGGTGATCCGCAATGAGATTCCCGCCCACGCCAGCACGGGAGAAGTGATCACCGTGCTGTCACGCCAGCGGATGCGCGCACGGCGCGGCAATGAAGAGCGCCGCGAACGCAAGGCGCTGGAAAGTGCCGATCAAACCGGCGGCCTGGACAACGTTTGAGCGGCCTGAAATCACTCAGGATGCCAAACCAAACGCAGCGCTTACGCCGGCTTGTGCCGATAGTGAATCTGCGCCGGCACCTGCAGCGATTCCGGTTGCGCGTTGCCTTCGAGTAGCGAAAACACACAGCGCAGACTATGCGCGGCCAGTTGTGCACTGTCCTGCACGATGGCGTCGATACGCAGCGGCAGACAATCGAGCAGTTGATGATCGTCGAAGGTCATCACGCGGCCGGGTGCCTGCGCGAGCGCTTCGTTGACAAACTGCAGCACGCCTTCGAGCAAGGTAATCGAGCCCGCGAACAGCGCCTCGGGATAGCGGCCGTGCGCCTCGAACCACGCCTTCATGAGTGCATAGCCCGATTCGCGCTGGAAATCGCGCTCGAATACCCAGTCAGCCTGCTCGGCAATCCCATGCGTCTGCAACGCCAGCCGATACCCCGCCAGACGGTCGCGGCTGGCCGACAACTCGGGCTGACCGCCGAAATACACCACTTCGCGCGCGCCGCGAGCCAGCGTTTCGCCCACCAGCGTCGCGACGGTTTCGGTGGCATCGGTGACCACATAGGGAATCGCGCTCGTGTCCACGCGGCGATCGGCGAACACCAGCGGCAGGCGCTTGACCCATTTCTCGTAACGCGGCGCGTCGGCGGTGCACGGCACCACCACCACGCCATCCACCTGATGCGACACCAGATGCGCGATGCCTTCGGTCTCGCGCGCGGGGTCTTCGTCGCTCGTCACGATCACCAGTTGATAGCGATACTGCTCGCGGCATTGCGTTTCCATCGCCTGCGCGAGCGCTGCGTGCGCCGAGTTGGTGAGATCGGGAATCACGAGGCCGATCGTGTTGCTGCGCCGCGAGCGCAGCGAACGCGCCGATTGCGACGGCGTGAAGTGATTGTCCCGCGCCACCCGCAGCACGCGCTCGACCGTCGCAGCCGAAATGCGGTAGCGCTCGGCATTACCGTTGAGCACCATGCTCGCCGTCGTGCGCGAAACCTCCGCGAGGCGGGCAATGTCGTCGATGGTCAAACGCTCGAACTGGGACACGCGGTTTTCCTGCTGGCTGGAGGGTGGATCGGGGGATGAATCGTGTTCTTGAGTCGCAGGCCGCCGGCAAAGGGGAACCCAAACGGCGATCCCCGGCGCGGCGGCTGCGTGAAAGCGTACAACAGAATGCCGCGCCCCGGAAGAATCGGGGCGCGGGCGGTCTTACTGCTGCTTGTAGAGGTTCAGCGGAACCGGGATGAACTTGTCGACGCTCTGGCCGTCCGCGAGCTTCTTCGCGGTCTGCACGCCGTACTGGCCGATCAGTTCCGGCTGCTGCTGCACGGTCGCAGCCATCTGGCCGGCCTTGACGGCAGCGATCGCGTCGTCGGTGGCGTCGAAGCCCACCACGGCCACGCTCTTCAGGCCCGCAGCCTGCAGCGCCTTGACTGCGCCCAGCGCCATTTCGTCGTTCTGCGCGAACACGCCCTGGATGTCCTTGTTGCCCTGGATGATGTTTTCCATCACCGAAAGACCCTTGGCGCGGTCGAAGTCGGCCGGCTGCTTCGTGGCGATCTTCACGCCGCCCTTGGCCGCGATTTCGTCGTCGAAGCCTGCGCCGCGCTCGTTGGCCGCCGACGAACCCGGAATGCCCTGCAGTTCGACGATATTGCCCTTGCCGCCGAGCTTCTCTGCCAGGAAGTCGGCCGCCATCTTGCCGCCGGCCTTGTTATCCGAGGCGATATGCGAGCTGACTTCCGCACCGTTCACGCTGCGGTCCAGCGAAATCACCTTGATGCCCTTGCTGGTGGCTTCCTTGACGACGTTCGCCACCGCCGACGAATCGGTCGGGTTGATCAGGATGACGTTGACCTTCTTTTCGATGAGGTCTTCGACGCTGGCTTGCTGCTTCGCCGGGTCGTTCTGCGCATCGACGGTAATGAGCGTCACGCCGTCTTTCTGCGCTTCGTCTTCCGCGCCCTTCTTGAGCGAAACGAAGAACGGGTTGTTCAGCGTCGAGATCGACAGACCGACGGTCAGCGCGCCCGATGCCGGAGCGGCGGCCGATGCGCCGCTTGCGCCCGCTTCCGACGAGCTGCTGCCCGGACCTTCCTTCGAGCAGGCTGCGACGCCCAAAACCAGCGAACCGGCGGCAAGCGCGGCGAAAAGTTTCGAAAGCGACGGCTGGAACGGCTTGTGCATAGTCTTCCTCCTCGTTTTAATGTGTGAAGTGTGAATTGAAAAATGCTAAGGATTGCTACTGGATTCGGTTCGACGCATCGCGCGAAAACGACGCGCGATGCGAGGGCAATACGGGGTCAAGCTGGAATGCAATGATGCGGGTACAGCAGAATTACGACTTCTTGTTGCCGCGGTCGATCAGCACGGCGAGCAGAATCACGCCGCCCTTGATGACCTGCTGATAGAACGACGAGACATCGAGCAGATTCAGGCCGTTATTGAGCACGCCAATCAGCAGCGCGCCCACCAGCGTGCCGAAGATCCAGCCGCGGCCGCCCGTGAGGCTCGTGCCGCCCAGCACCACGGCGGCGATCGCGTCGAGCTCATAGCCCGTGCCCGCCGTCGGTTGCGCCGAGTTCAGACGCGAGGTCAGCACCACGCCCGCGAGCGCCGACATCACGCCCGAAATCGTATAGACCCACAGTTGAATGCGATCGACTTTCACGCCCGAGAGCTTCGCCGATTCAGCATTGCCGCCCGTCGCGTAGATATGGCGGCCAAACACGGTCTTACGCAGCAGCACCCAGAACAGGCCGAACATCACCAGCATCAGCACGACGGGTATCGGCACGAGGCGCGCCACATAACCGCCGCCGAGCAGCGAGAAAAAGTCGCTGCTGAAGCTGCTGATCGGGCTGCCGTTCGAGACGACCAGCGCGAGGCCGCGCAGCACGGTCATCGACCCGAGCGTGGCGATAAACGGCGCGACCTTGCCCTTGCTGATGACGATGCCGTTGGCCAGGCCCATCAGGCCGCCGGCCGCGAGGCCCGCGATGGTCGCGACCACCGCGTTCGTGCCCGAACTGAGCAGCGTTGCGATGATGACGGAAGACAGCGCCAGCACCGAACCCGCCGAAAGATCGATACCGCCGAGCAGGATCACGAGCGTCATGCCGAAGGCAATCAGCGCGTTGATGGACGCCTGGCGCATCACGTTGAGCAGGTTATCGAGCGTGAGGAAATTGGGACTCACGATCGACAGCGCCACCGCAATGATGAGCAATGCGATGAAGGGGCCGAGCTTTTGCAGCGTCGCCCGGCTGCTGGGGGTCATGGTCAGTTGCGACATGGAATGTCTCGCTTGGTTGCCTGGAATGAGGTGTGAGCGCGCGGCGCGGCGTAGCCTGAGGGTTCAGGCTGCTGCCGTTTCGGCCGTCGTCGCTGCCTGACCGCCGGCTGCGGCGGTCATGATCTGTTCCTGGGTGGCCGTGGCCGCTTCGAAGAGTCCGGCCTGGCGGCCCTGATGCATCACGAGAATGCGGTCGCTCATCGCCAGCACTTCGGGCAGTTCGGACGACACCATCACGATCGCCACGCCCTGCTCCGCGAGCTGGTTGATGATCGTGTAGATTTCGGCCTTGCCGCCCACGTCCACGCCGCGCGTCGGTTCGTCGAGCAGCAGGACCTTGGGCGGCTTCGCCAACCACTTGGCGAACACGACCTTCTGCTGGTTGCCGCCCGAAAGCGACTTCACGTCGAGTTCCGCGTCGCGCGTACGCACGCGCAACTGCTTGATGAGGCCGTCGACCGCACTGCGCTCGGCCTTGTCGTTCACGAAGCCCAGCTTCGCGTAGCGGTCCAGATGCACGAGCGTGGCGTTCTCGCGCACGGACATGCCTAGCACCAGGCCCTGACGCTTGCGGTCTTCCGTGACGAAGCCGATGCCCGCCGCAATCGCGCTCGACGCATCGCGCACTTCGAGCGGCTGGCCATCGATCGTGACCGTGCCCGCGGTCTTGCGGTTCGCGCCGAACAGCGTGCGCAGAATCTCGCTGCGCCCCGCGCCCATCAAACCCGCAATGCCGAGCACTTCACCGGCGCGCACGTCGAACGTGATCCCGACAACGTGGCCTTCATCGGCGAGATCTTTGACGCGCATACGCACGTCGCCGGGCGTGTGGCTGCGCTTCGGGAAACGCTCGCCCAGTTCGCGCCCGACCATCAGCCGGACGATTTCATCGAAATTCGTTTCGGGAATCGCGCGCTCGCCGACGAACTGGCCGTCGCGCAGCACGCTGATCTTGTCGCAGATGCGGAAGATTTCTTCCATGCGGTGCGAGACGTAGACGATCGCCACGCCGCTCGCCTTGAGCGACTGCATGATCTCGAACAGCGTGTCGATTTCGCGGTTCGTGAGTGCTGCCGTGGGTTCGTCCATCACCAGCATCTGCGCGTTCAGCGACAGCGCCTTGGCGATTTCCACGAGTTGCTGCTGGCCGATCGACAGATGACCGGCCTCGGTCTGCGGGTCGATGCGCTGCGCACCGACCTTGTCGAGCCACTTGCGCGCTTCGCGGCGCATGGTCGCGGTATCGACCATGCCGAAGCGATGCGGCTCGCGGCCGAGAAACAGGTTCTCCATCACCGTCAGTTGCGGGATGAGATTGAGTTCCTGGTGGATGATGGCGATGCCCGCGCGTTCGGCATCGACGGTGCTGCGGATCGTCACCGCGCGCCCGTCGATCAGGATCTGGCCTGCATCGGCCTGATAGACGCCACTGAGAATTTTCATCAGCGTCGATTTGCCGGCGCCGTTCTCGCCCATCAGCGCGTGGATCTCCCCCGCCCCGATATGAAAATCGACGCCTTCGAGCACACGCACCGGGCCGAACGCCTTGCCGATGCCCTGCATCATCACTTGCATCCTGGACCTCTTAAAAGATCACGCCCGAATGCAGGATCACATTCGCGTAAGGGCTGCACTCGCCGGTGCGGATCACCGCTTTTGCCTCACGGCAGCGGCGCTTGAATTCCTCGTGCGGGACTTCTTCGATTGCGATCTGCGCTGCGGCCAGCTCGCGGCTCCTGGCGACCACGGCGGCGTTGTGCGTCTGCGCTTCGCTCGCGAACACGGCGCGCTCCGCCTTGAAATCGGCGAGGATGCTGTCGAGCACGTCGATGAAACCGGGCACGCCCAGCGTGAGCGACACGTCGATACATTCGACGCCCGCCGGGATCGGCAGACCGCAATCGGCGATCACGATGCTGTCGGTATGGCCCATGCCGGCCAGCACGCGCGCGATGTCGCGGTTCAGATGTCCTTGTTTTTTCATTGCACTTTCTATTGCTTCAAACGGCGGCGTCAAACCGCGGCTTCAAACTGCGGCTTCAAACTGCGGATTACCGCGATTTACGATTGCTGGGCCAGAAACTGTTCGAGTTCGGCGAGCGTGGGCATGCCGCCCTGCGCGCCCGGGCGCGTCACGGACAGCGCGCCGGCTGCATTCGCGCGCAGTACGGCGGCGTCGATGCCCAGATGCCAGAACGCCGCCATCGCGCCGTTGAAGGTATCGCCCGCGCCGGTCGAATCGACGGCCTCGACCGTGAAACCCGGTTGATGCACGAGCGTGCCGTCGGCCTGGGTGAAATACGCGCCGTCCTTGCCGTGCGTCATCGCAATGCGGCCGGGCATGCGCGCGAGCACTTCGGCCCACCAGCCGGCCGGCGTCTGCAGCGCCGTGGCGAGTTCGTGTTCGTTCGGCGTCAGAAGCGTGGTGAGCGAAACCAGTTCGTCGCTCAGCGCAACGGCGGGCGCGGGATTGAGGAAGAACGGCTTGCCGTGTTCGCGGGCTCGGCGCGCGGCGTGCAGCACGGTGTCGAGCGGCACTTCGAGTTGCGCGAGAATCACGTCGGCGTTGGCGAACGCGTCGCTCGCACGGTCGATGTCTTCCGGCGAGAGTTCGTTGTTCGCACCCGGCACGACGATGATGGCGTTGTCGCCGCCCGAGAGCGTGATCGACGCCACGCCGGTCGCTTCATTGCCGGTGCGGATGTGGCTCACATCGATGCCTTCGCGCGCAAGCGTCGCTTTCATCGCGGCGCCGAATGCGTCGTCGCCTACGCAGCCGACCATCGTGACATCGGCGCCCAGACGCGCGGCGGCCACCGCCTGGTTCGCACCCTTGCCGCCGGGAAAGGTCGCGAAACGCGAGCCGAACAGCGTTTCGCCAAGCCGCGGAAACGTGTCGGTCGTGACGACCATGTCCATATTGATGCTGCCCACCACTACGACGCGTGCCATGGCACTTCCTCCACCGCTTGCGATCCGCTTTGCCAACCGACTGTTGTCGATCACTTCGCAGACCGTGATTTTTTACTTTGCTAAAACGTACTCAGCTTGGGAGCGCATTTATACCAGAGTCCTCACCAACGGGAAATAGCTCCCAGGGTATTACCCGATACATCAGAACAAATAGGGCACCGTGCAGAAATAGCCTTAGAAACTAATGGTCGCGGTAACACTATCCGTGTAAGTCCCCGGCTGGGGCGTGCTTTGCGCCGGCACCACGCCATACATCGTAAAAGAGGCCGAGTTTCCGGAACCGGTTCCAGTGACTGCGCTCGCTCCATTGCTGCCATCGCCCCAGGGTGTCGCGTGCTGCGCATCCGAATAGATCTGATAGCCGACTGTCGCGCTGCCGCCCGACAACACCATCGTGCGCGCGTTCACCGCATTGCTCGATCCGCCGTTCAGGCTGATCTTGAACGCGTCGCCGCTGGTGCATTGCGCGGTGATCGTGCCGGTCGCCGACAACGCGCTGCTCAACACGCCGGCCGCCGGAAACACGATATTGCTCGCGCTGATATTGCAGTTGTTGGTGACCGTGGCGCTCGCCGTGAAGGCCAGCGATCCGCCGCTCGTGGTCAGCGACGAACAGCCCGGCGGCCCGAGAATCCCCAACAGGTAATAACCGTACATCAACGACGTTTCGGCGCCGCTGAAGCTGTGCGAATAGACCGTGTCGCCATTGTTCGCCGTGGGCACGGTGGGCTGATTTGCGGCGATCTGACCGTAGTACGTTATCGAGGCCGTGGTACTGGTGCCGAGCAACGGCTGCTGCAAGGTCACCGAGATCGGCGTGGTCGCCGCACCCGTCGAGCCCCACGAAATCGAATGCGCCTGATCGCTGTAGAGGTCGTATTGCATCGTCGCCGTGCCGCCGGTCTGCGTGAGCACACGTGGCTGCGTGGCGTTCAGGTTCAGGCACACGAGCGCGGTTGGCGCGAGCGACACCACGGTCCAGTTGCAGGTCACGTTGATCGTGCCGGAACCGTTCACGGCCGCGCGCGTGATCGGGCTCACCGTCCCGAAGCTGATCGACGACACCGTCGCCGTGCAGGTCTGCGCGTGCGCGCGGCCCGGCATCAGCGTGGCGAGCACGCACAGCAGCACACTGGCACACAGCATGACGAGGCGATGGCGGGAACGGCTCATGGTGAATCTCCAGAAACGGTTTGACAGGTGAGCGGGCCGTAGGTCGGCAGCGAGCCGTCGGTCGGCCGCACGTAACGGAACGAAGCCGCGCAATGGATCGCGCCCTTGCCGCTCGTTGCGGTCACGCTCAGATGGTTATCGGCCTGCAGGTTTTCGATGAAGGTCAGGCCGTCGTAGCCGACGATCGTGTCCGAGCCGCTTTCTTCGTGATGCACGCGCGCGCCCGGCGGCATTAAGGCGCCGTCGGGTCCGCGCAGGATCACGGAAGCCGCGCGATATTGCGTGACCTTGAAGCTCGCGAGCACACCCGACTGCGACTTCGGCACGACATTCGCGCGCGTCGTGGCGATACGCGCTTCGGCGGGCAAGCCCATGCTGTCCACGCTGATGAGGTTGTTCTGATAGGCGTTGAGGTCGGGCACCAGCAGGTGGCCATGCGAATCCGTGGTGCCGATCACGCGGTTTTCGTGCAGCACGGGTACGCCCGCGATGCCGTCGGTGGAAACCAGCGCGAAGCCATCGTCGATACGCCGCGCGGGCAGCGCCGACCCATCCATCACGACCAGCGCGCCGGTGACGTCGAGCGATCCGGCCATATGTCCATCGAGCGCCTGACCGAGCGCCGTGACCTGCCCGTAGCGCCCGAGATACTGCACCTGGCCCTGCTGATAGTGCGAGGCGTTGTTGCCGCCGTCCTGCACCATCCAGCCCCAGCCGCCGTCGTAGTCGGGCGCGCGCGATGCGTTGACATTCCAGGTGCCCTGCCCGTTCTGACGCCCGCCGCTGGCGTTGATCGACGCGTTATTGCCCAGCCCCATGCTGGCGCTGAGAAACACGCCCGACGAGCCACGCGACGCAAAATCGCGATACGCCGACACGCTCAGCGAGATCAGATTGCGCAAGCTAACCGCATAGGATACCGAACCAATATGCGACGCCACCACATCCGGATACCGATAACCGATGTAGCTCAGCGCGATCGTCTGCGCGCCCGGCAACGGCACGCTCACGGTGGCGCGATCGGTCGCCAGCGGCACGGGCGACCCATCGCGCGCGGCCAGATCGCCGTAATGACGCGTCGCGCGCAACGTGCTCAATTCGACTGAAAACGCCTGCGTGATCAGTTGATAACCCAAGCCGACCTGTGCGCCCGAAAGATGCCCGGTCGAAGCCGCCAGCGATCCGTTGATCACACCCAGTTGGCCGATGCGCACCAGCGCGCCCGCGCCGGCATCGTAGAGACCGCCGGTGACCTCGGCGTGCGCTTCGACCGTCAGGCGGTCGCTGATGCCGTGGCGCATCGATGCGCTCGCAACCGGATGCGGATCGTAGTTGAACGACTCCACGCCGTAATCGCGGCGCAGAAAACCCGCCTCGACGGAATAGCTCGACAGCCCCGCCGCCAGCAGACGCGTATCGATATAAAGCGGCACCGTGGTCGTCACCGCGCGCCCGAGCGGATCGCGCGTGATGACCGTCGCCTCGCCCGCGCCCGTGATGCCCGGCACGTTGCTGATGACGAACGGACCGCCCGGCACCGAGCCGGAAAACTGCCTGACGTTGTTCACATAGAGATCGACCGACGACGGCACCACGGCCGAACCGGAAAGGGACGGCACCGGAAATGTCACCAGATCCGGGCGCAGCGCGAAATTACTGCGCCACTGGAAGCCGCCAATCCGCAGCGAACGGCTCCAGTCGAGCGACGAGGAAATCGTGTCGCCCACCTGCGCCGTCGTGAGCGTGGTCGCATTCGAGGTCTGCCACGAGGTATCGAAACGCACGTAGCGATGCATATCGCGGTAGAGATACGCGGTGCCGGTATTGCTGAACACGCCATACGGATCGAAGTAGCGCTCTTCAGACCACAACGCCGCCTGCGTGTCGCCGGCATTTTCCACATAGGCGTCGTAGTTCAGCACGAGGCCGCGTGAGGCGCTGGCCTGCGGGGCTTTTTCGAGCGCACGCGTGTCGAACACATAGGCTTTGCGCAAGGCATCGGGCGCTTCGATGGCGATCGACTGGGTGGTCTCGTCGTAGTGGTAATGCAGGCCCGGAAGACTGTCAAGCGCGATATCGCTGGCGCCGGCTTTGCCCAGCGCGCCGCTACGCGTTTCGAGCGGCATGTCGGGTATGCGCAGGCCGATGGTGTCGAGATCGGCGGGATCGGCATAGAGCCGTCCATCGCGCTGCCGGAAATGCGCGATCAGCGCGGTGCGGTCGCCATTGAGCGTGACTTCGAGATAGAGGTCGCTTTGCGCCGGCAACGCTCGCGCACGCGCGGCGCCCGCGAGCGTGGCGTTCGGTTCGGCGGGCGGATTGAGCACGGCTTCGGGCAGCACGCCCGATGAAACGGCCGGGCCCTGCGCCCGCGCGCACATTTGCGCGGCGAAGAACAGCATGGCAGCGAGCGAGATCGCCTTCAATGGATGAGCCTTCTCTCGCTTGAAGCGCCGCGTCAATTGATTCGCAATCCTTGTCGAAGGAAACAGGCCGAAGGAAACCGCATCGCAGGCGGCGGGAGAGGCTCAAACCCTGTTTGCACAGCGAGCCGGGCAGACGCACGCGCGCACAGACGCGCTTCCCGCGCCGCGCACAGGCGCGGGCGGAACCGCCATTAACGGCAGGAACAGAGCAGCCTAATGGCTCAGCACGGCCGCCTCGGTCTGCTCCGCGTTGACTGCGGCGCGGACCTTGAGCGGACCGTTGAGGTCGGCGGACGTGGGCAGCGCGAGGGGAAACTCGCGCATCGAACCGGCCAGCGCATAACCGAGCAGGCCACGGTTGATCGGGAACGCATGCCCCGCGCCATCGACGATCTCGACGCCCGCGATCTGCGCGCGTCGCCCGCCCGTGTTCGCGACTTCGAGCAACCAGCCCGCCTCGCCATGGCGCAGACGCCACGCGAGATTGGGCTGACGCGCCGGACCGCTGCCAGGATCGATAAAGACCGGCACCGAGTAGCGCAGCCGGATCGCCACGCCACTGGACGGCGTGGCGTCAGGCTCGGGCAATTCGTCGATCAAAATGCGATAGCTCTGCTCGACGCTGCTTGCGCCCGGCACCGTGCGCACGAGCCGCACGAGTTGCTCGGCACCCGCGCCGATCTCGATCAGCGGCGGGCTCGCGACCACGTCCTGGGTGGGCGTGAGCGCATCTTCGCCGCCCGCCTGGCTCCAGCGATAGACGCGGACCTGGCCGTAAATCGGCTTGCTGCCCGAATTGCGCAGCGTGAGGCCCGAGGCGTTGGCGTCGGCGGCCAAATCGACCATCACGGGCGAGATCTGCAGGGTGGCGGCCTGCGCGCTGCCCAGACATGCGGTCAGGGCAGCGCCGGCAAGCGCAAGGTTCAGGAGACGATGGAGCACGCGCATGGTGTGCCCCTCGACTAGAAGTAGACCGTCGCGGTGACGGTCGTTTGATAGGTGTCCGGACGCGGCGTGGTCTGGACCGGGATCTGGCCGTAGACGTTGATCGACTGCACGCTGCCCGAGCCCGTGCCGCCAACGGTATTGGTGCCTTGCGTATTGCCCCAGACCGTCGTGTGGCCCGAATCCTGATAAAGCTGGAAGCCCACCGTGGTCGAGGTATTGCCGCTGGCCGTGCCGGCCATCAGGCGGCTCGTCACGGTCGAACCGCTCACCGTGCCGGCGTCGAGCCCGACGTTGTATGGCGTGGTGTTGGTGCAATCGACGGCCACCGTGGTCTGCTGGTTCAGCGCCGTCGTCAGCACGCCGTTGGTGCCGAAGGCCAGCGGATTCGCACTGATCGTGCAGTTGGCCTGCAGCGTCAGGGAAACGAGGAACGTCGCCGTGGCGGTGCCGTTCGAATATGTCGCGGCATCCGCAGTTGCCGCGATGGGGCCGCCAATCAGCGCGACCGTGATGATGCTCGTCAGGAGTTTCTGTTTCATTGCTTCGGCCCTCTCTCAGGCATCCGCGTCGTTCTGGCGACGCGTTATGTATTCAAACTTCCCCGTCTCTTGTCGCGGTGGTCCGCGAATCCCGTCCGGTTTGCAACGCATCATTTCGCAATCACAACGATTTCTGACGCATCTACCCGGGTTTACGGCGTATGCAATTTTTTCCTGAAGGAAAACGCACGACTTCTTAACCAGGCAGTTACCCTGCGACATTTATGCGAATCTGGTTTCACCGTCTTTTAGTGAATTCTAAGCAGATATCTTCGACTCATTACCGCGAAAAGACGTACTTTATACGGGCACTTTGCGCAATCGCTTCGCAGTCCACGCAATCGTTTTTTATCGACATCATGCGGCACGCATGCCCAGAGCCGCACGGCCATTCGCTGAGCGCGCAATGGGTCCCTGAAATGATGACGAAATCAGCAAGATTTACTGTGCGGGAGAGCCCTACAGCGCGCAAACGTGTGCGTTGAAATGCGCGGTAATTCGATCTCGCGCGGCGATGGCGATTCCATTCAAAAAATGCGCTCACGGGAAAAGCGATGCACCGGTAATCAACTTCAGTTCGCTGCATTTGAAATCAGCCGAAACATGCCGCGCCCGCCCCGGGACAACTCGGCCCTCGGCAAAAACGCGCAAAGTGGCCTAAACTGGCGCCCTCACACTTCGCGGCGGCCCAAACGCTGCCGCTTAACCCGGTTTTCAGGTATCACAGACATGTTTTCGCTTTCCGACGCCCTGCCCGCAGAAAAATCCGCCCTCTACGCGACGCTCGCCGCCCAGGCGCGTTCGCTGATCGAAGGCGAAACCGATGCGATCGCCAACGCGGCCAACTTCTCGTCGCTGGTGTACAACTCGCTCGAAGGGCTCAACTGGGCCGGCTTCTACTTCTTCGACGGCAAGGAACTGGTGGTCGGCCCGTTCCAGGGCAAGCCCGCCTGCGTGCGTATCCCGCTGAGCAAGGGTGTGTGCGGCACGGCAGCGCAGACGCGCGAAATCCAGCTCGTGCCCGACGTCCACGCCTTCCCGGGCCACATCGCCTGCGATTCGGCGTCGCAATCGGAAATCGTCGTGCCGCTGGTTGCGGCTGACGGCTCGCTGATCGGCGTGTGGGACGTGGACAGCCCGCTGCTCGCGCGCTTCGACGACGAAGACGCCAAAGGCATGGCCGAGCTGTGCCGCGTGTTCGTCGAGTTCGGCTGGAAGAAGCCTGCGTAAGAGAAGCCTGCTTCAGCGATAGAACACTGAAGGCGCGACGCCAAAATGCCGCCGGAACATGGCGGCAAACGCGCTCTGGCTCGTATAGCCGTGATCGAGCGCAACCGTCACGATCTTCTCCCCGTGTGCCAAGCGCTCCAGCGCCAGGAAAAGCCGCGCGTGCTGCCGCCAGCGCCCGAGCGTCATGCCGGTCTCGCGCTGGAACGCGCGATGCAAGGTGCGCTCGGCCATGCCGAGCATCGCGGCCCACTGCGCCACTTCATGCGCCGCCTCGGGTGCGGCCACGATGGCATCGCATAAGCGCCGCAAGCGCGCATCGGCTGGCCACGGCAGATACAGCGGCAAGCGCGGAATCACCGCGAGTTCCGCCAGCAACAGACGCATCAGCAGGTCATGGCGGCTTCCCGCTGCATAGTCGAGCGGCACATCCACGGCCGCGAGAATCAGCTCGCGCAACAGCGGCGGCACATCCACGACACAACTGCCTCGCGGCAAGCCCTCGGCCGCACCCGGCTCGATGAATACCGTACGCATGCGCACGTTGCCGCTCATGCGTACCGTGTGCTCCAGCCCCGCATCCAGCCAGACCGCGCGCGTGGGCGGCACGACCCAGCGGCCTGCCTGCGCCTCGATCAGCATCACGCCTTCGATTGCATAGAGCAGTTGCGCACGCCGATGCCGATGTGTGGCGATAAACGCGCCGTGCGGATAATCGGCGGCCATTGCCGCAACCGGCATCGGCGTGTCTTCGAACGGAACGTGGACGTCTGCGGGCGGGGTGGCGATTGTCACGATAGTCGTCGGCGGGCTTGCGGAGGTTTGGCAGTTTTGCGATAGATTTTGCCATTCTAGCGCGCGACAGGCATGGGGCATCGCACGCATCATCGGGGCTCTTCTGGCCCTCATGAGATTGCACCCGATGTCCACCGCCGCCCCGCGCCATGCGCTTTTTCCGCTCGTCGCCATCACGCTCTGGTCGGGCAACGTGATGGTTTCGCGGCTCTCCGCGCACACCATCGACCCGTACGCCATCACGTTCTGGCGCCTCGTGCTGGCCGTCGCGCTGATGAGCCTGTTCGTGCCCGCCGCCGCCTGGCGCAACCGCGCCGCCATCGTGCCGCAATTGCCGAAGCTCGCGCTGCTCGGCCTGCTCGCCATGGCGCTGTTCCAGTGCCTGTCCTACGCGGCGGCGAAAACCACCACGGCCACCAATATGTCGATCATGACGGCGCTGGTGCCCTTGCTCACGATGCTGCTCTCCGTCGCCTTGCTCGGCGAAACGCCTACCGCCGGGATGGCTTGCGGCGGCGTGATTTCGTTCGCAGGACTGGTCTGGCTGATCACCGCCGGGCGGCCCGCAACACTGCTCGCGGGCGGCGTCCATAGCGGCGATCTGCTGATGCTCGTCGCGGCTCTCGCGTATGCGGTTTACGGCGTGCTATTGCGCCGCTGGCACGTGGGTTTGCCGTCGTGGCAATCGACGTATTGTCAGGCGATCGCCGCGCTGCTGTTCATGCTCGTGCCGCTTTCGCGTCTGCCGATCGCCGGGGCGTTGCCCAATCGCTCCAGCCTGCCGCTGATCGCCTATGCAGGATCGCTGGCTTCAGTCGTGCTGCCGTTTTTCTGGATGCAGGGCGTCAAGCATCTGGGCCCGAATCGCTGCAGCATGTATATGAGTCTGCTGCCGGTGTTCACGGCGGCGCTGGCCGTGAGCGTATTCGGCGAGCAATTGCACGCATATCACCTGCTGGGCGGCGTGACGGCGCTCGCGGGTGTGTTGCTCGCGCAAACGTGGCGAACGCCGCTTGCGCGATCGATAGGCACGGAGAAAAAAGACAGGATTACGAATCATCCGTCGATTTCAGAAAATCGATAAACGCCCTGAGGGGCGCGGGCACATGACGCCGCCCAGGATAGTAGAGAAATGGCCCGGAGAATTCTGGCCACCAGTCCGCCAGCAACGGCACCAGCGCACCGCTGGCGAAGTGCGGCGCAAGCGTGTCCTCGAACAACGCCACCACGCCCGCGCCGCGCAGCGCCATTTCCGTCACGAGATCGAGCGACCCGGCGGGCTTCACCACCACTTGCCCCGGCGGATCGAGCCGCACGGTTTCGCCATTGCGCTGATATTCC
Source organism: Paraburkholderia sp. J69-1 (assembly GCF_905220255.1). Classification (NCBI taxonomy): domain Bacteria; kingdom Pseudomonadati; phylum Pseudomonadota; class Betaproteobacteria; order Burkholderiales; family Burkholderiaceae; genus Paraburkholderia; species Paraburkholderia sp. J69-1. Next base: position 18,463 of record NZ_CAJMZG010000022.1, on the reverse strand, counting down.
CAGATCGCCATCGCGCCGCCCGCAAAACGGATGCGCAGGCACGCATGATCGAGCAGATCGCGCGGATGTTCAGGCACGCCGCGCGCCGCGAGATAAGCGGGCGAAGCGGCGGTGGCAAAGCGCTGCCTGCGCGGGCCGATCGGCAGCGCGATCATGTCCTGATCCAGCCGCTCGTCGTAGCGGATGCCTGCATCGCAACCGGCCTGCAACACATCGACGAAGCCGTCCTCCACCATCACTTCCACGCGGATTTCCTGATAGGCCTGCGCGAACGGCGCGAGGATCGGCGGCAGCACGCTGCGCGCGACATTGGCCGGCACATTCAGGCGCAGCACGCCAGCGGGCCGGTCGCGATACCCGTTGAGCACGTCGAGCGCCGCTTTCATCTCGGCGAACAGCGGCGTGATGGTTTCAAGCAGACGTTGCCCCGCTTCGGTCGGCGCGACGCTGCGCGTGGTGCGATTCAGGAGCCGCAGCCCGAGCTTCGTTTCGAGCCGTCGCACGGCCGTGCTCAAACTGGACGCCGACACGCCGCCCGTGCGCGCCGCATCGCGAAAACCGCCCGCCCGCGCGACAGCGGCGAATGCGGCAAGGTCGTTCATCTCGAAGGCGAGATTGGGCTGCAGACGCGTTTCCTGATTCATGGCGATGGCGTGTGAGTACGAACATCGCCATTGTGCAAAATTTTGCACAACCCGTGCGGATCAGACGGGATTATCCAACAGCGCAACTGCGCCCATACTGGCGCCATCCCTTTTCGAGGAGAACGCCATGACGCAAGCAACGCAGACTCAGACTCAGTCCCCCGCACGCCGCTTCAATCTCGCTGGGCGCACGGTCAACCGCATGGGCTATGGCGCCATGCAACTCGCCGGTCCTGGCGTGTTCGGGCCGCCGAAGGACCGCGCGCAGGCCGTCGCAGTGCTGCGCGAAGCCATCGCGCTGGGCGTGAATCACATCGATACGAGCGATTTTTACGGCCCGCACGTGACCAACCAGATCATCCGCGAGGCGCTGCATCCGTATCCCGCCGATCTCACGCTCGTGACCAAGGTGGGCGCGGTGCGCGACGACCAGGGCGACTGGCTGCCCGCGCAAGACCCCGCCGATCTCGAACGTGCCGTGCACGACAATCTGCGCAATCTCGGCCTGGAAACGCTGGATATCGTGAATCTGCGCGTCATGGGCGACGTCCACCAGCCCTCCGAAGGCCCGATCGAGCGCCAGATGGAAGCGCTCGCGACGCTGCGCCAGCGCGGCCTCGTGCGCGACATCGGCCTGTCGAACGCGACGGCAAAGCAGATCGCCGACGCCAGCCACATCGCGCCGATCGTCTGCGTGCAGAACAACTACAACCTCGTGAATCGCACCGACGACGCGCTGATCGACACGCTCGCCGCTCAGGGCACCGCGTATGTGCCGTTCTTCCCACTCGGCGGATTCACGCCGATTCAATCGTCGGCGCTGTCGGATATCGCGCAGTCGCTGGGCGCAACGCCGATGACCGTCGCGCTCGCCTGGCTGCTGCATCGCGCGCCCAATGTGCTGCTGATTCCGGGGACGTCGTCAGTTGCGCATCTGCGCGAGAACATGCAGGCGGAGTCGCTCGCGCTGAGCGCGGACGTGCTCGCGAAGCTCGACGCGATCGGCAGGCAGGCGGCCTGAGCGTATTCATGTCGGTTTGAGTCGCCGGCCCTGGGCGAAAGAACGCGAAAGGTGAGCCGCCGCACACGCGGGTATGGACCTTGCGTCCAGAATGGTTTCAGCGTGGATTCGGCGGCGATCCGGCATCGGTTCGCCGCTAGCGGCACGCGTTTCCGGGAGGACCGACGATGCCTGCAAACCCAAACCGGCAGCGCACTCGCTTGGCGAGTTGGCTAGCGGCGCTGGCCTTGTTCGCATTCGCCGCGCAAAACGCCCTGGCGGCCGGGAAATTCGACGGCACATGGAGCGTCACGCTCACCTGCGCGACCGGCCCGGACGGCGCTTACAGCTATACCTTTCATTTCCCGGCCACAGTCGTCGATGGCGTGATGCACGGCGAGCGCGGCGATAAAGGCCGCGGCGGCTGGTTCACACTCGACGGCAAGATCGAACCCGATGGCGCCGCCACCTTGCTCGGCCAGGGGCTGACCAGCGCACCCGGCTATTCGGTCGGCCATCTCGATCCGCGCACGCCTTACGAATACAACGTCAGCGCCCATTTCGACGCGGCTTCGGGCACCGGCTCGCGCACGACCACGCGACAATGCGACTTCGTGTTCGTGAAGCAATAAGCGCACGCCGGTATCAGCACACAACCCGCAGACGAAAAAAAGCCGCGGCTCGAACACCGCGGCTCATCAAGTCCTGCCACTCTCATCCGCCGCGCGCCGCTCCCTCAAACGGCGCGCGCGGGAACCCCGTGCTTGTCCTGTGTCAGTTCGTATGCCGAAACCGCATCAGGTTTGCGGATCTGCCGATGCGTCGCCAGCGTCGGCTTGCTGCGTGCCGTCGTCGGCGGGCTTTTCATCCTCTTTCTTCTCGAGCATCTTTTCGAGCGCCCCCGCGCCTTCGAAACCGGCGACCGCTGCGGCCGCCTTGGTCAGAAAACCGGCGTCAGGATCAACCTTCTCCGCCGCTTCGACGGCCGCCACTGCGCCGGCGATTTCGCCCACCTTGTCCAGAATGCCCATTTGACCCCTCCGGTTCATGCGAGTTGGCGCGTGGGCGGCGAAAAAATCCGCCCGCTGCGCCGCCGATGCCAACACTACGATCCCTGCGTTTTTGCCTGTCGAGGTGCCGCCGACATCGTGCTGACGACGGCGCACCGTTCTCCCACCGCATGCGCCTCATACGAACTGAATCGAGGCGCTAACGTTGATGCATTGTGGGCGAGCGCGACAGGCTCAGCAATCATAAATCGCCATTTCTGACAATGGTTAACGTTTCAATCTTCGGATGTTTATTGCGATGCATCAATGACTTACCTATACTTTCTTCGTCTCCTCCATGTCTCCTTTGACGTGGTTCAAGCCCGCCTCCGCGCGGGCTTTTTTCTTTTACGCGGCACGCATCGCAGCGGAGCGCCCCGCCCCGCCGCCGCATGCGCTGGCATAATCCGGGTTCCTTTTTTCTTCCCCCTTGCCAGGCCGTTGCAATGAACCTCCATACCTGGTGGCTGTTCCTCGCCACTGTCTTCGTCGTCTGCGCCATCCCCGGCCCCAATATGCTGCTCATCATGTCGCACGGCGCGCAGTACGGTCTGCGACGCACCAGCGCGACCATGGGCGGCTGCCTGTCCGCGCTCGTGCTGATGCTGGCCGTCTCCGCCGCCGGGCTGGGCGTGTTCCTGCAGGCATGGCCGACGATGTTCAACGTGCTGCGTTTTGTCGGCGCGGGTTATCTGGTGTATCTGGGCATCAAGGCCTGGAGCGCGCCGGTCGAGCACAACGAGGCTGCCGACGCCAGCGCGCAAGCACTCGGCGCCCGCCCGGCACGTTCGCCCGGCACGCTGTTCCGCAACGGTTTTCTGGTGGCCAGCAGCAATCCGAAGGCGATTCTGTTCGCCGCCGCGCTGCTGCCGCAGTTCATCGACGCGAGCCGTCCCACGCTGCCGCAATTCGGCGTGCTGGTGGCGACGTTCGCGGTGTGCGAAGTGAGCTGGTATCTCGTTTATGCGAGCTTCGGCACGCGCATCGGTGCCACGCTCAAGAGCCAGCGCGTGGCGAAGGTATTCAATCGCGTGACGGGTGGCGTTTTTGTCGGCTTCGGCGCGATGATGGCTTTGATGCGGCAGTAAGCGGTAGCGCGCCGCGAAGAAAGTGACCTGAGAAACAAGTGACCCAGGAAACACGAAGGGCGGCCTCAAGCCGCCCTTTTTTATGCGCGCCGGAATAGGCCGATCAATGCGCCGGATTGCGGCGATTGATGTGCTCGTCCAGGATCGCATCGGCGATGGCGCGGGCGCGTTTGCTGGAACGGGCGTCGAGCATGGCGATGACAATCGATGCCGCGAAAATCAACAGGCTGAACGTGACGACGATGCCAGCCAGCCAGGGCACCGGCATATTGCGCAAGTCGGATACCGAATAGCTGCCCGCCTCGAAATGCGCCGCGGCCATGCCGCAGTAGTGCATCCCGCATACCGCCACGCCCATCACGACCGCCGAACTGATCTGGCGCGTGCGGCGCATCGCGCTGCGGCGGCGCAGATCGAAGGCCAGCAGCAGCGCCGCCCCGCTCGCAATGATCGCGATGATAACGGAGAGGATCACTAACCAGGTCTGGTAGTGAATGGCGGGACAGATATCCATCGCCCACATGCCGAGATAATGCATACCGGCCACGCCGAGACCCATCGCGACGGCTGCGCCCGCGAGCAGCGGCCAGCGCAATTCATAGCGGCACAGCGGCAGAAAACCGATGGCGGACGCAACGATTGCAATCGCGAGCGAAGCCAGCGTAGCGGGAATGTTGTAGCCGACCGCGATCGGCAGATGGAACGCCAGCATCGCGATAAAGTGCATCGACCAGATGCCGAGCCCCATGATGCAGCCGCCGAATGCAATCCACGGCAACAGCGGACGTTTGCCGATCACATCCAGACGATCGGAAATATCCAATGCCGTGAACGATGCGAAGATCGCCAGCAGACAGGAAAGCGCGACAAGCGAGGGATCGTAGTAGCCGGTCATGTTCGTTCAACTCGTGTGAACTGCGTTGTGCGAGGCTCGAGCCAGGACGCGAGTACCACTTCCCCGGGCGTCCGTTTCGTCTTAACAATCACATCGAGTATACATAGAAACCTTTGCGCGCAATAGCAAGGCAGAACCCGAATCACGCAAAAGCGAACATGAGCGAATACGTAGAAATGACCGCTTTTTTAGGGGCTTTCTGGCGATCTGAACGGTTGTAGAACGTGATTTATGCAAACAGCATTAAATCTTTAGAAGCGAAACTCAGTCGATATTTAGTTAATAGCGCAATAGTGAAACGGGCATGCGCACCTTGAGGGCGCATGCCCGGTAACGCAGTCACTTTCGCGGCGCGGGCCACGAACCGCGTTTGACGATCGACCAGTAAACCCAACCGGTCAAGGCCAGCGCAACGGCTCCGAGCAGCGTGGGCAACAGCAGAAACGACCAGCCCGGCTGCGCCATGAAAATGATGACGGGATTGCTGCCTGCGGGCGGATGCACGGTCCGCGTGAGCATCATCAGCATCAATGCGCAGGCGGCGGCGCATGCCATCGGCATGTAGCCGGGGCCGAACAGGTGCAGGCAGAGCAAGCCGGTCAAGGACGTCAGCACATGACCGCCGATGATGTTACGCGGCTGTGAAAACGGGCTGGCCGGAAAACCGAACAGCAGCACGCAGGTCGCGCCAAACGAACCGAGCATCCAGGGTTGAGCGCTCTTTTGCGCCAGCGTCCCGACGAGAGCCAGCGCAACGAACGCGCCCAGACCGGCCAGCGCAATGCTGCCGGCCTGAACGCGCCACGTTGCGGCCCCGCTGGTTCCGGCGCTAACGGCGGACGGGGAGGTCATGGTTCTCAGGCCACCTTGAAGCGCGCCGCTTCTTCCGAGCCCTTCGTCGCGTTGCCGGCGCTATAGGAATGCGCGCCCACGCCCGCGAGTTCCCCGCCCTGCACGATCAGATATTCATCGCGGATCGGGCGGCCTTCGAAATAGCATTCGAGAATTTCGCGCGTGCCGGCCGCGTAGCGCGCCTGCGCCGAAAGACTCGTGCCGGAGATATGCGGCGTCATGCCCTGATGCGGCATGCTGCGCCACGGGTGATCGGCCGGCGCGGGCTGCGGGAACCACACGTCGCCGCCGTAGCCCGCAAGCTGGCCGCTCTTGAGCGCATCGACAACGGCGTCGCGGTCGCAGAGCTTGCCGCGCGCCGTGTTGATCAGGTAGGCGCCGCGCTTGAAATGCTTGAGCGTCGCCGCGTTGATCATATGCTCGGTTTCCGGGTGCAGCGGGCAATTCAGCGTCACGACATCGCACGCCTTCGCCAGGCTCTCCAGGCTCGTGTGATACGTGAGGTTCAGCTCCTTTTCGACCGATTCGGGCAAACGGTGACGATCGAGATAATGCAGTTTCATATCGAACGGCTTGAGCAGACGCAGCACGCGCAGGCCGATACGTCCCGCCGCAACCGTGCCCACATGCATGCCTTCGACGTCATACGAACGCTCGACGCAATCGGCGATATTCCAGCCGCCCTCATTTGCTATGTTGTGCGAAGGAATGTAGTTACGCACCAGCGCGAGGGTCGTCATCACCACATGTTCGGCCACGCTGTTGCTGTTGCAATACGTGACTTCCGCCACGGTGATGCCGCGATCCATCGCGGCCTGCAGATCGGTGTGATCCGAACCGATACCGGCGGTCACGATCATCTTGAGCTTGCGCGCTTTCGCAATGCGCTCGGCGGTCATATAGGCCGGCCAGAACGGCTGCGAAATCACGATCTCGGCGTCATGCAATTCGCGGTCGAGCACGCTGTCCGAACCGTCCTTGCTCGAGGTGACGATCAGTTGGTGGCCGTTCGATTCCAGATAGTGGCGCAAGCCCAGTTCGCCCGACACGCAGCCCAGCAAATGCCCCGGCGTGAAGTCGATGCCGCGCGGCGTGGGCGTGGTTTGGCCATCGGGATAACGGGTGATTTCGGGAAGCGTGTCACGGGCATACTGCTTCGGCATACCGTTGACCGGATCGTCGTACAGCACACAAATGATTTTTGCCACGATATCTGTCTCCACTCTGATTGAACAGGAACCGGTGCACTGTGGCAGCCGGCTTTCCGGTCGCGTTGCTTGTGTTCCAGCGACAGACAGAGTGTTGTCGATGAGGCGCACACGGGTCCAATCGATTCGACGGATTGGCTGATAAGCGCGGCTTATCAACCATGCGCCCGCAACGATTCATGGGCGATCTAGCAAGGCGTCGAACTCGTCCTGCAGATCGAGTTGCTTCGCGGCCTCCCACATCGCCGCAACGTGACGCGGCCGCGAAGGCAGATTGCGGGTAATCAGACCGATTTCGCGCGTGACTTCGGGTTCGAGCGGCGTTGCTTTCATCTGGCGCGCGCTATCCGCAATGCTCAGCACGCTATGCGGCAGCACGGTATGCAGGCGCGCATGCTGCACATTGGCGATCAAGGCGAGCAGCGAATCCGCCTCCAGAATCACTTTGGGCTCCACGCCCGCGCGCCGGAACGCGGCATTGATCACCTGACGGTTCTGCATCGACGAATCCAGCAGCGCGAACTGCAATTCGCCCACATCGTCCCAGCGACCGGCGCCCTTGCACGCGCCCACGCCGGAATCTGCCGGCGACATCAGCACGTAGCGTTCGCAGTAAAGCGAAAGCACGTCGAAGCCCGCCTGGGTGTGATCGTCGAGATAGGTGAAGCCGATGTCGAGATCGTAATCGTCGAGCTGGCGCAGGATCGCCGCCGAACTCAAGGAGCGCACCGAATAGCACAGCAGCGGATGCGCCTCGCGACAAGCCGCCAGCAGTAGATTGACGATGGGCATGGTGGTGGGAATCACGCCGATCCTGATCGTGCCGGTCAGCATGCGCGAAGCGAGCGCGTCCTGGCGCATATGTTCGAGCGCGGCAATCGTCTCGCGCGCCCAGCCGAGAATGCGCTCGCCGTCTTCGGTGAAGCCCAGGAAGCGGCGGCCGCGCCGCACGATCATGAGGCCGAGTTCGGCTTCGAGACTGCGTATCGCCGACGAAAGCGCCGGTTGCGAGACATTGCACAGCTCGGCGGCGCGCGCGAAGTGCTGCTCTTTGGCGAGCGTCACCAGGTAGTTGAGTTGCCGTATGAACATCGCTCGTACCTCGGGTTGCGGGGTCGCGGACGCGGGTTTGCCCCGCGCCCTCCGATATATCGAGCGATATATTACGCTTCAACGCATCATGCGGGTCGCCCTCGCCTTCAGTTGCCGCTGCCGCCAATAGCCCACCGCCGCCAGCGCCACGCAGCAGCCGAGCGTGGCCACCACTTCGCGCCGATGATCTTCGCTGAGCACCATCACCACAAACGCGCCGCCAATCAGCAACACAACCAGCGCGCCAAGGAAGGGATGCAGCCACATCTTCACCTTCAAAGGCCCCGCTGCCACAAGGCGCTTGTGCAGGCGCAACTGGCTGACCGCAATCACGAGATAAACGAGCAATGCAATCGCGCCAGTGGTGGAAAGCAAGGCATCGAAGACATATTTGGGCGCCAGATAATTCGCGCCGCACGCGACGAAGGCCACGAGACTCGATGCCATCACCGCGCGCGCCGGCACGCCATTGCCCGTCGTGCGCGTGAGAAAACCCGGCGCCTGTTTGCGCGTGCCGAGCGAATACATCATTCTCGATGCGGTATAGAGCGCGGAATTCAGGCAACTGCCCACTGCAACGAGGATGAGTCCATCGGTAATGAGTTTGGCATAGGGAATATGGAAACGCTGAAGCACCGCCTGATAAGCGCCCATTCGCGTCAATTCAGGATCGTTCCACGGCACGGTGCAGATGATGACCAGAATCGATCCGATATAGAAAAGCGAAATACGCCAGACGACCGAGGTAATCGCACGGCCAATTTCCCGCGCGGGATTTTCCGATTCGGCCGCTGCAATCGTCACGACTTCGGTGCCGAGAAACGTAAACATCGTCGTCAATAACGCACCGATAATCGGCGCGATGCCGCGCGGAATAAATCCGCCGTGTCCGGTGACGGTCTGCCAGGGCGTGAGATGCACCGTCGGCACGAAGCCCGACAAAGCCGCAATACCGCAGCCGATAAAGATCAGAATCCCCGTGACCTTGATAATGGCGAACCAGAATTCCATCTCGCCGTAATTCTTCACGCTGGCGAGATTGGCGATGGTGAGCGCCGCGGTCACCAGCACGGAAAGCTGCCAGACCGGCACATCGGGCAACCAGCTGTTCAGGATGTTGGCGGCCGCCGTGGCTTCGAGCGGCACCACCAGCACCCAGAACCACCAGTACATCCAGCCGATGGTAAAGCCCGCCCAGGAGCCGATCGCCTTGTCAGCGTAAGTGGAGAACGAGCCAGAATCCGGCATCGCGCAGGCCATTTCGCCCAGCATGCGCATCACCGTCACCACCAGCAGGCTGCCGAACACATAGGCGAGCAGCGCTGCGGGCCCGGCTTCGGCGATCGCGTGGCCGGAGCCGACGAACAGCCCCGCGCCAATACTTCCGCCGATCGAGAGCATGACCACGTGGCGCTGCTTGAGTCCGTCGGCAAGACGCCGCGAGTTCGGGCCGGTATCCGCGCGTTGATCGATCGCATCGACAGTCAGTTCTGCGTAGCCGCCAGTCGCAGCATCAAGCATGCGGGCGGGCCGTTCTATCTGTCGCATATGTCTTCCTCCGTGGTTTTTGTCGGGGACAACGTCAGGCAAGGCCTTCGTTCGCATTCATCATCCCGGCGCAAAAAACGGCGGGCATAGAACCATTCCGACCGCGCATAGAACGGTCGCGACAGCCCCGCGTGTGCTCCATTCCCCCTGTTTCCCCAGCCGGCGGGCTCCACGCCCTTGTCCAGCGGACTTCACCAGGGCAAACCCTTAGCCAATTTCGACAAATATTCGGCGCTGCTCATGCGCATTCGTAGAGCGTAAACCCTTATTTTTGCTCGGTCTAATTCAAACCTATACTCCGTCTACAATTTGTATACATTGATGTTGGACGGCAGAAGACGCTGTTTCAATCGACGGTCTGGAAGACGCCGTCGTGCTGTACGGCCCCGAGGGGCGGCGCATGAAAGGTGTGCGCACGCATCCGGAGGTGCAGTGGGTTTCAAGGCGATATTGGAATTAGAAATGCAAACGGTTACCTCGCTCCCCGCGGACGACAAGATGTGCGGCTGGTATCACACGAGTCGTGCACGCACGCCCAAAGCCGCCCACACGGGCGAATCGAAAGCTCGCTGGGCCGTGATCGGCGCCGGCTTCACCGGCCTCGCCGCCGCCCGGCAACTCGCGCTGAACTTTCCCGACGATGAAGTCCTGCTGATCGACGCCCAGGAAGTGGGCTATGGCACGTCGGGCCGCAATGCCGGTTTCGCGATCGATCTGCCGCACGACATCGGCGCGGACGATTACATCGGCGATATCGACACGGCCAGGATCACGCTCAAGCTCAACCTCCTCGGCCAGACGATCCTGCGCGACCTGGTGAACGAGCACGGCATCGACTGCCACATGACGGCATCGGGCAAATATCAGGCGGCGGTGGAAGAGCGCGGCGTGGCGGTGCTCGACGCCTATCGGCGCGGGCTCGACAAGCTGGGGCAACCGTACGAAGTGATCGACGGCGCGGCGCTGCCCGACCACATCGGCACGTCGTTCTATCGCAAGGCGCTGTTCACGCCGGGCACCGTGCTCGTGCAGCCTTCGGGGCTCGTGAAGGGTCTGGCCGACTGCCTGCCGCCCAACGTCACGCTCTATGAGCACACGCCGATTACCAATGTGGAATACGGCGACAAGATCGTGCTGGCGCATCGCAACGGCCGCATCGTCGCCGACAAACTGGTGCTCGCCAACAACGCCTTCGGCATGCGCTTCGGCTTCCTTCAGCGCACCATGCTGCCGGTGTTCCTCTACGCAAGCCTCACGCGCCCGCTCACGGCAGCCGAGCAGTTTGCACTGGGCGGCAAGCCGTTCTGGGGTGTGATTCCCGCCGATCCGTTCGGCAGCACGCTGCGCCGCACGCACGACAACCGCATTCTCGTGCGCAACAGCTTTTCGTTCAATCCCGATGGCCGTCCGAAAGAACAGAATCTTTCGCGTTTCGCGGACCGCCATCGTCTGTCCTTCGACCGGCGCTTCCCGATGCTGCCCGATGTCGATTTCGAATACACGTGGAGCGGATCGCTCGCGCTTTCGCAAAACCACAAAGGCTTTTTCGGCCAGCTCGCGCCGAACGTTTTTGGCGCACTCTGCTGCAATGGTCTGGGCATCACGCGTGGCACGGTGACGGGCACGCTGCTCGCCGACTGGCTCGCGGGCAAGCCCAATGACCTGACGAATTTCCTGCTCGAAACCTCGGGGCCGAACAAGGCGCCGCCCGAGCCGTTCCTCTCGCTCGGCGTCAACGCCACCCTCTGGTGGGGGCAGCGCAAAGCCGGGCTCGAAAGCTGATTCGCAACTCGACTGCGATGGATCGCGACAAATCGGCAAATCTTTATTCAGACCGATCGCACCTTAGACGAAGCACAGAACGCCGCGAATGTGGTTCGCACCACGAAGCATAGCGTTCCATTTCATGGAAGGAGACAGGCAATGTCGAACAATCACGTGTCCATCGAGGACGTTCCGCTCAATGGATTTCATCAGTTGCTCACGATCCGATCGAGCGGCGGCTGGCTCATGGACGGCTATGTTCTGAGCATTATCGGCGTGGCGATGGTGCAGTTTTCCTCGGCGCTCGGTTTGACCAGTTTCTGGGAAGGCATGGTGGCGGCTTCCGCGCTGCTCGGCATCTTCGCAGGCGGCTTTCTGGGCGGCTGGCTGTCCGACCGCATCGGGCGTCAAAAACCCTATTTTTTCGGACCCGTTATTTTCTTCGTATGCTCGCTCGCGCAATTCTGGGTGCAGTCCGGCGAAGCCTTGTTCGTGCTGCGTTTTCTGATCGGCATTGGCGTGGGCATTGAATATCCCGTGGCCGGTTCGCTGCTGGTCGAATTCATGCCGCGCAAATATCGCGGCCCGCGTCTGGCGATGCTGACGATCATCTGGTTCCTTGGCGCGGCGCTCGCTTATATCGTCGGCAATCTGATTCTCAGCAGCCACGCACACGACGCCTGGCGCTGGGTGCTGGCGAGCCCGGCGGCGATCGGTCTGGTGCTGTTCATCGTGCGCATCGGCACGCCGGAATCGCCGCGCTGGCTGCTCAGCAAAGGCCGTCAAGCCGAAGCCGAGGCGATCATCAAGAAGGTCTACGGTCCGTCGTTCTCGCTGAAGAATCTGCCTGAAGAAACCGCTCAAAAGAAGACTTCGCTGCTGGATCTGCTGCACTCCGGTTATGGCAAGCGCATGTTGTTCGTCACGGTGTTCTGGAGCTGTTCGGTGATCCCGGTGTTCGCGGTCTATTCGTTCGCGCCGCGCGTGCTCGAAGCGCTCAATCTGACCGGTCAATGGGAATCGCTGGGCTCGGTGGCCATCACGCTGCTGTTCGTGGTCGGTTGCATCATCGCGACGCGCATCATCAATGTGATTGGCCGCCGTGCGATGGTGATTCACAGCTTTCTGTGGTCCGCGCTCGCGCTGCTTGCGCTCGGCGCCTGCTCGAACGGTTCGGCCATTCTGATTCTCGTGCTGTTTGGCGCCTATGCCGTGTTGATCGGCGGCGCGCAAGTGCTGCAACTGGTCTACCCCAACGAAATTTTCCCGACCGATATCCGCGCGTTCGCAGTGGGCATGGGCGCATCGCTCTCGCGCATCGGCGCGGCGGTTGGCACCTGGCTTGTGCCGATCGCGCTCAATAGCGTCGGCATCGGCAACACCATGTATGCAGCAGCGGCCGTGTCGTTCGTCGGTCTGGCCGCATCGCTCGCACTCGCACCGGAAACGCGCTCGCTCAGCTTGCAGGAAGCGGCTTCCCTCAATCACTGACCACCCCGCTCACCTTATTTTTCACGGAAACACATCATGAAATTCGAAGGCATCTACACCCCGGCGATCACGCCCCTCGACGCTGCTGGCCAGATCGATAAAAAGGCCTTTGCCGAAGTGCTCGAATCGCTGATCGCGGCGGGCGTGCACGGCATCATCATCGGCGGTTCGACCGGCGAGTATTACGCGCACACGGCGCAGGAACGTTTCGACCTCGGCGCTCTGGCGAAGGAAGTGATTGGCTCGCGCACCGCGCTGATCATCGGCACGGGCGCCGTGCGCACGGAAGATTCGGTCGAGTACGCGAAAGCCGCGAAGGCCATCAAGGCCGATGCGATCCTCGTGGGTTCGCCGCCCTACGCACTGCCCACCGAACAGGAAAATGCCGAGCACGCACTCGCGATCGATCGCGCCGCGGATCTGCCGGTCATGCTCTACAACTACCCCGGCCGCATGAGCGTTTCGATGGGCCGCGAGTTCTTCCGCACCGTGACGGCCGCGTCGAAGAACTTCGTCGCGATCAAGGAAAGCTCAGGCCAGACCGGCCAACTGCATATGCTGGCGCGCGAATTCCCGCAACTGGGCCTGTCGTGCGGCTGGGACGATCAGGCGCTGGAATTCTTCGCATGGGGCGCGCGTAGCTGGGTCTGCGCCGGTTCGAACTTCCTGCCGGCCGAACATATCGCGCTGTACCAGGCATGCGCCGTTGAAAACGACTTCGCCAAGGGCCGCCGCATCATGTCCGCGATGCTGCCGCTGATGGACTTCCTCGAAGAAGGCAAGTTCGTGCAGTCGATCAAGCATGGCTGCGAAATCATCGGCCTGCGTAGCGGCGGCGTGCGCGCCCCGCTCAAGGGTCTCGACGAAGACCAGAAGCAGCGCCTGCAAACCATCGTCACCGAACTGAAGCGCGAAGTGGCTGCTGTCACCGGAGGTCAAGCCTGATGGCCGATCTGCTCAATGCAGCGCAGTACGCAGCGCTGGCCGCGCAACTGCGCTTTCCCACCCAGGCCTTTGTCGACGGCGCATTTCGTCCTTCGAAATCCGGCGCAACGTTCGAAACGACCAATCCGGCTAACGGCGAAGTGCTCGCGCAAATTGCCGCATGCAACGCCGCCGATGTCGACGATGCCGTCGCCAGCGCGCGCGCCGCGTATCAGGACGGCCGCTGGCGCAATCTGCCGCCGTCGCGCCGCAAGTCGATTCTGCTGAAGTTCGCCGATCTTCTGGAAACGCACGCGCACGAACTCGCGACGATGGAAAGCCTCGACAGCGGCAAGCCCATTCGCGAATGCCAGAATACCGACGTTCCCGAAACGATCCATACGATTCGTTGGCATGCCGAACTAATCGACAAGATTTACGATTCCACCGCGCCGGTCGGTTCGAACGCGCTGTCGATGGTGGTACGCGAGCCTATCGGCGTGGTCGGCCTCGTGCTGCCGTGGAATTTCCCGCTGCTGATGCTGGCGTGGAAAATCGGCCCGTCGCTTGCGGCCGGTTGCTCCATCGTCGTCAAGCCCGCGAAGGAAACCACGCTTACGGCCCTGCGCGTGGCCGAACTCGCGCACGAAGCGGGCGTGCCTGCCGGCGTGTTCAACGTGCTGCCCGGCGGCGGCCAGGAAGTGGGCGAGCCGCTCGGCCTGCACATGGACGTCGATATGGTCAGCTTCACCGGCTCGACCGCAACGGGCCGGCGCTTCCTGCATTACGCGGCCGAGTCCAACCTCAAGCGCATCGTGCTCGAATGCGGCGGCAAGAACCCCGCCGTGGTGCTCAAGGACGCGGACGATCTGGACGCCGTCGCGCAGCACGTCGTCAACGGCGCGTTCTGGAATATGGGCGAAAACTGCTCGGCCTCGTCGCGTCTGATCGTGCATGCCGATATCAAGGACGCCCTGCTCGAACGCATCGGCGTGCAGATGCGCGAATGGAAGATGGGCGATCCGCTCGATCCCGAACACCGCATCGGCGCGATGGTCAGCAAGTCGCACTTCGAGAAAGTGCGCTCGTATCTGGAGCAGGCGCAGACCGAACAACTGCGCGTGGCCTTCGGCGGCGACACGCAGCGCGGCATTTTCGTCGAGCCGACCGTGGTCGACGGCGTGAGCGCCGCGAGCCGTCTGTTCCAGGAAGAGATCTTCGGCCCGGTGCTTGCCGTCACGACCTTCAAGGATATCGACGAAGCGATCGAACTCGCCAATGACTCCGCCTATGGTCTCGCCGCGTCGGTCTACACGAGCAATCTGAATCACGCGATCCGTCTGTCGCGCGAGATCCGTGCGGGCGTGGTGACCGTCAACTGCTTCGGCGAAGGCGATATCACGACGCCGTTCGGCGGCTACAAGGAGTCGGGTTTCGGCGGTCGCGACAAGTCGATCTGGGCGCACGACCAGTACACCGAGATCAAGACGATCTGGATCGACGTGCCCGTCTAAGCGCATAATCACGTCCGCAAAAAATTGAATCATCAAAGCAGGTTCGAGGTATGAAAAGCAAGGATACGGCCACGCTGATAGGGCTCGTCGCGATCATGTTGTGGGCGTCGATCGTGGCGCTCATTCGCGGCGTCAGCGAAAGTCTGGGCGCGACCGGCGGTGCCGCCATGATGTATTCGGTGGCCTCCGTCTTTCTCGTGTTGACGGTCGGCTTTCCGAAGCTCAGGGAATTTCCGCGTAAATACCTGATCTGGGGCAGCGTGCTTTTCGTGGCCTACGAACTGTGCCTGTCGCTGTCGATCGGCTATGCCGATAACGGGCGACAGGCCATCGAAGTCGGCATGGTCAATTATTTGTGGCCCACTTTTACGCTGGTTGCGGCGATCGTCTTCAATAAGCAGAAGGCCAATCTGCTGGTCGTGCCCGGCTTCGTGTTGTCGATGATGGGAATCGGCTGGGTGCTGGGCGGCGACCAGGGTACCGACCTGGCCGGCATGATGGCGAACGTGCGAGACAACCCGCTGAGCTACGGTTTGGCGTTCAGCGGCGCGTTGATCTGGGCCGCCTATTGCACGGTCACGGCCCGCATCGCGAACGGCAAGAACGGCGTCACGCCGTTTTTCATGCTGGTTTCGGCCGTGCTGTGGCTCAAGTTCGCCATCGAAGGCGGCGGCGCGATGACCTTCAATCTGCACGCGATCATCTACCTGCTGCTGGCCGCCGCGGCCATGGGCTTCGGCTACGCGGCCTGGAATATCGGCATTCTGCATGGCAACGCCACGGTGCTCGCGGGCGCCTCGTATTTCATCCCCGTGATTTCGGCGGCGCTGGCGGCCACGCTGCTGCACGCGCCGCTCTCCGACGCGTTCTGGCACGGTGCCATGATGGTGTGCGCCGGCTCGATTCTCTGCTGGATCGCCACCCGGCCGCGCCGCGCCAAAGTACCGGCGGCGAAGCAGGAAGCCGAAATTGGGGAACGAGTACAGGAATAAAACCGGTCTGAGACCGGTTTGAGACCTGTCTCAGACCCGCGCAGCGTGCGCCGTGTGGTGAATTTTCGTTGGGCGACTTATAGTACGCAAAGCCGTACGCACAGAGTACACAAAAGATAGACAGAGATTCCCGATGAAACAGAGCCCCGACGAATCGCCCCTCGAAAGCAACGCCCCCACCGACCGCAAGGCCGTTCTGGCCGACACCCTGCGCCGCCGCATCGTCAGCATGGAGCTGAAGCCTGGCGCCGTGGTGGACGAACTGGCGCTATGCGACGAATTCGGCCTGTCGCGCCCGCCCGTGCGCGAACTGATGCGCCAGATGGCCGCCGAAGGCTATATCGAACTGGAAGCGAATCGCGCGGCCCGCGTTTCGTCGATGAATTACCACTCGCTGCGCAGCTTCTTTCTGGCCGCGCCGCTGATTTACGTCGCCACGACGCAACTCGCGGCGGCCAATGCCACCGCGGCGGACGTTGCGAAGCTGCGCGAAATCCAGAAGCGTTTTCGCGCCGCCATCGACGCGCATGACGTGGAAAACCGCGTGCTCTACAACGACCAGTTTCATCTGGAGATCGGCACGATGGCGCAGAACGATTATCTGATGCCCAGCCTGCGCCGCCTGTTGATCGATCACGCGCGGCTTGGCAAAACGTTTTATCGCTATCCGGCCAGCGAAAACATGCAGCACGAAATGCATGAGGCGGCGAATCAGCACGATGAAATCATCGATGCGATCGAGCGCCGCGACACTGAAGGCGCCGCCGAACTCGTGCGGGCGCACTGGGAGCTTTCGCGCCGCCACATGACGGACTACGCGATTCCCGAAGGACTGGATGTGCCGCTGACGCTGGCCTGATCGACTCATCTCCAGGGGCGGTTCGCCGCCCTTTTTGTTTTGAAACTCAGCGCATCGAATATATTTCGGATTCCTTTTTATTATCACGCCGATTTCGCAGATCTCGCATCGCCCCACGCTTTCCATGTCTCCCCCGCTCGTCCCCACTCAAACGGAACCGCAGAAGCCGATTCGCTTCGGCATCGTCCTGCTGCCCAATTTCACGCTCACGGCTTTTTCGGGTTTCGTCGATCTGCTGCGCCTCGCCAGCGACGAAGGCGACCTGAGCCGCCCCGTGCGCTGTAGCTGGACGATCGTTGCCGAATCGCTTGCGCCCATTCGAGCGAGTTGCGGGATTCAGGTGACGCCATGGACGTCCTTCGACGATGCCGGTCCGTTCGACTATCTGCTCGTCGTGGGCGGCCTGCTGCATTCGGGACCGTCCGCCAGCGATGCGACGCTGCGCTTCATTCGCGCGGCCGCTGCCCATGGCGCAACGCTCGTAGGCGTCTGCACGGGCGCATTCGCGCTGGCGCGCGCGGGCGTGATGGACGGCTATCGCATCTGCGTAAGCTGGTTTCACTACTGGGATTTCGTCGAGCGCTTCCCCGCCATTCCCGAAGCGAACCTGATCGCCGACCGCCTGTTCGTGATCGATCGGCGGCGCATCACCTGCTCGGGCGGGCGCGCCTCGATCGACGTGGCCGCGGCCATTCTGTTGCGGCACCTGGACGCCTCCATCGTGCAGAAAGCGCAGCGCATTCTGATCGTCGACGATGCGCAACGCGGCAACGCGCCCCAGCCTTATCCGCCAGGACTCGACCCCGCCTCGCATCCGAAGGTGCGCCGCGCCATTCTCGTGATGGAGCAGCATGTGGCCAACCCGCTGGCGCTCACGGAACTGGCGCGGCGCGTGGATACGTCCGTGCGCCAGCTCGAACGTCTGTTTATCGCCGAAACCGGCAGGTCGCCCAATGTGTATGGCCGCCAGATGCGCGTGCGCATGGCCGCGTGGATGCTGAGCGCCTCCGATCGCACCGTCGCCGATATCGCCATGTCCTGCGGATTTTCGGACGCCTCGCATCTCGGCCGCGAGTTCCGCAAGGAATTCGACGCCTCGCCCAGCGCGTATCGCCTCGCGCGCCCGCCGGTTGCGCAAGCCGAAGTGTGCGAGGAATGAGCCTGGCTTGTCGCAAATGTTCTATCACGCGGGCGGCGCCTGGCCTTAAATTGCACCAACAGCACTGCACACACCTTAGCGCCTGAAACGCTGGAACCTGAGAGCCCACACATGTTCAACCGAGCCGAAAGCACCATCGCCAACGTCGATCCCGAACTCTTTGCCGCGATCGAACTCGAGAACCGCCGTCAGGAAGAGCACATCGAACTGATCGCGTCGGAAAACTACACCTCGCCAGCCGTGATGGCTGCGCAGGGTTCGCAGCTCACCAACAAGTACGCCGAAGGCTATCCCGGCAAGCGTTACTACGGCGGCTGCGAAAACGTCGATATCGTCGAGCAGCTCGCGATTGACCGTGTGAAGGCGCTGTTCGGCGCGGAAGCG
>NZ_CAJMZG010000021.1:0-174330 GCF_905220255.1 Paraburkholderia sp. J69-1 | reverse complement strand
GGGACCTACAACCAGAAACTTCGATAACTTTGGTTATGTTAAATTGAATTTCTATCGTGATCGGAATGATCATCAACGCGGCGCTGAATTATCTTGGCCCGGCGCAACTGACCGGTATCTGCATGCGGCCGGCGAACTCGCACGAACGCTGGTGTTATATGTGCGTGGAGACCGCACGAGCGCAAGTTGACGATGAGGTTGCCACAGCTGCGTTTCAGACTGAAACGGCCGCGCAACCTCATCGAGGCCGCACGGCCGTCTTTCGTCACGCATGCGCTTACGGATTCGGGCGCGGCGTCACGATCGGGAACAGCGGATTGAAGCTGTCGGTCAGCGACAGGAGTTCGGTGATCTTGCCGCGATCGCCGTCCACCTTTGCGCGCCCTGCCTGCACTTCCTTATCGAGGTTCGTCTGATGCAGCATGATGTTGTCGAGGCTCGACTTCGGCAGCGACAGCGTCACATCGGCGTTCTGGATCTGCTTGCCTTCGCTGTACACGAGCACCGAGTTCTCCAGCCGCACCGCGTACTGCTTGTGAATGTCCGGGAAAACCCAGTTCACTGAAATCTTCTTGCCGTCTGCCTTGTCCCCGTCGATATGCATGGAGAGGAACTCCAGCGCCATTTCAGGCGACATCGCGCGGATCGTGTCGGGGCTCGCGGTCTGCACCGCCGGCACCTTCGGGATGCCATTGCGCAACTCATACGCGCCCATCAGGTAGACGTCGCGCCACGGGCCGGCTTCGGACTGGTAGCCCAATTGCTCCAGGGCGTCGGCTTCCAGGTTTTTCGCTTCCTGGTTGTCAGGCTCGGCATAGACGGCCAGGTTCATGACCTGCGCCACCCAGCGATAATCACCCTTTGCATAAGCGTCCCGGGCCTTTTTCGTGACCGCCGGCACGCCGCCCATGAACTCCATCGTGCGCTTGGCGGTGTCCACCGGCGGCAGCGGGTGCAGGTCGGCCGGGTTGCCGCTATACCAGCCCATATAGCGCTGATAGACGGCCTTCGCATCGTGCACGACGGTGCCGTAGTAGCCGTGGTTGTACCACTCCTTGTCGAGACTCGGCGGCAGCTTCACCATGTCGCCGATCTCGTCCATCGTGTAGCCCATGTTCAGCAGACGCAGCGACTGGTCATGCACGTATTTGTAGGTGTCGCGCTGCTTAGACAGGTAATCGTTGATGCGGTCGTTTTCCCACATCGGCCAGTGGTGCGAGGCGAACACCACCTGCACCTGCGGGCCGAACATGTCGATCGTCGTATCGAGCGCCTGCCACCACTTGTTGGCGTCGCGCACCTGCGCGCCACGCAGCGTATAGAGATTGTGCAGCGTATGCGTGGCGTCTTCCGCCGCGCACAGCGCGTGATACTTAGGGAAATAGAACAGCATTTCCGCGGGCGCTTCGGTGCCGGGCGCCATCTGGAACACGACATCAAGTCCGTCGATGGTGCGCTTTTCCCCCGTCTTCTTGATGATGTCGGTCGGCGGAATCAACGTGACCGTGCCGTTGGACGTGGTCTTGCCCAGGCCGCCGTCAATTTGCCCCTTATCGCTGCGCGGCAACAGCGAGCCATACATGTAGATGGCGCGCCGGCTCATGGCGTTGCCAGCGAAGACGTTTTCGCTCACCGCCTCTTCCAGGAAGCCGTCCGGTGCGTAGATCTTCACCTTGCCGGATTTGACGTCGGCTTCGTTGACCACGCCCTTCACGCCGCCGTAATGGTCGACGTGACTATGCGTGTAGATGACCGCGACCACCGGCTTTCTCGGCCGATGCTGGTAGTAGAGATCGAGACCGGCCTTCGCCACTTCGGTGGAGATGAGCGGGTCGATCACGATGATGCCGTTGTTGGTCTCGACGATTGTCATATCAGACAGGTCGAAGCCGCGAATCTGGTAAATGCCGTCCACGACCTTGAACAGGCCGTTGTTCATGTTCAGCTGGGCGTTGCGCCACAGGCTCGGGTTGATCGAAGGCGGTGCGTTCTGGGCCTGCAGGAACTGGTAGCCGTCGAGCGTCCAGACCGTCTTGCCGTCGGGTGTCTTGACGTCGATATTCGGCAACGTGGCAATAAAGCCGCGCTTCGCGTCTTCGTAGTCTTGACGATCGCTCATCGGCAGGGTTTTCAGCAAGTCGGCGTTTGCCTGCTGGGTCGCGGGCGTCGCGTCCTTGTTGGTTTCGGCGGCAAGCGTCGCGCCGAAGCTCACTGCAAGCGCCACGAGTGGCAGGAGAAAGCGGGCTTTCATGGGCAACCTCACGTGATGACCTCGGGTGTTGAACGTCGTCGTTTGATCCATTTCCCAACCGAATCTCAAACGCCGCGTGGCGTCGGCTCCTTGTCCGGCGCGCCTTGCGGCGGATGCTGAGCGCTTTCCTCCGTGCGGCCACTGGAGGAAACCGTGTGATCCTGCCCTGGCCCGGCGATTCTCAGGAGACGCCCGGCATTGGCCAGCACGATAAATGTGCCGATGTTGTGCAGCACGGCGATCCATACCGCGGACACCAGCCCGAGCGCGGCCACGGCAATCACCGCCGCCGTCCAAGCCACGCCGATCATCGCGTTGAGCGCCGCCGTGCGACGGCAGCGGCGGCCGAGCTTGATACAGGCGGGGATGCGGCGCAGGTCGTCGCCCAGCAGGACAACGTCGGCAGCGGCCACCGCGATATCCACGCCGCGTCCGCCGATCGCGATGCTCGTCGCCCCGGCCTTGATCGCCAGCACGTCGTTGATGCCGTCGCCCACCACCAGCGGATGACGGCCCAGCGCGAGTTGCTGCGTCACGAATTCGAGCTTGTCTTGCGGCAGCGCGTCGGCGATCAGATGCTCGATGCCAACTTGCGCGGCGACCTCCTGCGCGACGGCCTCGCGATCGCCGGACAGCAGCGTTTGATGCACGATGCCGAGTTCGCGCAGCTCGGCCATGGCTTCGGGCGCTTCGGGACGCAGCGCGTCCGCGAACACAAACCAGGCCAGCAGCCGGCCATCGAGCGCGACGCCCGCCACGGAACCCGCGTAGCGCAATTCGGGCAGCGCAAGTTCGTGCACGTATTTGCGCAGCAGCGCATCGCGTCCGAGCACCGCCAGGCCTTCAGGTGTTTGCGTCGTCACGCCCAGGCCGCGCCACTCGCGGATCGCGTCGTCGGCATCGCTCGCGACCGGTGCGTGACCGCGCTCGCGCGCGTACGCAAGCAGCGCGCGGCTCACGGGATGCGCGCTGCCGCGTGCCATGCGCGCGGCCAGCGTCAGCGCGCCTGCCGCATCGACGCCCTGCTGCAGCGCCACGTCGACCACGCGCAGTTCGCCGTGCGTGAGCGTGCCGGTCTTGTCGATGACGAGCGAGTCGAGATCGGCCACGCGGTCAAGGAACGCCGCATTGTGCAGCAGCAGTCCGTGGCGCGCACCCACGGCGATGCCTGCAATGGCCGTGGCTGGCGCGGCGAGCACGAGCGCGCACGGACACGCCGCGACGATGACGGCCAGCATCGCGGAGGCGTTTTCCGAAACGAACCACACGAGCGCCGCGCCCAGCAGCACCAGCGCCAGGTAGCCGCCCATGTAGCGTTCGAGCGCTTCCGTGATGGGCGGCTTGGCGCGTTCGGCGTGGGCCAGCAACTCGACAATCTTGCCGAGCGTCGAATGCTCGCCGACTTCGGTCACTTCCACGCGCAGCGCCCCTTCGATATTGATCGCGCCGCCGTAGAGCGCATCGCCCGCCGCCACTTCGAGCGGCAATGATTCGCCGGTAATCGGACTGTTGTCGACCGCCGAGCGACCGCCTCGCACGATGCCATCGGTGGGAATGCGTGCGCCGGGCGCGACTTCCAGCAGGTCGCCGCGCGCGAGTGCTTCGATGGCCACGTCTTCGACGCCGCCATCGGTCCGCACGCGCATCGCGCGCGTGGCGGCCAGCTTCGTCAACGCGCGGATAGCTTCCTGCGACCCGAGCACGCTGCGCTCTTCGAGCGCGTGCCCGAATGTCATCACGACTGGCAACAGCGCGGCCGTGGCCATGTCGCCCGTCGCCCACGCCGCGAGCATGGCGAGCGCGATGAGCCGGTCGGTCACGCCATGCAAGCTCGGATGCCTGAGGCTGTGCCAGGCGCCCATGAAGACCGGCCCCGCGACCAGCAGTGACGCCAGGCCCGCGAGCACGTCGGCCACCTGCGCGCCCTGGGCCGTGAAATAGCGGCAGCCCAGCGAGAGCAGCAGCAGTCCCGCTGCCGCAAGGGCAAGAACGATGCGCCGGGAGATCGCCGCACGCTCTTCGGGCGCCAGCGCGACGCCGGGAAGCGCTTCGAGATCCGGCACTCCTGCGGCGGCAGCATGGTCATGGTCGTGGCCGTGCTCATGCCGATGACCATGCGTTGCGGCGTCGATACGCGTGAGCGGTTCCACATGGGCATTCATGGCGCCTTCCCTGGGAGCACGAGGCTCGACGTGTCGTAAGGATCGATCGTCGTGACGTGGCCCGCCTTCGAAAGAATTTGCTGAATGCGGTCGCGATAGGCACGTGCAAGCAGCCCCAGATCACTGTTCGCGCCGAGCGGCGCTTCGAGCTGCAGGATCGTCTGCGTTTCTGTCTGGGCCCTCGTCACGCGTTCTGTCGCGCTTGCCTGCGCGCTTTGCAAGATCTGATCGGCGAGCTGCTGGGCGTCCTGGCGCGTGGTTTCCGCGGCAGTGCGCGCGTCGGCGACAGTGCGCTCGGCGCTCTGCAAGGAACTGAGCACCGAGTTGAACGCATCGACCGCCGCGGCGGGCACGCTTGCCTGCACGTCGATGCGCGAAACCTCGATGCCCAGCCCCGCGTGCTGCGCTTCCAGTGCGTGCAGACGACGCTCGATCGCGCCCGCGATATCGTCGCGCAGGTGCTCGCGGCGCGCGGCCATCTGTACATCGGAGGCCAGCAGTTCGGGCCGCGCGACGAGGATGGTGTCGAGATCGCGCGACGCGCCGACCTCAGCGACCGCCGAAGCCGTCAGGCGTTCGATTGCCGGCGCGAGCAGCGCCTGCTGCAACACGTAGTCGTACGGCGAACTCACGCGGTAATAGAGCCGCGCGCCTAGCTGCACCACCGCATCGTCGCCGGTCAACACGTAGCCGGAACCCGCGAGCGCATCGGACAGCCGTGAGCCGTTGGTGCCCATTGCGGCATCCGGATGAAAGCCCCAAGAGGACATGTCGTTGAAGGGCAAGTTCGTATCGGTGGGGGGCGCGTTGCGTGCGGGATCGAGCGCGCGGGCGCGCGGGTCGCGATCCAGCGAGGCAATGCGCTGCTCAAGCACGCGTGCGGGGCCGGGCAGCAGCGCCACCGTTTCGAACGGACGCGGCCATGCGATTAGCAGACCCGCGCCCTGCACGCGCACGAACTTGCCGAAGCGCATTACGACAGCCTGACTGTCGGGCGGCACGCGCTGCACATTCGAGAACATCCACGCCAGCGCGGCGAGCACGGTCAACGCGGCGATGAACCAGAACGCCCCGCGCACCGCCTGGATGCCCGGTGCCGTGCGTGAAGGTAACGAGGCGGTCGTACTCATGGCTGGCGGCGCGCGCTCGCGGCGGCGCGAGGATCATGCGATGCCGTGACGGCTTCGAGTCCCGCGGGCCCCTGCACGAGCACACGGAACGGCGCGGCGTCCGTGCGCACGATCAGGTTGGTGTTGCCGTTCACGACGCTCGAAAGCGTGTCGAGCGAGCGCAGCATCGTATAAAGCTGCGGATTGCCCGCGTAGCTCTTGCCGTAGATGGCGGCGGCATCGCGACGCGACTGGGCTTCAATACCGGCGGCCTGTGCGTTGGCATCGGCCACGGCGACGCGTGCGTCGCGGTCGGCATCGGAGCGCACCTGAGCCGCTTCGAGCTTGCCTTGCGCGGTGCGTTGCGCCGCGACCGTCTCGCGTTCGGCGCGCATGCGCTCGACGGTGGCGGACAGCGTCGCGGCGGGCAGCGTCAGACGTTCCAGCCCGACCTGGACCGCGTGCACGCCATAGGTCGCGTAAAGCTGCGAGTCGATCTGGCGGCGCAGTTCGTTCTCGTACTGTTCGAGTTTTACGTCGCTCGCATTGCTATTGACGAGTGTCGAGAGATCGAAGCCCGAGGTGATGGTTTGCAGCGCCGAGCCGAGCAGCGAGCGGATCTGGCGCGCCGCCTCGTCGGGTTCGTTGCGCACGGCGCGCACGAAGTGGCCGACATCGGCGCTGTTATCGGGCACGCGCCACGCGACGTAGGCCTGCACCAGGATGCGCAGGCCATCGCGCGTGCCCACGTCCTGCAGTCCGCTCGACGTCGTGTGCAGCCGCAGATCGACCGGCACGGCGGTTTCGATCGGCGCGGGCAGCCGCCATGCCAGTCCCGGCTCCAGCTCGACGCGCACTGGTTCGCCAAAGCGCGTGACGACGGCAGCTTCCCCTTCATGAACCTGCACCACGCTCGCAGTCGCCACTGCAACCACGATACACAGCAGCGCCAATCCCACGCGCCACCCGAAGCCCCATCCGCCGCCGCTTGCGTGGCCTTCGTGAGGCTCGCCGTGATGGTGATGCGCGTGCCCTGCGTGTCCCGCGTGGCCGTGATGAATGTGAAGATGTGAACCGCTCAAGGTCTGCTCCTCAGGCTCGGTACAGTCTCTCAAAACAGTCGCTGGATACAGCCACTCAAAACAGCTTTTTGGCCCCGGCAGCGTCGCCCGTATTGAACGAGCGCAGGTCGATCGTCGCGCGCTTGTCGCTCACGAGGCGATCGTCGATCACCGTCAGGTTGGCGTTCTGCAATCCCTGCTGCAGATTGCGCAGGTAGTACTCGAAGGCGAATGCGGGGCCGCCCGCCTGCTGGGCCGCGATGTCCGCGCTGAAGGTCGTCTGCTGCATGTGCGCCGCAGAAAGTGTTTCTGCAGCGCTTGCATTGGCTTCGGCGACGCTTGCCTGTGCCCGTTCGTGCGCGGTGCCCACGAGCGTGGCGGCGAGGCCACGGGCTTCGGCGACACTCGCCGCCGTGCGGATCTGCGCGGCCTGCACGCCATGCCAGGCCGCCGAGGCGCCCGCTGGCGGATGCACGCTCTCGATCACCACTGCCGTCACTTCGATGCCGCTGCCGAGCCGGTCGAGCTGCTGTTGCGTCGCGTGGCGGATCGCATCGGCAATCACGGTCTGGCGCGCTTCGACAAGCGCGTCGAGCGTGTGCGACGCGAGGTAACGCACGATCTCTCGATTGGCGATCGCGCGCGTGACGTCGGCGATATTCGCCGCGCGATAGAGCGCAGCGCGCGCATCGGCGTCGCTCGCCCCGATGCGGTAATCGAGCCGCACATCGGCGCTGACGATTTCGAAATTCTGCTGCTGCGCATTCGCGCCCGCGATCACCTGACTGGTTTCCCAAGGATGCGCCACGTCCCAAAGCCGGTCGAGCTGTTCAGGCGCGCGCGCGTCGGCGGGAATCAGCAGTGCGGCGACGCTTGCGTCATTGGTAACATCGGCAACACCGGCAGCATCGGTGATATCCGAAACCACGATTTGATGAACTGCGCCGTTGTCGATGACGCGCGCGAGTCCGAACGGCCAGGGCAGCCCAATGTGCAGGCCCGGTTGCCACACGGCGCGCGGTGCACCGAAGCGCTCGTAGACGGCGCGCTGCTCCGGTTGCAGGATCGTGACGCCGCTCAGCAGCCACCCTGCCGCCACAAGCGCGACACCCGCGGCGGGCAACATGCGCAGCGTGCTATGCACGACCCAGCTTTGCCGCAAGTCGATACCGAAGCGGCTGCGCAGCGATTTGCCGAGTTCGGCGGGCGACCTTGGCGGGCGCACGAGCCAGTGCACGGCGGTGCTGTCCACCAGCGTGAGCGGCGACGCTGACGCACGCGGCGGCGTGAACCAGGCCAGTGTGGCGCGCAAGGCGTGTTCGCCAGCAACAAGCGCGGGCAGCAGCGCTATCGCGATCGCCAGCCAGCGGCTATCGCCACCGCGCCACAGGTACAGTCCGGCGCTGGCCGCACAGGCCAGCGCGACGACGAGCGCGATGCGCAATGCCCCGGCGAGAACGGTATCGGCATGCTGTACCGGCACCCGCGCCGCGATCACGCGCTCGATCAACAGCGTGACGAACGCCATCGCGAGCACAGCGCCGCACGCCAGCGTCATGACGTTGCGCACCTGCGGACCCGCTGCGGCGGCGTGCCGGTCGAAGACGAACACAGTCGCGGCGCAAAGCAGCAACGACACGAGCGCGCCTGCCAGCACGCACCAGGGCCACCAGCGAACGGTGCGCAACCGGCACCATGCCCACCCCGCTAGCGCGCGCCACGTTACGCGCTTGAGCAAATTCCAGCTCGCCGGACGTGCATCGCGCGACGTTCGCTTATGCGCCGCATCCACCGTTGACATCACATTGCGCTCGCAACCAATCGCCACGAGCATCACGTTCAGGCACGTCGCTGCGAGCGGTGCGAGCCATCGCAACTCGGCCCAGCTCGAACGCAGACACACGATGAACGTAAGCATGCCGAAAAGCAGCAGGCACGCGCCCGCGATCAACCGATAAGGTTGCGCGTTTCGCGCAGAGATGCCGTCACGAAAATATGCATTGCCCATTTCGCAAATGTCTTATCCTGCATAGCCATTGCGAACGAGTATCGTCGGACGAGTTTCATGTCGCCATAGGGATTTCGGGCAAAGCGAATTGCCCTTTCGGGCAATTCAAACAGCCGCGCATTTATTTGGCCTGCGAAAACCACTTCCCGTAAATCTGCTCGTAGGTGCCGTCCTCGTACATGGCGAGCAAGGTTTCGTTGATGGACTTGCGCAGCGGGCTGCCGTTGGCGACGGCGATTCCGTATTTTTCCGGCCTGAATACCGGCCCCACGACAGTGAGCGCGCCATTGCCGCGCCGTGCCGCCCAGTATTGCAAGGTCGGCGCATCGTAGACGATCGCCTGAACGTCGCCGCCCATGAGCATACGAAAGCCGTCGTTAGCATTGGTCACGTCCACATAAGACAGGCCGCGCTGCGTCAGGTATTGCGCGGCAATTGTCCCTGGCACGGTGGCGATCTTCTTGCCTGGGAGATCGTCCGGTCCGCGTATGCTCGATTGCAAACGCGCCACCGTCTGCGACGACGTGACCGTTGCCGTGAGTTGCGCAATCAGCACCACGCCAATCAGCCACATCGCAGGCACCAGAATGCGCTTGAAAATGCCGGGCGTTTCACGTTCGCCGTGCTCGCCGGTGGCGATGATCAACATGGTCACCCAGATACCCTCGCCGATCGAACGCCAGTACGGCTTCTGAAAATTGGCGTCGCGCTTGCGCTCCATCAGCCACACGAGATTGGCGAGAACAAATACGATGCCAACCGTGATTGCCACGAGCTGCGCGATCGCCAGCCACGGCACGGATTTGAGCAGCGCCATGACGGAATTGTCGTTCTGCGTCCGCACCATGATCTGGAGGCCGGAATCGAAATATGGCAGCGAAAAGTCGACGCTCTTTTCACGCGTCGGTGTCATGGTGATGGCTGCGATTGCGACATCCGCGTCGCCGCGCTGGACAGAGGCAAGCAGTTCGGGTTGCGTGCCGACCGGCCGCCAGACGAAATCGGCATGCAGGCGGCGCGCGACTTCATTCCAGATATCGATGCTGAAACCTTCTGGCGTCGCGGTCCACGGAATCACAAAAGGCGCGACAGGCGCAATCACGACACGCAGTGGACTTTGCACTCCGGGCTGGGCGGCCGCTATTGCGGGCGCCGCTTCGCTCGCCCCGGACGGCAGCGCTGTCGGCATCGCTGCCATCGACAGGACGAGCAGGGTCGCCCGCACAACCTGCCGCCAACCTGGCTTGTGCATCGCATTTCTCCCGAAGCTGCGGCGAACCGGTGGAGCGCACGAGTCGCCGATCACGTTGCACGCCGCGCCTCGCGCGATCTAGAAACTCAGCGCAGGCCAAGCGATGCGCCAGTGATGTCCTTGCCAAAAGCATAGCGTGCGACGATGCGCAAACGCGAAAACAGCTTGGTGATCGCACCGGTATCGATTTCGATACCGGCGCCCAGCGAGGTCAACTGGTTGAAGCCGAGAATGTCCGCCTGACTGCCCAGACAGGTCGAATGCGAGAGTTCAA
Source organism: Paraburkholderia sp. J69-1 (assembly GCF_905220255.1). Lineage (NCBI taxonomy): Bacteria > Pseudomonadati > Pseudomonadota > Betaproteobacteria > Burkholderiales > Burkholderiaceae > Paraburkholderia > Paraburkholderia sp. J69-1. Next base: position 164,213 of record NZ_CAJMZG010000021.1, on the reverse strand, counting down.
GCACGTATCGCAGCGGCCGATGGAACACGAGCAAGCCGGCCGGCGCGCGCCAGCGTGCATAGAGGTTAGTCGACTCCGCGTTGGCAGAGCCCCGCACCGCGCTCGAAGAGCCGAAGCTCTGGAGGTAAATATCCGTGTAGCGCAGTTCGAGATCGAATTCATAGGATTCCTGACGAGGATACCAGCCGATCATCAGCGACCCACCCAGGCCGTAAGCACTCATCGAGCCGTCACGAATGAAGTCGATATTGCTGTCGGTTTTACGGTTGATGAGGAACTGCGCGGCGCTCGCGTCGCTCAGGACTTCGCCGAGCGAAAAATTGAAGATCGGCCGGATCACCAGATCCTTCTTTTCGTTGAGCGGAAAGTCCCAGCCGATCCCCCCAGTTGCCGCCACGTTCGTCCATCGGGTGGGCAACGCGCGCTGCTCCTGTCCGTCCGAGACAACGAAGGTCGGATCGTAGCGTGAGCCGCCGATCGCGCCTTCCAAATAAAGCGGAAAGCTCGGGCTCAGGGTGAAGCCGCCACCTACCTGGGTCATATTCAACGATGGATCGCCGGTCGCGCCATTGCGGATCCCGAGCGAACTCGCGGAGAGATCGGGCGTCACCGTAAAGGAGAGCAGCGCCAGCACGCCGTTCGCACGTTTCTGAACGTCGGGCCCTGTCCACACTGGCGTACTTTGCGCCAGCGCTGCGCACGCGACGAAACCCTGCGCCAGCGCAACCAGCAACGCGCCGACGAACGACACGGCGATCCCGCCGGAGCGCCTTCGAAAGATATCGCCGGACAGCTTCTGCATGCTCATCCTTGGGTCGGGAGCCACACCGTAGCTCCATCCAACTGGGTAATTTAACAACCGGGGATAAAGATTTAAAGGCGATTGCCCCGAATTGCCCCGAAGGGCAATCGAATTGCCCCAACTCCCTATCGTTTGCGAACGCGCTCTGGATGACACTCCATGAACATACAGCGGAGCACACCATGGCAGAAATCGAAACGCTGGCCCGGCGGCGGGAGATCGGACGCGCAGCACGCGAACTTGCGCGGCGCTCGCAGCACGCTGAAATTGGCGACACGAATCGCGACCCCGTCGACCTGCTCAAGCAAAATAGCGCCGACCGTGTCAGCGCGCTCGTCCCGCTGCGATATGGCCGCATGGGCGTCTCGCCATTCACGTTTTATCGCGGCAGCGCCATCATTCAGGCGCACGATCTCGGCGCAACGGTGAATACCGGCATCGCGTTCCCCATTTGCGGCGACGCGCATCTTTCGAACTTCGGCGGCTTTGCCACGCCTGAGCGGCAGCTGATTTTCGATCTCAACGATTTCGACGAAGTCGCGCCCGGGCCGTGGGAATGGGACGTCAAACGCCTCGCGGCCAGTTTCGTGATTGCGGGGCAGCATATGGGCGTGAGCAACGGGCCGATCGCTGACTTTGTGGCGACCGTCGCGCATGAATACCGCGACCGCATGCACCAGTACGCCGAGTGCAGCACGCTCGAGCTCTGGCACGACATCGTCACCTTCGAGCGCATGATCGATACGGCCGCCACCGACGAAGGCCGGCGCCTGCTGCTCAAGACCAGGGAAAAAGCCGCCACGCGAACCAATGAAAGCATGCTTTCCAAAATGGCCGTCCAGAAGGACGGCCGCTGGTTGTTGCAGGATGCGCCGCCCGCCCTGTTCCATCCGGGCGGCCCCAACACGTTGCTCGGCAAGGAAGAAGCGTGGACAGATACCAAAGCCTGGGAGGGCAAACTGGCCGCGGCATTCGACGAGTATCTCCGCACGCTTCCCGCCGACCGCCAGGCGCTGATCGGGCAATTTCAGCTCCAGGACGTCGCATTCAAGGTCGTCGGCGTGGGCAGCGTCGGGACGTTTTGCCTCGTGATGCTGTTCGTGGACGGACATGGCGCGCCGCTATTCCTGCAGGTCAAGGAGGCGCGCGAGTCCGTGATTGCACGTTACTTCCGCTCCGAGCCAATTGCGCATCAGGGACAGCGCGTGGTGTCCGGGCAGCGTTTGCTGCAAGCTGCGAGCGACGCGTTTCTTGGCTGGACTACCGGGCCCGCAGGGCGCGAATTCTATTTCCGGCAATTGCGGGACATGAAGGTATCGGCGGAAGTCGAGCGCATGAGCAACACGCTTTTGCAGGGCTACGCGCGCATCTGTGGCTGGGCATTGGCTCGCGCGCACGCGAAAGCGGGCGGCAAGGCAGTCGAGATTGCAGCGTATCTGGGCAACGGCGAGCGCTTTTCCGATGCGCTGACCGAATATGCCTTTGGTTATGCTGTGCAAAACAATAAGGATTACGACGTTTTTATGCGTGCCTGCCGGTCTGGAAAACTGGAAGCGCGCAGCGACGAAGACATGGCCGCGGATTTCCGCGTCTGACCGGCAGCTGCTACGCACCGTATCCCTACGCCAGCGCGGTCGTGAACTATCGATCACGACCGTGCGTGGCCGCAACCCTGCGTTGCGCGCACTGACGCGTCACAGACGCACTACAGTGCGTCGCGCACGGCATCGAGCAAGTCCCGCCCAAGAAACGGCTTCGCCAGCAACATGCGTCCCCCGGCATCGGCAACCGCCTGGCGGGCGGCCGGCCCGTCAAAAGCCGTCACGAATATCGCAGGCGGACGCGATTGCGGAAGCCCCTCGTAGAATGCGAGCCCGGAAGCGCCTGGCAACTGGACATCGACGATCAGGCAACGCGCGGACGACGCCCACATGACGGCCCCTGGATCTTCAGCACTATTAAACTCATGCGTGTCGAATCCAGACAGCCGCAGGAGGCGCTCGACCGCGCGTCGCAATCCCGCGTCGTCTTCGACAATCACGATCAACTCGCCGTTTCCATCCATCATCCGCCCAGCATTCGTAAGCTCAGCGTTATGCGACTCTCGCCCATCCACTGACGCCGTGGGATCACGCCCTGTCGCCACAGGACATTCGCGTACCACGCGTCGCCGGCGCTCGCATGTGCGAGCTGCGTGGCGGCACCTTACGATTCGGTATTCACGCAGTCTTGCCTGAAAGCGGTAATACATCCATAGGGACTCGGGGCAATCGCATTTCCCTTTTGGGCAAAATCGGGCAATTGCCTTTTCTTTCGGCGCACTGGCCACTACATTACGCACTGCAACTGCGTTGTGCATTCACGCAAATTCATTCGCAAATGAACGTGTATTTTCATCCCCCTCGCTCGCGCACCGGGAGAATACGATGAAGAGAAGGGCTTTATGCATTGCGATCCTCACAGCGACGCTAGCCGCGCCGCCCCTTTACGCGCAGACTGCAGCGCCCGCCTCCACGCCCATGGCCGCAAGCAGCAGCGCGGCACAAGCCGTCGATCCTGCGGCTGTGGACGCGCTGAAAAAAATGGGCACGTATCTGCAGTCGCTCAAGCGCTTTAGCGTCTCAACCGAATTGACCGGCGAGCGTGTACTCGAAGATGGTCAGAAACTCCAGCATTCCGCGAGCGCCGATCTCGACGTGGATCGGCCCAATCGGATTCGTGCGGTCATGACGAGCGCGCGCAGCGATCGCGAGATTGTCTACGACGGCAAGTCGGTTACGTTTTATACGCCCGCCCAGCGCTACTACTCGACGGTGGCGTTCGACGGCACGATCGGCGCGTTGATCGATCGGCTGCATGAGCACTATGGCGTGGAGTTTCCACTCGCAGACCTGTTCGTGTGGGGCACGCCTGCGGCCCCAGTGGATCAGTTCGAGTCCGCCATGTTCGCGGGCGAGGACTACGTCGAAAACGATCTCTGCGAGCACTACGCATTCCGCCAGAAGGATCTCGACTGGCAAATCTGGATCACGGCAGACGCCCATCCGTTGCCTCGCAAACTGGTGATTACGCGCCGCGACGATGACGCGCGCCCGCAATCGGTTTCTATCATCAACTGGACGACCCGCCCCGAATTCAAGGATGCGATTTTCACGTTCAAACCTCCGTCAGGGGCGAAGAAGATCGAATTCGTCCCAGTCGCAACGAACACAACGAACAAGGGGTAGGCCCATGAAAATCCATTTTCAGCGCCAGCGCGCCCTCCTGCTCCCTGTCGTCCTGATCCTCGGTCTTGCCGTTGCGCATGTGCCTTCCGCAGAAGCGGTGGGCGGTCGCGGCGGCGGCCATGCAGCGCGGGAACGCCCTGCCGGCGGCGGCGCTCGTCAGGTCAACAGCGCACGCGCCGACGATCGCACGCGTAACGTGCGCAATACGAGCGTGAACAACGTCAACCGCAACGTCAATGTCAACCGCAACGTCAATGTCGATGTGCACAACGACTATCACCACGGCGGCTGGGACGACGACTACCATCCCGTCGCAACGGCGGCAGCAGTAACGGCGGCGGTTGGCGTGACGTCCGCAGTCGTTGGTTCAATCGTGCGCTCCGTGCCGCCCAACTGTGCACCGGTCAACTACCGGGGCATGATCTACCAGCAATGCGGCAGCACCTGGTATCAGCCACAAGGCTCGCAATACGTAGTGGTCAACGCACCGTACTGATCCATGGCAGGAGAGAACCATGTGCGCGGTCGTGGAAAAGATCAAGGAAGAGTTCATTAAAGTCCTGCCGCCTACGATCTTCTTTTTCGTCATTCTCCACATCGTCGCGCTGATCCGCGCGCTCATGGTCAGGGAGAGCGGCATCTCGCCGGAGACTACGGCGTCGGTGCTGATTTCATCGCTGATTCTCGGCAAGTCGGTGCTGCTCGCCGACATGCTGCCCTTCATCAACCGCTTCCCTGATAAGCCACTGGTCTGGAACGTGGGCTGGAAAACGCTGATGTATGCGATTGTCGCGCTCGTAATTCACTATCTGGAGCGTCTCTACGACTTCTGGAAAGAGACCGGTGGTTTTGCGGCTGCGAATCATGAACTGCTGGCGCATATCAGTTGGCCACGTTTCTGGGCAGTCCAGATTCTCCTTGTCACGCTGATCTTCAATTATTGCGTGATAGCCGAACTCGCCCGCGCGCTTGGCAAAAAGACGCTCAAGCGGATGTTCTTCGGCCCGCTTCCGCCGCGGCAAGGTTGAATGCTGCGCGATGGCAAGCGTACTCAGTGCAGACCGTGCAATCAGCGGGTCGCACGCGGCAACCACACAACAAACGACGTCGCGCGACCGTCTCGCGACGCGACGCTCACCCTGCCGCGATGCGCCTCCACGATCGATCGCACGATCGACAACCCAAGCCCCATTCCATGCTCCTTGGTCGTGTAGAACGGTTCGAACAAACGCTGCGCGAGCGCCGCATCGACGCCTGCTCCGCGATCCGTGACGCTGAACTCGACGCCGTGCTCCAGCAGCACCGATTCGATCGTGAGCAACCTGCGCCGCGGTTCGGTATCGTGCATGGCGTCCATCGCGTTGATGGCAAGGTTGAGCACGACCTGCTGCAGTTGCACCCGGTCGCCCAGCACCTCGACGTGGTCGGCAGCCAAGCGCGTATCGACCATGATGTTGCGGCGTCTCGCCTCGGGTTCGACGAGGGTGAGGGCACATCGCAAGGTTTCATCAAGCGGCAGCACACAGAACGTCACGCCCTGCTTCTGCAGCAAGGCGCGCAGGTGCTGCACCACTTCGTTGGCCCTGAGCGCGTCGCGTTTGACATCGGCCAGGATCTCTTCGAGTTCGGCGTGATCGACACGCGATGCCTTCACCAACAGTTCCGCAGCGTCTGCATTGCTCAGGATCGCGCCGAGCGGTTGACCGACTTCGTGCGCGATCGAAGCACTCAATTCCCCGACCGTCGCGAAGCGCGCGGCCCGTGCCAGTTCGCTGCGGCGCGCGACGGCTTCGGCTTGCGCGCGCCGCCGGGTGCGGCGCTGCGCAAGCAACGCGAGGATGGTGGCGCCCTGCGCGATCAGCACCACCAGCATCACCAGCATCGCGACGCGGTATTCCCGGAACAGCGAGCGCGGGAGATTGAGCAACAGGCAATCGGGTGGAAGCGCCGCAACAGCAAGACCATGGCACTCGATCTGCGCCACGTTTGCCGTGCAGCGCGCGGGCTGCTCGGGCTCCATCGAAGGTGCGGCTTGCACGCCGATACTCCACAGGACGAACACGCCCGCGCGAAGCCAGGCACCGACGAGATGCCCGCTTGTCTTCGGCCTGACCATCACGATGAAGCTCTGCCCGGACAACACGCACAGCTAGTCTCACGACCGTACATAAATACGCCCTGTCGTTCGAAGAATGCACAGCGGGAGGATGCGGCTTGCCCCGGCCTGTCACGATACCGTGCGATACCGCGCGAGCCGGCGCCCTTCTGCCGCGCGTTATGCAGCGCAAGCGTGTGTCTGCGCGTAACGCACTAGGTCGGCAAGCGAGCCCGCGCCGAACTTTCGCATCAGGCCCGCGCGGCAGCTTTTGATCGTCCGCTCGGACAGTCCGAGGTCGGCTGCGATCTGCTTGTTGCGCCGCCCTGCCACAATGCCGCGCAGCACGCTTTTTTCACGCTCGCCAAGGTCGTACGAGATCACATCGTTGGACGACTCCGGTGTCACCATCGTATGACTGGCGTCACTGGCCGCAGCTTCGCCGAAGCCCGAAGCCAGCGCGCCCAGCAAGGTATCGCGTTCGATAGGCTTGACGAGGAAATCCACCGCACCGGCCTTCATGGCCTGCACGGTTTGCGGTATGTCGCCGTATGCGCTCATGAATACGATAGGGAGCGCGCGCTGCTGGCGCGACAGCACCTGTTGGAGCTCAAGACCGCTCGGCCCGCCCAGCACCAGATCGAGCAGGAGGCAGCCCGTCCAGTCGTGCGGGTCACTCACGAGGAAGTCACCCACTGACGCGTATTCCTTCACCGAATAGCCGGAGTGATTAAGCACCCTACCCAATGCCTTTCTCATGGAGGCGTCGTCATCGACCACATGAACCAGCTTGTTTGCAGATTCGCTCACGGTTTGCTCCATTGTTGCAATAACCGAAACCGGTCAGACGTCTGAAGCCAATTTGCATGCGCACGTTATTTTTTCCTCGCGCCCCTCCCTGAGCTCTCGGAACTGTGCAGATGGAAAGCTTTATAGCAAGTTATTTGAAATGATGTTGTCTGGCCTCCCCAATACCGAACATAAATTCTTTCTGCATCTACTTTCTCCAATCGGCTCACAATATTATTCAAATAGTTTTCAAACATTTTTGTTGAAATTCTTCTCAATCTTTGAGAAAGCGGTTTTAGAGCAGCCTCACAGGTAGCATGAAAATAAATGGTGTAAATTCCGACGGCAAAAATTGATAACGCACGACATCTGGAAACCTTTATGACACCGCTCATTCATCATCCGGCGATCCTTTTCGTTGTGCTGTTCGTTTTGCTCTCGCTCGGCGCATCGCTCGGCGCGCTCCTGCTGCACCGCATCGCGCCGCTTTCCGAGGACGCGCGCGAAAACTTCAACGTGGTGCAAGGCGCAACGCTCACGCTTCTTGCGTTATTGATCGGCTTCACGCTGTCGATGGCCGTGAGCCGCTATGACCAGCGCAAGAACTACGAAGAGGAAGAAGCCAATGCGATAGGGACGGAGTACGTCCGTGCAGACCTGATCGGCGCGGCAGGCGGAGCAACCATCAGGCCGCTGCTGGCGCAGTATCTGCAACTGCGCATCGAATACTACAAGACCCGCAATACCGATGAACTCGACGCCAATAACCGCAAGACCGCGGATCTTCAAGGACGGCTGTGGTCGACGGTGCGCGACGCCGCCCTCGCCCAGCCCAATCCCATCACGGCGCTCGCCGTCGCCGGCATGAACGATGTGCTCAATACGCAGGGCTACACCCAGGCGGCCTAGATCAACCGTATTCCGCTCTCGGCGTGGATGCTCATGATCGTGATTGCCTTCTTCAGCAACCTGATGCAGGGCTACGGCATCCGTGCGGGCAGCGGGCGGCGCGTGTTGCTGTTCGTGCTGCCCTTTACCGTGTCCCTGTCGCTTGCCCTGATCGCCGATATCGACAGCCCGCGCGGAGGACTTATCCGGGTTGCGCCGCTCAATCTCATCAGTCTCCAGCCGTCGTTTTCACCGCAATAATCGCGGCCAACAACGCGCAAGGACCGCAATTTGCGGTCCTTGCGTTAGCTCGCCGCCTGCGGTGCATTTCCCACGAAGTGCTCAATCGAAGCCGCCCACGCCGCAGAAATGGAAGGTCAGATTTGCACCGGGACCGTCGTGGCGTAACGTCTTTACGGGTTGTTTGATATTGCAGTGGATTCTTGCGTACTGGATTACCATTGCCGCGGAGGGTGCGTTCGCGCTCGCTTCGTTTTGCGTGATTGATACGCGTAGCACTGCTCGCACACTCCGTGCTTGGCTATACACAGTTGGATCGCAAACCTAGGCCCAATTTCGGTTGCGCCCTCGAAAATGCAGTTTGCATGGGTCGGAAGTCGGCCAGCAAGCAACGTTCGATCGTTCTCTACATCGGACATCAGTGTGTCCGATTTGTGACGCAAGCAGCCCCTTACACGGGTAGCCCGAGAAGCCGGCCTGACTGTAGGTGACTCGAGCAATCAGTGTTGTTATCGTGAGCAACGTCCGCCATCTGCGAAGGGGGCAGCGATAATGAACGCGTCTCCAATGTGCGTCAGCCCGTCGTGAACCAGTAATGAATCACCAACGCCTATTGCTCTTCTTTGTCCTGCTCGTGCTGTCGCTTGGTGGCTGCGCGCTGGTACGTCCAGATTATGCGGCTCGTGTAGCTACTGGCACCACCGCGCACGACATCTGCTCGGAAACGTTCATAAGCGGACAACAGCCCGACACGATATTTGCTGAAACGATCGCTTCGCGACCGGGCCTCGACTTGATTGCTCCGCTAATCAACTATAGCGTCGACCGCTCGCAGCGGGAGGTCAGCGCGAGCCTCGCAGGCGCGTTCACCAGTCGCGCGGTTTTCCGGGGGACATGGGGCTGCACGATCGTCAAGGATGATGACGCTGCGTCGCTAGCGTTGCCGCAGCCACTATCTCCAATTCCCAAGGTTTCTCTGCCGATCGCTCTTGGTACATCACCCAAGCTGTCCCGTGCGCTTGACGATGAGTTTGCAGAAGAACCCTCCGAGGCGCTGCGCCGGACAAAGGCCGTTGTCGTGTTGTTTAAAGGCAGGCTGATTGCCGAGCGATACGCTCCCGGTTACGGGCCGGATACGCCAATACTCGGCTTCTCGATCAGCAAGTCGGTAACGAGCGCGCTTGTCGGTGTTCTCGTTCGCGAAGGGAAGCTGCGCATAGATGCTCCTGTGCAACTCGACAATGGCTCAGGCAGGTCAGTTCCGCTCTCGGACTTCATGCGCATGACGAGCGGCCTCGACATCGACGAGACCGGCAGCGGATTTGATCCATCGAACCGGATCATGTACGTCCACACGCGCGACATGGCCACAGCTGCGCGACGCGCCCGCGCCATCGCGGCGCCGGGACAGCGTTGGGCTTATAGCAGTGCAAGCGTTCATCTCGTCGCGCGCGCAGTACGCGACGCAGTTGGGGGCACCGCGGTCGATGTGCAACGCTTTGCCCACGACGAGCTGTTCATGCCGCTCGGGATGCAGCATGTAACGATGGAAATGGACGAAACTGGTACGCCAGTCGGCGCCCACTACATGCTCGCGTCGGCTCGCGACTGGGGCCGCTTTGGCGATCTGTACCTGAATGATGGCGTCGCGCCCAATGGACAGCGAATTCTACCGGAGGACTGGGTGCGCTGGTCGACCACGCCAACGCTCGCGACAAATTATGGGGCTGGTTGGTGGATCAACCACCATAGCCTCACAAGCAACGGGCAGGCTGACGGAATGCCGTTGATGCCGGACGCACCCGCCGACACGTTTTACGCGCTCGGCAATCTGGGACAGTACATAATCGTCGTGCCGTCGAAGCAAGTGGTAATAGTGCGACTTGGCGACGCCCAAACCCCGCACTTCGACATTGACGGAGCAGACCGGCTCGTCAAGGAAGTTATCAGCGCACTTCCCGATGCGTCGTCGTGAACGCCGCGCCAGCGGTCTGCTCATAGCACCTTGCCGGGCAACGGGCACGCTAATTTATCGGCGAGGTGCGGTGTGCTGTTGCCGGCTGTAGTAGCAGAACCGGCCAGTGGCGGCCTCCAGCGTCGAATAGCTGGTTCGGGTCGTTTGCAGGCAATTCCCCGCACACGTCAAGCGAGGCACGCGCGCTCGAGCCGAGACGACAGGCCGGTCTTTTGCTGTTTCGCCTACGCTGGGCACTGCGCAGTTCTGCACTAACCCAGCTCTGACCCAGGACATTGACGGGCCGCACCTGTCCCGCGTCGCTGCGCAAGGGCAATCGGCTCGCCCTGAGACGCAGCTTGAACGGTACGCCGGTTTAAATCGTACTTCACCGCGCTCCGCATCGATTCACCTCGCGGGGCGCGATAACTTTCTCTACGTCTCACAACGCGCGCGATTCAAGCACCATCATCACCGCGTCCTTGATACGTTCGCGCTCAACCGTATAGGTTTCCATCAACTGTTCGCGATCGTGCATGGCAATCGCGTTCAACAGAGACCGTTCGAGATGGGCATGCATCGCGTCATCCGGACGATTGGCTTCGGTTGCCAGCGCACGATAGCGATCGGTCAGCCGGATCAGCCTCAACGCCTCGCGACGGATGATTTTCTCCGGCGACAGGTCGAACAAACAGGCATAGAACGCGTAGTATTCCTCAATCCACGGCGAGCGCTGACGTTTGCTCAGGTGTTCGTCGAGCTTCGATAGCATGGCGTCCAGCGTGGCCGTCTGCGCATTGTCCGGCCACGCGATCGACAAAAACAGTTCTCTCTCGATCAGGAACCGCGCGCGATAAAGCTGCGCCGCTTCGCTCGACGAGAGCGGCGCCACGAAAAAGCCTCGATTCGGATCGTGCACGATGACGCCGACTGCAGCCAGCAGATTAAGCGCTTCGCGCACCGGCACCCGGCTGATATCGAAGCGCTCTGCCAGTTCGGACTGCCGCAATTGTTGGCCCGGTGAGAGCGTACCCAGGTTGATCAGCTTGCGGATATCTTCGGCAACCTGCGCGGGGATATCGATATCTTTCAGTTCGATTTTGCTCACGGGATTCGTCGTCTCTCTAGCGTTTGAATGCGTCGGTGTTCGCATCTCACAGCCGCTATTCTAAGGGCAGTGCCCGCGCGCCTGTTCGCCAGCCGCGACAACCGGCGAACAGGCGCGCGATCACATCCCGATCAGGCAATCCCGGCGCGGCGATCGCGGATCAGAAAGATGATGAACATCAGCCACGATACGCCCAGCCCGAAATAATCGAAATTGCGCAGCGGACGATAATCCGCATAGCCAAGCCCGGTCGAACCGATACATGCCGCCACCGTCAGCAGCAGACAGATTCCCACTGCGATTGCCGTTTCTTTTTTCATCTCGATCTCCTGATTCAGGCTTTGCCATGCCGCGCGGAAGACAGCGGCTGGCTCAAAGGCTCGGTTCCGGTCTCGTTTTTGAAGTAGCCCTTCCAGCCATCCCAAAGCCACATTGGTTTGAGTGTGGGACGGAAGACCGAAGCCATGTAGCCGCTATAGGCAAGCAGCAGCAGACCGTTCATCAGCAGTTCCTGCGGACCCGAAAAAAGCTGACGCGGCGTCGCGACAACGAAGGTGTTGAGCCAGAAGATGGTTACCGTAGTCGGCATTTCCAGAATGAGGGCAAGCATCACGAAGCGGTTCGTCAGCAGCATCGTGCCGAAGACGAACTCCATGTACTTGACCGCGGGATACAGGTGGATCGTCGTGGCGGCCGCAACGTATGCACCGCCGACGCCGGGAATCGGTGGTACATATCCGCTCGTGATGTATCGGATACCCGAGAAAAAGAGGTGGGCTCCGAAGTAGAGCCGCAGCCACATGATGACGTACTTCCATGGTGAGGTGCTGGCGCTGTTCATACACTGTCTCCTGAATACTCGTTAATAAGTCTTCCAACCACGAACCGTGGAACGCCGGGCGAAAGCGCTGCGCATAGACTCCGCTTGCCCCGGCGAATCCGGGTCGCAACTCACTCACCCACACTGACCGCCGGTTTTCCCGGCGTGCCGATGCGGGCGAGCAGCGTCTCGTCGACGTCCACACCGTAGCCGGGGCGCTCGTTCGGGTAGGCATGGCCTCGATGAAAGCGTTGTCCGCCCAGTGCGAGATCCTCGCCTGCGGGAATTTCATCGCTATTCCATGCTGCATGCACCGCGAGCGGCCCGGCGCTTTCGCTCATGAACTGGCAGGCCCACTGATCGGCGACCCACAGATGCGTACTCGGACAGGCCTCGATCCCGGAGCCGATCAGGGTGCTGCAAAACACCGGCAGGTCGTAAAGCCGGCAAACGGCCAGGAAGCGCTGAGCCTTCAGCAGGCCGCCCACCTTCTGCACCTTGAGAATGACGCCATCGGCGCTGCGCCGCTCGGCGATTTCGCGCAGATGGTGCAGTTCCTGCGCGCCTTCATCCGCATAAATCGGCGTCTCGACACGCTCGCGCAAACGCGCCATCCCATCGCGATCCCAATGCGGCAACGGTTGCTCGACGAAATCGAGCCGATATCGATCGAGCCGCCTGATCGTGCGCAGCGCTTCTTCATAGTTCCAGGAGCCATTGGCGTCCAGCATGATGCGTGCGCCATCGCCTAGTGCAGTGCGCACGGCCGCAGCCGTTGCGATGTCGTTCTCAAAGGTGCCGCGGCCTACTTTCAGCTTGAATGCCGCGTAGCCTGCCTCCCTGGCGGCCACAGCCGTGCTGGCGACCTGCTCCGGCTCGCCTGCCGACAGCACCCAGCCCAGCGGCACCGCCTCGCGCGTGCGGCCGCCAAGCAGGTCATAGACCGGCACTCCCAGCGCTTTGCCCTTCAGGTCGTGCAGTGCGCAATCGACCAGCGCCTTGGCCTGATTGTTATCGCGTGCCAGCGTGTCCATCGCGCCGACGATCTTTTCGATATTGCGCGGATCCTCACCAAGCAGGATGCGCGGCGCGAACACGTCGCAGATCATGCTGACAATCGACGCCTGGCTTTCGCCGCGATACCAGGACGACGTGTCGCCGGACTCCGCCACGCCCACCAGCCCTGTATCGGCATAAACGCGCAGCAACACGGTATTCAGGCAGGTGATCGTCACGTTCGGTAGTCGAAGCGGCTTCTTTAACGGCATCGACAATGGAATACATTCGATTCGGGTGATTTTCATGGCAATAAGAGGAGCGAGGTTCGAATAGACGTGGCGCGCGCCACGATGTGTTATCAGGCTTCGGCTGCGCGAGCGCGAATCGATCGGCTGACGCGCATCAGCAGCACGATCGCAAGGCCAACAGATACGACGTAGCAGGCAACGAACGCGTGACCGAGCGCGCCCGCCCCCGCGAACAGCACACGCGCCACGAGCGCGACAACCGTGGGCCCGAGCGCAAGCCCGAACAGATTCGTCACGAGGTAGTAGATCGCGGTGAGCTTGCCCATCATGTTGCCGGGCGTGAGATTGGCCATCGTCGCCCCTCCCGCGACGGCGAATACCGCAAAGAAGAACGTCTGCGCCGCATACGCCAGGACGCCCAGTTGCGCGGATTCGATCCACGGAAACGCTGCGGTAACGAGCGCAGCAATCGCGGTCGAGACGATCGCCACGCGCACCGGCGCGTCGACCATCCCGCGCTTGCGCAGGCGATCGGCAATGCTGCCCCAGATCAGCAGTCCCGCCGGAGACGCGATCAGCCCGACGGCCCCCAGCGTCTGACCGATAACCGGGCGGCTATAACCCATGGTTCGCGCGATGATCTCGGGTAACCACGCCATCTGACTGCCGATTGCAATGCCGTATAGGCAGATCGCACACCACAGCGGCAGATAGACGCTTTTGTGCGCCCAGGCATATCGCAGGGCATCGCCGTAGCTGACCTTGTCGGCGCTCACGGCGTCGCGGCGGGTGGGTTCGCGCACGAGCCAGAGCATGAGCGCAAGCGGGATGCCAAGCAGGCCCGGCACCACCAGCACGAACTGCCACGGCTTGAGCAGACCCAGCAGCGGAATCCCGGCGAGATGGCCCGCGGCCGAAAACTTCAGCAAATAGCCGCCCAGCACGAGCGCGAGGCCTGTGCCCAGCAACGGCCCGATGTTGTAGATCCCGAATGCCAGGCCGCGACGCTCGGGCGGAAATGCATCGCGGATCATGGATGCAGCGGCGGGCGGCAGCACAGCTTCACCAACACCCAGACCGATGCGCGTCAGGAACAGAAGCAGATAGGTCTGGCTCAGACCGCACAGAATCTGCACACTCGACCACAGCAACATCGCGCCGCCGAGCAGACGCTTGCGACGCCAGTTATCGATGAGATAACCGGCCGGGATGCCCAGCACGCTGTAAAGCAGCATGAACGACAGCCCAAGCAGCCAGCTCACCTGCAAATCCGATACGCCCAGATCCTGCTTGATCGGCCCGACCACCAGCGAAATCGCGCCACGATCGATGAACGACACCACATAGACGATCGTAAGGATCACCAGCAGCGGCCAGCCACCAGCGCTTACTGCCCCTTCGGCGACAGTGAAAGGCGCATGCGATCCGCCGGCGCGATCGGCGGAACGAGGCGGTGCGTCGTGCGCAGTGGGGTTCTCGTACATTGCTGTCTCCTATGAAGCGATATTTTTTATGTGATTGACTTCTGTATTGGGTTTCGCTAGCGGTCCCACGCAGGCTCATCGACCGCTGCGCGCGCCGCAGTCGTACCTGAGACGATGAATTCGGCAATATCGCCCATCGAGTTGTAGTAAGGACCCCATAGCGACCCACACTCACCGACGGCATAAAGACGCGGAATCGGCCGGTCGTCATGGTCGAGCACACGCTGGCGCGCATCGTGTTTCGGGCCGCCGTGCGTGTTGAGATAAGTCGGGAACATTGGGCCGACTGCGTAATACGGCCCGGTATCGAGCGACACGAGAAAGCTGCTACGTCCGTGGTCAGGATCGTTGCCCTGCTCACAATGCGTGTTGTAGCGTGCGACCGTGTCCTTCAGCGCCTCCGGATCCAGGTGACCGGCACGCGCCACTCCGGGGATGTCAGGCCAGGAGCATTTGAGCGCCAGTTCCTCCAGCGTGTTCGCGCTGATGATCGAGCCTTCATCCAGCTCGGCGAGGTTATCGGCGCTCCAGGCAGGCGTGCGTGAATTCAGCGTCGTCATGGCCGCGCCACCTGCGCGAACTTTCTCATCGAAAATCTGGAATACCGGAACGTGGCTGAATTCCGGCACCTCCGGCGTGGTGGCGAGCCAACTGTCGCGATTAGCCAGGCCGTGACGCACTTCGGCCGTATCGGTCGTTTCGTTGTGAAAGCGCTTTGCATGCCGGTCAACCCATATCAGGCTGCCGCCATCCTTGAACGCCCCCGAGTTGTAGCCGAATCCGGCAATGCGATTCAGGTCGTGCGTCACATAAACATGCCCGCGCTTCGACTTGATGCCCCAACTGAGCGGTCCCGCCACGGCATTCATGTGCCAGAGTTGCGCGCCCACCGCCTGCGCCATACGAATACCATCGCCCGTCAGATTCGGACTGCCAAGAAAATAAACAGGACAAGGCGTGATGAATTGACGACACATCGATTCGTCTGCCTCGAAACCGCCGCTGGCCAGCACGGTCGCCTTGCGGGCCTTGACAGCCAGTGTCTCTCCGTCGGCCGTGCGTGCCTCGACACCGAGAATCTCGCGCGTCACCGGATGTTGCACGAGTCGCGTGACCGTCGTGCTGCACCGTACGCGCGCGCCGCGCTGCTCTGCCACCGCCGCAATCGCGTTATACAGTCCCGCACCACCGGGCGCCGACACCACGCTCATGCCCTGCACGCTCTCGCTGCCGGGCGCACCGGGAAACTCGGGGAAAAATCCCGGCGCCCTGAATGGCTTCGGATTGTCCTTCAACGGCAGGCCGAGTTTGTGCTGAAAAGCCGGGATCGCCTTCAGCCCCTGTACAAACTGTTTGAGCACGCTTTCATCGGTTTGTCCGGCGCACAGCCAGTTCATGTACTCGAAGGTAGCCTGCTCGTCGTTCGACGTCATGATGAGGCCACCGGCGACGCACACCGAATTGCCGCCACCGCGCTCGCCCTTTTCGAGGATCAGCACATCGGCGTCCAACTCCGCCGCACTCAGGGCGAAGGACGCGCCCGCGCCGCCGTATCCCACCACCACCATATCGGCTTCCAGGTCCCAGCGGGGGGTGGACCACGTCACCGTCAGTTCATTGTTCTGCATCGATTCTCTCGCGACAAACGGATGGGTACACTCAGGCGGCCTGGTTCACCGGCTGTTCAGCCGAACGCAGCCGGTCGTAGATTTCGTTGTAGCGAAGTACCGGTGCATCCATGGCGAGCATGATCATCTTGCTGTCCGGCGAACGGCCGATCAGCTCCTGCTGTGCCTCGATGATGAATTTGTCTTCCTGAAACGCCGCGTCGGCAATGCCGAAGCAATGTGCCTTGAGATCGGCGCCCTTGGCCCACGGGCCGAAGTTGTAGAAGAACTTCGACTTCGTCGCACTGACGGGCGTGATCATCTGGTTGGTGCAGCGCGCGAAGATGGGGGCTTCAACGGGACCGTCGCTGCCCATGCGATCCTGAACGCCGGGCGCGTAGGAATGAATCGTCAGGATGAACACGCCGGGAACGAGGAAGGTGCTCACCACACGGTCGTCGGACGGCACTTCGCCGAAATACGGATTCGACTGACGCCCCGCGTGCCAGCGGTCGGCCTGCACGCCTCGCTCGAGCACCGCCATGCCTCGCTTCGTCTCGCTCTCTTTCATCAGCTTGAGCGATTTCATGTTGCTGCCGCCGAAGGTCGATTCGTGCACAAACGGCGCGTGCGAGAGATCCAGCAGATTGTCGGAGATCAGTTCAGCGTTTGCGTCGATGTCGAAGCTCGCGCAGACCATCGCCCAGTCCGCGTCGTCGGGGCCGATAATCGGCGGAATCAAGGCAGCGTCCGCTTTTTTCGGATCGCCCATCCAGACCCATGCTGCGCCGTGGCGCTCCTCGATCGGATAAGCACGCACGCAGACTTTGGCCGAAATACGCTCCTGGCCGGGGATTTCGGTGCAACGGCCGTCAGCGGCAAACTTCAAACCGTGATACATGCAGCGTAGTTCATCGCCCTCCTTGCGCCCAACGGTCAGCGGCACGAGCCGATGCGGACAGCGGTCTTCCAGCGCGGCCAGCGTGCCATCCGACTTGCGATAAATCGCAAGCGGCTCGTCCATCACCGTGAATGGCACGATTGCGTCAGCGGAAAAGTCCGCGGCCCATCCCACCATGTACCAGCAGTTGCGAAGGAACATCGTTTGTCTCCTGATCGATTGATGCGGCCTGCCATGACGGCAGATCCATCGCCGAAATAAAAAATAGTATTCAATTTAGTATTCATCATGTTATGCGGAGTCTCCGGTGAGCACAAGGATGTGCGTCGGGGGGTATACCCGCAAAAAACGATGAAGTTCAGAGACCTCGTGCTTCGAGCGAAGCGAGCAGATGGCGTTCGACTTCAGCGCGATCCGCAAGAAAGACCGCCAGTAAGGCATCGCGATCCTGTTTCGCGAGCGCTTCGACAAGATGGTGTTCAGGCGTAGCGGGAAACCCGGCGCCCCACGAAGCCGCGGGTGCAAGCGCGCGGTAGCGATCGGTCTGGCGCATCAGTCGCATGGCCTCCCGCGCGATCACGTGTTCAGGTGAAAGTCCAAAGACGAACGCGTGAAACCGGCCATGCACGCGCAGCCAGTCGGCGCGTGCCGCCACGGCCAGTCCACAATCCAGAATCGCCAGATCGTCTTGCAGAATCCGCAGTTCAGCCCGCGTAGGCCAGCGCACCGTTCGTAATAATTCAGATTCCAGAATTCTTCGGATCAGATAAATCTGCCGCGCCTCGACACTCGAGAGCAATGCGACCTGGAACCCGCGATTCGGATCGTGCTCCACGGCCGCTTCGGCCACCAGCAGCTTCAGGGCTTCGCGAACCGGCGCACGGCTTACACGGAAACGTTCCGCTAGCTGGAGTTGCGGCAGCGACGCGCCGGGCGCGATCACACCATCGTTGATCATTTCGCGAATGCCAGCCGCAATCTGTGACGGCAGATCGGGCACCCTTCGAGCTGGCTGAACGGGGCCGTCGGCGAGCGGCTCGTCGTCTGGCGGTGCGCTGGCGCCAGACCTCGCGACCTGAAGCGCTTCAATGCGTGCGCCGCGCAGCAATTCAGCGCTCCCAGTACACAGCGTTTGCCGTGCCATGCAGCACCTGTTGCTGCTGCGCTTCCGACAACAGGCCCACGGATGCCCGCGCGAGCTCGACCATATCGCTGTAGTTGCCTTTGGACTGCGCCACGTCGGAGCCCCACATGACCCGCTGCGCGCCGAAAGCGCTCACGACTCGGGCCACCACGGGCGCGGCGGGCAGATCCAGCGCGGCAAGCTTGCCCAGGTTGATCATCGAATACAGCAGATAAACGTTCGGCTGGTCATCGAGTGCGAGCAGCGCTTCGTCCACGCCGTGGTGGGGCGCGCCCGACTCGCCCACGATATTGGAGAAGTGATCGAGCACGACGGGCGTATCGGGGAAGGACTTGAGCACGGGCAGCAGCGCGCGCAAGGCGGCCTCGCGATTCCAGCGGTAGAAGTGCAGGCGCACGGAGCCGCCGAGTTCCGCGACGGTTTCCCACGCGCGCAACGCCGCTTTCGACGAGAACCAGCCCGGATCCGCGCCTTTGTGCGGCTCGGTCAGCCGGATTCCCACCGAGCCGCGTTCGCGCACCCAGTAACGCACTGTTTCGCCGATGTCATCCGCAAGGGCATCGACCATGCACAGCGCGCGCAGACGTTCGGGATACGCCGCGGCCGCATCGCAGACGTAATCGTTGTGAAATCCATAAATATGGGCACGTTGCACGGCCAGCGCGCGCTCGACGCCATTGGCGTCGAGCAGCGCAATCAGCCGCTCGGCAGTGACCGGGTTGTCCAGCGCACCGTCTTCGAGCGTACCGCTCAATGGCGACGGCGGATATCGGCCCACATCGGCGGAAATCAGATGGGCATGACTGTCAATCATGGTGTCTCCATGGCATGTTGTGTTCGGGTTGCGTGTTACGGCCGGCGCGCGGGCTTAGCGCCACGGGTCTACGCACACATGGATTGCGCCTTCGACGCCTCGCCCGGCCGTCGCGAGAATCGCCTCGTGGGTCTGCGCCAGTCCGAACGTGTGCGAGCACACCTCGTCGAGCGGATAACGGCCCGACGCGATATAGCGCAAAGCAAGCTCGACGGCGGCGTAGCTGCGCCCGCGCGGGGCGCGCACGGTTAGATAGCGCTTCTTAATTTCACCGATCGGCACCTGCTGATGCAGGCCATTCAGGCTCAGCCACGCGCCCTTGGCGGCGAGCGCGATGGCCTGCGTGGCCACCGAGCCATCGGGGTCGCCCGTGGTATCGACCACCACGTCGACGCCCCGCCCGTTCGTCACGCGCATGACCTCGGCTTCGAGATTCTGGTCCTGCACGTCGATGGCATGATCCGCGCCCATGCGCAGCGACAGATCGAGGCGGCTTCGATCGCGTGTCATGCCGGCGAGGATGACCGTGAGCGAGCCGGCCGCCTTCGCGGCAAGCACGCAACCCAGACCCTGCTGGCCCGGCCCGAATACCAGCACGGTTTTGCCCGGCCCCGCGCCGCCATCATTGCAGGCCCATTGCACGCCATTGCCGAATGGCACGGCGAGCGTGGCGTGCGTCGCCGGCATATCGTCAGGAATACGATGCATGACGGTATTGAGCGGCAAATGCATGTACTGCGCGTAACCACCCCACAGATGCGGTGCGATCTCGCAGGTGGACATGCCGAAGCGCAGCGTATTCAGACGATCCTTGACGTTGAAAAAGTCGACTTCCATGCACAGACGGAAATCGCCCTTCATGCACCACTCGCAGTGCCAGCACGGCAGATATTCGTGCAGCGCCACGCGATCGCCAGCCTTCACGCCCCATCGCCGCGCCGCGACCGGCCCGACGGCTTCCAGCGTGCCGACGTTCTCATGGCCCATGATCAGCGGCGCGTGATCGGGCTTGCGGTAGACCTCCGGGTCGCTGCCGCCCACGCCGCTCGCTTCCACGCGCAGGATGCCCGTATCGGACTTCAGCTCGGGATAATCGAACTGGCGCAGTTCGGTTGTTTCCGCAGCAGTCTTGACCGCCGCCCACACTTTCTTTGACATCGTTTGTCTCCAGTCCAGATTGTTCTCGCCACCTTCAGCGCGCACGAAATACCCGCAGCGCGTTGCGACAGAAAATGTCGTCCAGCGCCTGCGCCGACTGCCCAGCCAGACTCTGCATAGCGAACTTCAGCGCATTGCCGTAGCCCTCGCGTGCACTCACCACGGGGAAATCGCTGCCCCACATCAGGCGTCGCGCGCCGAATGCCACTAGCGCCAGCTCCACCAGCGGATGGCTGCGCCCGCCGAACGGCTCGCCATCGCGCAGTGCCGTGGGAGAGCGCGGCATGAGTTCGCCCATGCCGGGCAACTTCAGCATGACGTTCGGCAAACGCGCGAGGCTGAACACGGCTTGCCGCAGCGCTAACGCTTCGTCGGTATCGACGGGCGCACTCGATCCGCCAAGGTGTTCGAGCACGACCGTGATTTCCGGCAACGCGGCAAGCAGCCTGGCAAACGCGGGGGCGGCAAACGCCTGCGCCGATCCCACGCAGCTCACCGGCAAGCCGCATCGCTGCGCCGCGCGCCATACATCAGGCAGCGTACCGTCGGGCAGGCACGCACCGGGGCGCAGACGCACCCCGGCCGCGCCCGCGTGCGCCAGACGCTCGACAGTTGTGCCCACCTCCGGCGCCTGCGCATCGACCCATACGACACTCAGGAATCGCTCGCCGTAACGCGAAACGCAGTCTTGCTGATAGCCGTTGTCGACCTGCCCGATCATCTGGGTGAGCACGGCGGTTTCGACGCCATGCCGGTCCATCTGATGCAGCAGCGTCTCAACGGGCTCGTACCAGCACGGCGAGACATGCGCATGGCTATCGACGATCATCGCCGCCTCCGGGCGCATCACGCCGTCAGCGCTACATCGGGATTGAGCGGCACTTCCTGCTTCCAGGTGCGCTCGTTGGAGAAGATCACGGTGGCCGCGCGAATCTGCTGCCAGGGGATCGGCGCGCTCAGCACGAGCGGAACCTCGTTGCGCTCTGCAAGCGCCCGCGCCGTGCGGATCATCTGACGCCGCCACGCGACCACGGCCACGTCGGAGGTGCCCAGATGCTCCTTGGTGCGATCGAGGATGCGGCCCTGCGTTTCGCTGACCGCGTGATCCTGGGTGAGAATGCCCTTGATGCCCGACATCGACGCGGTCTTCATCGCCTCGCGGTCCTGCTCGTACCAGTTGTCGATATTGAGCTTCTTGCGGAAGTTTTCATCGACCCAATGACCGCCCTCTTCGATTCGGTAAGCCACGTCGACCGGCTGCGTTTCGTCGAAGAACCACTGGATATGCCAGGTCGATTCGTCGTCACGCGGCACGAAGGCATTGGCCATACGCCTATTCTTTCGCACACCGAAACCATCGGGTGGAATTAAAGTGAAAAATGGCAACACCACTTCCGTCACGCGTGCGTGCAGTTTTCCTTCTTCGCGGAAATTACGCACGCCGGCGTAGCGCAAGCCATATTTCGTGTATTCGACTTCGATCTTCGGTTGCAGATCGCGTTCGTGGTCGTACTTCGCAGGCGCACTCCACGGTTGCTCGCGATGCAGCACGCCCGCGTGCGCCGAATCGATCGTGCCTTCCACCGCCTGCGCGTAATTGCAGTCTTCGAGCACTTTGAACGGCACGACGTTCTGAGCCGGATAAGCGAGAAATTCGAATTCCGGGAATGCGGGCGTATGCGCTGCGTCGCCCATATACGTCCAGATCACGCCCGCGACTTCGCGCGTTGGATAAGCCAGTGCGCGAATCCGCGAGCAGAACGCCGATCCCGCCGGTTCGGTCGGCGTATCGAGACAGGTGCCATCGGTGGCGAACTTCCAGCCGTGATACAGGCAGCGCAGGCCACCCTCAGAATTGTCGCCCAGCGCGAGCGAGGCGCGGCGATGCGGACACTGTTCGTCGAGCAGACCGACCTTGCCGTCGGTATCGCGAAACGCGACCAGATCTTCGCCCAGCAGGCGCAACCGCACCGGTTTGCCGCCGGGTTCACTGATTTCTGAGGCGAGCAGCGCCGGAATCCAGAATCGGCGGATCAGATCGCCTGTGGGCGTGCCACGGCCGACCTGCGTGAGAATCGTGTTGTCTTCGCGAGAAAGCATGGTGTCTCCTTGCCTGCATTGAATGGGGAATATGGGGGATGCCTGCCGGTGGTCCGGCCGGCGCGGTCAAATCAGCGCGATGGCGTGGTTCAGCCGCTCGCAGGCGGCCACGGTGTTGGCGTCGTTACCCACCAGATCGTGGGCTTCGATCACGAGTTCGCGCAGCCTCAGCAGACGCTGCAATTGCGCGTCGACCAGGCCCGTGCGCGCGGCCGCCGCGACGTCGGCGTCCAGCAACCGCCAGACTTCATCGAGTTCGGACTCGCGGTAGATCATGTGTTCGATCTCCTTCGAAGCGCCGATGCGTTCGGCCAGTTCGCGCAACGTCGCAACCGTGTAGTTGTCGATGGAGGTAAGATCGTCGACGTAGCGCGCGGCACCGGTATTGAGGTCTTGAAGCGTCATGACGATGCTCCGTTTCTAGCGGCCCTTCGGGCCAAATTTCGACGGCGGCAGATCGAGCGCGACGCGGCCGTAATTCGTCATCGCGCTATCCCACGTAAAGGCGAAGTGCTGCGCCGCCGAATTCGTGTCGCGCCAGACGCGCTGCAGTTCGGACTTGTTGTAGATGCCCGTGCCGCCCGCCGCCTCGAACAGACTGTTGACGGCCTTGCGCGCCGTTTGCGCCGCGTAGGCCCAGTCGCGCGGCACGCGTGCCCATTCGAGTGCGGAGATGGCTTTCGGGTCGTCCGCCGTGTCGACACGGCGTGCATCCTCACGCACCAGCGCAAAGGCCGCATCGACTTCGGCAACGGCCAAGGCGAGCCGCGCCATCGTGGCCGACTGCTCCGCCATCTGCTCGCTATCGAACGATTTGAGGCGCGGCGCCAACCCTTCCGAAAACGAACGGATCGCCGCGCGCGCCATGCCAAGCGGCGCGCCGATCAACGAAAAGGGCGTCACGTTCTGGAACGGCATGCGATAGATCGGCGCCCTGACCGACCCCGCCGTTGCCTCCTGACCCGACATCATTTCTTTGACCGACACCGAGCGATGCGCGGGAATAAACGCTTCGGCGATGCGGATCGAACGGCTACCTGTCCCGCGCATACCAGCGGTGTGCCAGTCGTCGACGATCTCGATATCCGCGCGCGGCACCACGAAAAAGCGCGGCTCGGGCGGCGCGTTCTCGCGCTGCACCGCGCTGCCGACGATCACCCACTGCGCGTGATCGATGCCCGAGCAGAAGCGACCATCGCCGTTGACAAGACGGTAGCCGCCCTCCACTTCCGTGACCGTGCCGCCAAGGCGAAACACTGTTGCCGTCAGGGTGCGGGCGTCGCCCATATCGCCCAGAACATCACGCTGGGCTTCGAGCGGAAAGAGATTGAGCATCCAGCTATGGCCTGCAAGCACGCCGTAGACCCAGCCCGTGGAACCGCACGCTGAGGCGATTTCCGCGGTCACTTCTACGAGGGTTGCGAAGCCTAGTTCCGAGCCGCCGAAACGTTTGGGCGTGACGACATTGAAGAGGCCGGATTCGCGCAATTCGGCGATGGTCTCGGCTGGCACGATGCGGTCGGCTTCCGTGCGTGCCGCGCGCGACCGGATGCGTTCGTGCAGAGCGCGTGCGCAAGCAATGGCATCCTCATGATTATCGAGTCGCGGCAACGTATTGGACTCCTGATCAATTGAATTCGCAGGGGATGTGTTCACAATGTGTCTCCTCAGTGATAAATCAGGCGCCCGCGCGCATCTTGTCTTCAACCTTTTCGCGCGCGGCTATGTCCAGAAACCAGCGATAGTGGCCGCCCTTCGAGATCGGCGGCAACCCGGTCGCGACGGTGTACCAGTTCGCGCCATCGTCTTCGCTCGCATAGACTTCGCCGGTCGCCGTGCCTGCGATCAGCATGATCCGGTCGTCCCAGTGATAGAGGCCCATGCCTTCGATATTGCCGACGATCTCCTCAGGCAGACCGTTGCGGATGGGTTGCCAGGTCACGCCGCCATCCGTGCTGCGCAGCACCTTCGCGTCGGCGCTGCGGCGCGCGGCCCACTCGCGCGGCGCGTTGCCCGGACCGCCCAGATACAGCACGTTCTCGTCACGCGGATCGATGAACATCGCGTCGGGGTAACCGATCGCATCGGCGCGGGTCATCAGGTGCGTCCAGCTTTCGCCCGCATCCGCGCTGTAGTGCAGTCCTTCGCCGCCGCACATGAAAAGCTGCGCGGGGTTCGAGCGGCGGATCAGCACGCGATGGTTGTCGTGATAGAACTTGTCCTGCTCGGATTCGTAGCTGCGCGGCTCGGCCCATGTGCGTCCGTCGTCTACGGTCTTGAGCAACGCGCCCTGTTCGATACAGACATAGAGCGTTTGCGGCTCATCGGGATGAAACGCCACGTTCTTGACGTGCGCAATGTGCGGCGGGGGCGGAAACTCCCATCGCTCCTGACCTGGCACTTCGAGCATCGCGCTCACCTCAGTCCATCGCTTGCCAAGATCGTCGCTGCGATAAAGCGCGGAAGGCTCCGTACCCGCATAGAGCACCACGCCTTGCGCACGCGGCTGCGCCGCCAGCGTATAGATATGCGCGCTCTTGATGCCTTCAAAGCACGGTTTCCAGTTCACGCCCAGATCCTCGCTCACCCAGAGGCCGCCGTTGCCATGTGCACCGGCAAACAACAACTTCGACTCCGGCTCGTAGAGCAACGCGCTCACATGCAGATGTTCCAGCGCCGAGCGCGTCAAGCGCCAGGTGTCGGCTTCACCGCTGCGCCCGAACACCTGCATGCCCCGCAAGGTCGCAACCAGCAGCGTTGTGGCCGGGCCTTCGCCGTGAGTCACCGTGCCGCCGTTACAAGACAGGATTGCGATCAATTCTTTCTCCTCCTATGGATGCGCCTCGACGAAGCTCAATGCCCGTCCCAACGCGATTGACTCATCACGGAATCCTCGGGATTTCCCTCGCCTGGATTCTTTGACTTTTTTCTTGTTAGTCGAAATAATATGCAAAAAAGAATTTCAAGTCAACAAACTCACCGCGACAACAACCGGCTGACGGTTTTGAGCGCTGGAGAGATCGAGATGGCGTGCGTTAGCCGACGTTACTGGATTCCGCGGCGCCAGACGATCGAAATGGACAACTGGAAACGGAGACAGCCATGAACGAGCCTCAAGCCCGTGCCGACGATCTGATGACGCTGCGTCTTGCGTCGATTCACTATCTGGCGCGTGACACCCTGGCGTATGCCTTCGAGCGCCCGGACGGCGCCCCGCTGCCGTCCGGCGCGCCCGGCGCGCATATCGGCCTGCATCTACCCAATGGCCTCGTGCGGCAATATTCGCTGCTCGACGGCAGTACCGATCCGCGCTTTTACCAGGTGGGCGTCAAACGCGATGCCAAGAGCCGCGGCGGCTCGCAATACATGCATGAACAGTTGCGCCCCGGCGATCTCGTACAAATCGAAGCGCCCCGCAACAATTTTCCGCTCGACGAAAACGCCGCCCATACAGTGCTGATCGGCGGCGGCATCGGGATTACGCCGATTCTTTGCATGGCACGCCGCCTGAAGGCGCTTGAGCGTCCGATGTCGCTCTACTACTCGTGCCGCGAGCGTGTGGATGCCGCCTTTGTCGAAGAGCTGACCGGATTCGCCGACATGCATCTGCATATCGACGCCGAAGCGGGCGGTGTGCTCGATATCGCGGCGCTCGTGAACCGGCAGCCGCCCGGCACGCACTTCTACTGCTGCGGCCCCGGCCCCATGCTCGCGGCCTTCGAAGCGGCCAGCGGGTCATTGCCGCGCGCGCAGGTCCACGTCGAATATTTCACGGCGAAGCAGGAAGCAGCGCTGGAGGGCGGCTATACGGTCGAGTTGCGCCGCAGCGGCAAGTCCTTCGCGGTTCCCGGCGGCAAGACCATCCTCAACGTGCTGCGCGAAGCGGGCATCGATGTCGCGTATTCCTGCGAGGAAGGCGTATGCGGCGCCTGCGAAACACGTGTGCTGGAAGGGCAACCCGATCACCGCGACGCGATTTTGTCCGAGCCGGAAAAGGTCGCCAATAACACCATGATCATCTGTTGCTCTGGCTGCAAAGGCGACCGGCTGGTCCTCGATCTGTAACGCCACGGCAAAAGCGCCCTGCTTCAACCCTTGCGTTTTCGCGGCCCGTTGCCACGGTGCGAAGGCCGCGCACGCTCATTCCCAACATTCACAAGGAGACACTGATGATCATCGATTGCCACGGCCACGTCAGCCCGCCAGCCGAGTTGTGGGTCTACAAAGCACACATTCTTTCGCACCGCGGGGAACACGGCCGCCGCATGCCGGAAGTCAGCGATGAGGAAATCCTGCACTACGCGAACCGCAAGGAGATGGGCCCGGCGGGACATATCGACATGCTCGACCGCGTTGGCACCACCGTGCAATTGCTCTCGCCGCGCCCGTTCCAGATGATGCACAGCCAGAAGCCCGGCAAGCTCGTGCACTGGTTCACGGAAGAAACCAACAACATCATTGCGCGCACCGTGAAGCTGCTGCCCAAACGCTTTATCGGCATAGGCGGTTTGCCGCAGGTCGCAGGCGAGCCGATCGAAGACGTCCTGCCGGAACTGACGCGCTGTGTAAAAGAACTCGGTTTTCGTGGCGTGCTGCTGAACCCCGATCCCTATGAGAACAGCGGCAGCGAAGCACCGCCGCTGGGCGACCGCTATTGGTATCCGCTTTACGAAAAGCTCTGCGAACTGGATGTGCCCGCCCACATTCATGCAACGGGATCGCATTCGGCGCGCTCGCCGTACACAGTGCATTTCATCAACGAAGAAACCATCGCCGTATTCGGTCTGGTGAATTCCGACGTCTTCAAGGATTTCCCCAAGCTGAAGATTCTCGTGTCGCACGGCGGCGGCTCTATTCCCTATCAGATCGGCCGCTTTCAGTCGGGTGCAATGCGAGCGGGACGCGACTTTCTCGCCGGCATGCGAAATCTTTATTACGACACTGTTTTGTATTCCGAAGAATCATTGCGCCTGCTGATCAGGACGGTAGGCGCCGACCGCTGCCTGTTCGGCGCGGAATGCCCAGGCGTCGGTTCAGTGGTGAATCCGGCCACGGGTAAGACGTTCGACGATATCAAGCCCTTTATTCAAGGCTTCGATTGGCTTTCGCCCGAAGACAAGGACGCGATTTTCTTCGGCAATGCCCGCGATCTGTTCAACCTCGACCTCTCGGCGTATCGCTGAGCCGTCGTTCACCGGAGCTTATCGATGGCGAAGATCGTTCTGGGCATGGGCACGTCGCACGGCCCCATGCTCGTCACACCGCCCCACACATGGGATTCGCGCGTGCCCGACGACCGGCGCAGCACGCATCATTTCGAAGGCCGCCAGTGGCGTTTCGACGAACTCGTCGAGCATCGGCGCACAGAGAATCTGCACGCACAGATTACGCCGGAGGTCTGGCGCGCACGACATGCCGCGTGTCAGGCCGCAATCGGGCGCATGTCGCAGATTCTCGACGACGCGCGCCCGGATGTGGTGGTGATCGTCGGCAACGATCAGATGGAGATCTTCGACGATACCTGCGTGCCGTCGTTCAGCGTCATGTGGGGCGAAACCATCGTCAACAACATGATCAGCGAGCAGAAGATCGCTGCGTTGCCGCAAGGCGTTGCGCACGCCATGCCCGGTTATATGCCGCAGACCGCCAGCTATAGCGGCGTGCCGGCGCTTGCGCGCCACATCATTGAAACGGCCATCGCTGAACGCTTTGACGTGGCAGCGCTCAAGCGGCTTTCCGAAACCGAAACGCCACACGCGTTTGGTTTCGTGTTTCGCCAGTTGATGAAAGACCGCGTCGTGCCCACCGTGCCGGTGCTGGTGAACACCTTTTATCCGCCGAATCAGCCGACCATCGGTCGCTGCTACGAATTCGGGCGCGCGCTCGGACGCGCCATCGCATCGTGGGACAGCGACCTGCGCGTCGCCTTGATCGCCTCCGGCGGACTCACGCATTTCGTGATCGATGAACGCGTGGATCACGCGATTCTCGCCGCCATGAAAGCGCACGATCCTGCGTCCGTCGAAGCGCTGGGCGAAGCGATTTTCCAGGCCGGCACGTCGGAGATCAAGAACTGGATTCCGGTGGCGGGAGCGATGGACGAACTCGGCTTCGACATGGAACTGATCGACTACATCCCCTGCTACCGCACCGAAGCGGGCACCGGCAACGCCATGGGCTTTGCATGCTGGCGCCCGCAACAACCTTGCTGATCGAGGAAACCGGTTTATGACACAGACAAACGAATACGTGCGGCGCTTGCGCAGGCTCGACTCCTGCGCCGTTTCCGATGCACTCGACAAACTCGAGCTGGGCGGCGTGGTCAGCGGCGTGCAACAAGCCGCGGGCAATGGGCGGCTGGCAGGCCGCGTCATCACGGTCAAGCTGGGCACCGGCGCGCCCGCGCCCGGCGAGCCGCGCCACCTCGGCACGACAGCCATCGAACTCGGGGGCCCGGACGACGTGATCGTCGTCGAGCAGCGTACTGGCATCGAAGCGGGCAGTTGGGGCGGCCTGTTGTCGCTCGGCGCGAAGGTCCAGGGCATCGCGGGCGTAATCGCGGATGGTCCCGTGCGCGACATCGACGAAGCCCGCGAGATGCAGTTCGCGGTTTTCGCCAACACCTTTACGGCGCGCACCGCACGCGGGCGCATCGTCGAGAAGGCGACCAACGTGCCGATCGAGGTCTTCGGCGTGACGCTGCATGCGGGCGATTACGTCGTGGCCGACCGCAGCGCCGTGATTTTTATCCGCGCGACTGACATCGAACGCGTGCTGGACAGCGCCGAAGCCATCGTTTCGCGCGAAGCCCGCATGGCCAAAGCCGTGCTTGCGCACACGCCCATCAGCCAGGTGATGGGCGGCAACTACGAATTCATGCTCAAGGACTGAACCATGGAAACGCTCAAGCAGGACAACAACGTTGCGCGCGCCGCGCGGCTCGACACCGCGACGCTCAGCGATGCGATGGACCGCCTCGGCGTCAACGGGCAGTGCCGTCTGATCAAACCACGCGACAGCGCATTCAGGATGACGGGGCGCGCATTCACGGTGCTATACGGCCCGGCGGCCACGCCGCCTGGCACCGTGGGCGACTTCATCGACGATGTGCCGCCCGGCGCCGTGGTCGTGCTCGATAACGGCGGACGCGCCGACGCCACGGTCTGGGGCGACATCATGACCGAGATTGCGCATCGTCGTGGCGTCGCCGGCACGGTGATCGACGGTATCAATCGCGATGTACATCTGTGCCTGTCGCTCGGCTATCCGGTGTATTCGCGCGATCACTGGATGCGCACCGGCAAGGACCGCGTGCAGGTGGAAGGCGTGAACGTGCCCGTCAATATCGGCGACGTGCGTGTGGCGCCGGGCGACCTGCTGTGCGGCGACGCCGATGGCCTCGTGGCCATCGCTCAGGAACACGAGGAACGCATTCTCGCCGTCGCCGAGGAAATCGACGCGGCCGAAAATGCGATCCGCGCGGCCGTGGCATCCGGGATGCGTCTCGATGAAGCGCGCCGCCAGCACAAATATCACCAGTTGCAAACGCGCAAGCACGGGGAGGCAGCATGAGCCCAGACAATCAGCGCCTCGACCCGGCCGGGACGACCCAGCTCGATATCGATCGCGTCAGCGCCTCGCTCGTCGAATCCGCCCGCGCGCTGCCCAGCGCCACGCTTCACGAAGCCGCAGGCAAGCGCGGCGCCCTGCCCGCAGCGATCAAACCGGTTGCGCCGGGATTCAAGGTCTGCGGCGCGGCGGTCACGGTTCACGCACCGGGCGGCGACAACCTCTGGCTGCACCGCGCCATCTACACCGCGCAACCGGGCGACGTGCTGGTCGTTTCGGTCGGCGATGCCTACGAGTACGGCTATTGGGGCGAAGTGATGTCCACCGCGAGCCAGGTGCGCAAGCTCGGCGGGCTGGTGATCGACGGCTGTGTACGCGACCGCGTGCTGCTCGAACAGATCGGCTTTCCCGTTTTCGCGCGAGGTCTGGCGATCCAGGGCACGGGCAAGGACTTCGGCGCACGCGGCTGGATCAACGCGCCGACGCGCGTGGGCAACACCACCGTGCATGCCGGCGATCTGATCGTGGGCGATGAGGACGGCGTGGTGTGCGTCGCGCGCCAGCAGGCCGCGCTGGCGATCGACGCGGGCCACGCACGCGAGGCCGCGGAAGCCGATCAGTTGCGCCGACTGAAAGCGGGCGAAACGACGCTCGGCATCTTTGGCTGGCAATGACATCCCACCGCAACGAGGCCTCAGCAGGCGCACTGCGCCGGCTGAGGCCGGAGCCGACCATGACCATCGACATCACAGAATTCAAGGCCGCCATGCGCTGTCTGACGGGACATGTCTGCCTTGTCACCACCTGCTCGGCCGATGGCCAGCGCAGCGGTCTGACCGCGACCGCTGTTTGTTCGGTCAGCGCGGAGCCGCCGACCTTGCTGGTCTGCGTGAACCGCAGCAGCGCGTCGTCCAGCGCGATTCGTGACGCGGGGCATTTCGCGGTCAACGTGCTTGGCAAGGCCGGCATGGCGCTCGCCAATCGATTCGCCAGCCCACTCGCACCCGACGAAAAATTCGCTGAAGGCCGCTGGATCACGCTCGACACGGGCGCGCCGGTGCTCGACCACGCCCTCGCCAGCTTCGACTGCCGCGTGGAGCGAGCGATCGAAGCCGGCACGCATCTGGTGCTATTCGGCGCGATTCACGCCGTTCAGATCACGCCGACAGATGACACGCCTCTGCTTTATGCGCGTGGCGCCTATGGCTCGTTCGCATCTGCGCAAACCGTGCCGGTGGCCGATCTGCTCTGGATTTCCAGTTGGGACCCGGAGGAAGTCCGCCAAAGCTGATTGTTCGACACGAAGCCATTGACGCACCGATACATCGACACACGTTTTCCCGTCACACAACATCGCGATAGACGAAGTCAAAGACAAAGTGAGGAGACACCATGTTTCGGCAAGACAGCAGGAGGCACTATCGGCTTTCACACACCATGCTCGTGGCCGGCGCGCTTGTCGGCTACGCAGGCGCCGCGCATGCG
Source organism: Paraburkholderia sp. J69-1 (assembly GCF_905220255.1). Lineage (NCBI taxonomy): Bacteria > Pseudomonadati > Pseudomonadota > Betaproteobacteria > Burkholderiales > Burkholderiaceae > Paraburkholderia > Paraburkholderia sp. J69-1. Next base: position 132,781 of record NZ_CAJMZG010000021.1, on the reverse strand, counting down.
CAGGCGATGTACACCATCGGCGGGTTTCTGGACGAGAGCGTGACCGCGTACCGGGATTCAAACGGTGCGCGGCTCGTCCAGATGCAGGATTCGGCGATCTTTCCCACCAAGATCTTTTTTCGCGGTGCCGATGATCTCGGCGGCGGCCTCAGTGCCAACTTCAGCCTCGATTCGATGATCGGCCTGAGCAACGGCAGTCTTTCACCGCAATCGCACGGCGCGCTGTTCGAAAATTCCGCGTGGGTCGGCTTGCGTCAGAGCAGCCTGGGCAGTATCCGCATGGGGCAACAAAACGACTTCAGCTTCGACTATTTTCTGATTGGCGGCATCGATCCCGCGACCGGCATCGCGGGCGGCATGTTGAACTTTCGCACCGGGAGCTTTGGCGCAGATCTGCTGGGCGTCAAGGGTCCGGGACAGATCGGCGCGGCGATCACAGGCGGCCCCTATGCACCGATCATCACCAATGGCGTGCCGACCGGACTCGGCGCCATCAATTGGGACCGCGTGGGCGGCACGCGCATGTCCAATGCCGTCAAGGTCGTCTCGGACGAATACGCAGGGTTCTCGATCGGTGCAATGTACAGCTTCGGTGGCGTGGCGGGCGACTTTTCGAACGCATCCGGCAAGAGCGCCGTATTGAGCTACCGCGCGCACGAGACGCATGCCGCTGTCGTGTATACCGAGCAGAACTACAGCGCAATAGACGGCGGTCACGGCGGTATTGCCAATCTGCTCGCCGGTGTGCGCACCCGCATCTCGGACTTCAAGCTGAGCGCGATGTACAGCCAGGCGCGCAACACCTACACCGGCGCGCGGATCTACGCGCTGGCAACAGGTGTTGGCTATGACTTCACCTTTGACTGGTATCTGGGCGCGGCCTACACCTACTCCAACGGCAACAGCCAGCTGAAGAACGTGACGGTCAATCAGGCTGCGTTGCAGTTGACCCATGCGCTGTCGAAGCTGACCTCGATCTACCTGACCGGTGTGTTCCAGCGCACCAATGGCGCTTACGCAGCCGAAATCGGCAACACTGTGGCGTCGGGCAATATCCAGTCGGTGGTGGCGCTCGGGATGCTGGTGAGGTTCTGATAATGAGCGAGGCGCGGTAACGCGCCTCATTCACATTAAACGCCGCGTGCCTGCAACACCGCCATGAGGCCCGTCAGCACGATATTGCGGCCTTTGTCATACGCGTCCAGCAGCAGTTGCCGGTTCTGCGTGGCCAGCGCCTTGATCAGTTGCTCTTCGATTCTCGCATCGAGGTGCGCGCCCTGCGCCGTGATATCGGTCGCCAGCGAGCGGTAGCGATCGGTCAGGCGCATGAGCCTGAGCACCTCCCGCTTGAGCACCTTGTTTTCCGACAAATCGAAGATGGCGTCATGAAACGCGCGATGGCGCTCGATCCAGGCATCCCGAGCACCGGCCGCGAGCAACTGGTTCAACTCCTCCACCATGGACTCAAGCAGCTTGAGATGCGCCTGCGTGGGCCACACGACTGTAGCCAGCAGTTCTGCCTCCAGCAGATGGCGCATACGGTAAAGCTGGCGCGCCTCGTCGCTGGAAAGCTGGGCGACGAAGAAGCCGCGATTCGCGTCGTGCTCGATGATGCCCTCCGCCGCCAGCAGCTTGAGTGCCTCGCGCACGGGTACGCGGCTGATGCCGAAACGATCCGCGAGATCCGATTGGCGCAGCTGGAGACCCGGCGCCAACGTGCCGCGATTGATCAATTTGCGGGTTTCCGCCGCGATCTGGGACGGGAGGTCGATCCCGTTGAGCTCTGCACTTGCCACGATGCCCGCCAATCCTGAATTTTATACAATCTAGAATTATATCTGGATTGCCGGGCAGTGAAATGACTTTGCGCACCGCCGCGGCGTGCTGGTCAGACGCGGGTCAAAAACGCATCTGCATACCAACGCCCAGTGCAGAGACGTTCTCATCGCGCATGGTCGGCGCCGGCAAGCCGCCTGGCGGATAGATCGACTGAACCGCAACGCCGCCATTCAGCAGTTTCTTGTAGAAGGCATACAGGGTCGTCGATTTTGATAAGTAGTACGTATAGCTTAGCGCGAACGAACGCAAGCTCCAGTTGCCAGGCGTCGCTTCGTTCTCGTCGCTCAGGCCACCGTACGCGACACCCAGAGCGCCAACACTCCCCGTTGGCACGTTAAAACCGACCTGCCAGGCCTTATCGGTGTAACCCGGATTGTTGCGGCGCCATTGATAGGTGCCGTAGAGCGTGACCCACTTGAACGCGTACTTCACCCCGAGCGCCTGCTCCAGCGTGTTGCTATCTGCACCCGGCGCGACCGTAAGGCTGCGGCCGAGCCCGTAGCTGGCGACCAGTGAACCGTTCGTATACCAGAGCGTGCCGATTTCGTATTTCGTATTGGTCGCAGCGCCCTGCCTGGAACCGAACGAATAACCGAGGGTGCCGCTAATGCCATGCCACGAGGGCGAAGCGTACTGAACGGCATTGTCTTCGCGGGCGGGATCGAGCAGCGGGTTGAAAATCCATGGCCGTGGCTCCTCCCCGGTAATCGAGCCGAGCACGGACCCAGCCGCCATCAGGATCGGATCGAATGTGACGCCCCACGTATATCCTTCGGTCTGGAGACGCCCGGCGATCAGCGAACCCCACGGACTATCGACACCCACATACGACTGGCGCCCAAACAGACGCCCGCCCTCGCCCGATGTTCCATTGTTGATGTTGAAGCCGCTTTCGAGCACGGCAATCGCCGACAAGCCACCACCGAGATCCTCCTTCACACGCAGCCCCCAACGCGAGCCTCCTGCGCCGCCCGAATTCAGGCTGCTTGCGCTCGTCGTCGAGTTCTTGAAGTAGCCGTAAAAGACATCGGCGACACCGTAAAGTGTCACGCTCGACTGCGCCTGCGCCGCCGCGCAGGGAAGTAACGCCCCGATCAGGCATCCCATCACTTTTTTGTGCACTTTCGTCTCCTGTCTCCAGACTTTTGTCGAACACTGGACGCCGCGCAAAGCTTGAACAGGATTCACGCCAGGGGCACCAGAGCCTATCTCTTTTAAAGTATTCTTTTTTGAATACTATTATCGTAGTCACTATGGATAGGCGGGTCAACGAACAATCACGTTCGTAGTGGTTTACGACCAGTTATGGATAGTGTGAAGAATGGGAGCGCGCTCGCCGCGCAGTTTTGATCGGCTGGGGAAACAACGCAGGGATACCGTTATGGAGTAACGCTCCCTGTTCGCCCGGTTACGACCGGCGGAGAACTGGTCAAACCGGAGACTGCTGTCGGCCACGAAGCGACGCTGGCCCGATCGGTCCGAGCGGCCGAGACTCGGCCATGAACGGGCCTTCGAAATAGCGCCGCGTTTCGCCGGTCCGTCCGATCGCAGAACCGTAGCCTCATCTCCGCCCATTATCCAAGTGGCCCACCTTCGGGCTTATGAGTCCGATAGCGGCATCACCTGCCTCGTATCGCCGCCGTACGTTGACTTGTGAGCGGTCGCGAGATTGAATGCCTTACTCATGTGCTGGATCTGATGGGCAATTCAGAGCCGAAGTGTTCAATTGCGAATTCGACGAAACTCCTGAGTTTCGGCGTCACACGACGATCTGGCGCATAGAGGAGGTGTAGCGGCCTCGATCGCACCGGGAAGTCTGGCAATACCTCAACCAGTTTGCCCACATTGAGCGCCTCCCGCACTAGCTCCTCTGGTTGCAGCAGCAAGCCCATCCCGTCGATCGCCGCGCGTAGCAGCGGCTCGCCGTGATCTACCGACAGTCGCGAGCGAACAGGCACCTGCAAAGGGCCATCGGGCGTTTCAAAAGTCCAATGATCGGACGTATCTACGCGACTATAGATCAGGCAATCATGCTCCCGGATATCTTGCGGTGAGCGAATCGGTGCCGTCGAGCCCAGATACTTCGGCGCGGCGCACAACAGGAATCGGTAGGGGCGGAGCCGGCGCGCCACGAGCCGGTTTTCGGCGATCTCGCCGACCCGAAACACGACGTCGTAGCCTTCCTCCACGAGGTCAATCGTGCGGTTATTCAGCGAGAGCTCGACGCGGACGTCTGGGTAGCGGCGGAGGTAGTCGGACAAGCGGGGGGCCAGACTGTGCGTACCAAAGCTGACGGGCGCATTGATCCTCAGCAAGCCGGAGGGCACGCTACGCGTGACCGCAGCCATGTCCTCGGCACTAGCCACTTCGGCCAGGATGAGCTTCGCTCTCTCGTAGAACTCTTGTCCGAACTCAGTCAGGCTCTGGGTGCGCGTGGTTCGCGTAAGTAGCCGCACGCCGAGACGGCGCTCGATCGCCTGGACGTGCCGCCCAACCAATTGCGACGACATTCGCATTGCTTCCCCTGCCGCCGTAAAGGAACCAAGATCCACGGCTTTTACGAACACGGCCAGTCCCGTTAAACGATCCATTCGAACCATTCCGTTTCAAATGCATAACAAAAACGGATATTAATCCATTTACTGCTGGAATCCATACTACCGGCAATACTCCGCCCCACCACAAGTCCTTCCCATGCCCCACCAAACTGGCAGTTCGCCCTCCAATTTCGTGCCGGTCGGCACCGACCCACACCAATGGCCCTCAACCACCGAATCTGGTGCTGCGCTACCGCCGGCTGCAAGGCATGCCGCTTTGGAGATGCTTAAGTCCGGGTCCGGTGGTTTCAGTGTTGGCATGGGACAACGCGACCTTGCCGCGCCACTGTTCCATTTCGGAAAGATTGGAGCCGAGACGCGTTACCCAATCGCGTCCGCATCGAAATTTCTGACCGCGGCCACGATCATGAGCCTCGTGGACGACGGAGCACTCACGCTTGACCAGCCCATCTCCGAGTGGCTGCCTGCTCTGCCGGAGCATGCGGGCGGGCTAACGCTGAGGCAATTGCTGTCGCAGACGTCGGGCCTCGCTGGCGTCCACGGTGAGCTATACGATCTCGAACAGGACCATCGCATCTCGCTCAACGACTCCGCCATGGAGGTCGCCGCGCGCCCGCTCCTTACCGAGCCAGGTACCGTATTCGCCTATGGCGGGCCCGGATTCCAGGTAGCTGGAGCAGTCGTGGAGGCAGTGACCAAACAAAGCTGGGCCGAGGTCTTCCGCACCAGGATTGCCGTGCCAATCGGTATGAAAAACACCGTCTGGACACACCTGCGGCTCGGCACGACGGCAACGCCGCCCGTCGCTCAAACGCTCAATCCTGTTTTGCAAGGTGGCGCCGTCGCAACGGCCGGCGACTACCTAAGGTTCCTGAGCATGATCGCTCAGGACGGCCGCTTCGACGGCACCCGCGTTCTGTCATCGGCGGCGGTTGACGCCTTACTCAAGAATCAAACGGCCACGGCGCGGATGACACCGACCGGCGCAAATGTACTTGTCGATGCGCGCTATGCGCTGGGCAACTGGTGCGAATCCTGGGACAGCAGCGATGCGGGCTTGCTCAATTCGAGCATCGGCATATTCGGCGTCTACCCGTGGATTGAACGGCCAACCGGTCGCTTCGGCATCGTATTCCCGTGCGTGCGCGAAAACGCATTCCGCTTCTGGCCGCAGATCGAGACGATCCGCGACGTGCTACTTGGTAGGTCACATAGTCGCGATGCCTAACCGAATAGTTCGTTTTCTCGATCCATCCCGCCCAACCTCAGCCTCGACATTCAGTATGCGACACTCGCTTTTCAGCCCCGTCAAACTCGGCGCCATTACCGTTCCCAACCGCGTGTTTATGGCGCCCATGACGCGCCTGCGTGCGACGGAACTGGGGGATCTGCCAACGCAGCTGATGGCCGAGTACTACGGACAGCGGGCCAGCGCTGGACTAGTCATCACGGAAGCAACCGACATTTCCGCGCAAGCGCGCGGATACGCAGGCTCGCCAGGAATTCATACGGAAGCACAAGTAATCGCGTGGAGGGCAGTTACGGACGCGATCCATGCGAGAGGTGGAAATTGCAGCGCGCAACTATGGCACACGGGCCGCAACTCGCACGTGTCGCTCCAACCCGACCATGCAGCACCGGTGGCACCCTCCGCGATCGCTTCGGGTGCACGAACCTCGCTACGCGATTCGCAGGGAATGCCAGTGCGTGTAGGCACTTCGATACCGCGTGCACTCGAAATCACCGAACTGCCGCGCATCGCTGAGGATTTCGCCCTCGCCGCCCGCAACGCACGTCGAGCTGGTTTCGACCTCGTAGAGATCCACGGAGCCCATGGCTATCTGCTGCACCAGTTTCTTTCGCCAGTATCGAACAGGCGAACCGATTCATACGGGGGCACCATCGAACAACGCGCCCGCTTTCCGCTCGAAGTGGTTGATGCTGTCATCGCAGCCTGTGGCTCAGATCGAACTGGCATCCGCCTGTTTCCCTCCGGCGCGTTTCGTGGAATCCTCAGCAACCTCGATGACGGGCAGCCTGTCGATACGACAGAAGACTCGCTCTATGTGATCGAACAGCTCGCACAACGCAACCTCGCCTACCTACATCTATCGGAGCCCGACTGGACGGGAGGGACGCCGATGACAGAATCCTTTCGCGCGGCAATTCGCCAGCGTTACCCAGCGCCAATCATCGCGGCCGGTGCCTATACGGCGGCAAAGGCTGAGGCGATGTTGGACAAAGGGTATATCGATGCGGTGGCATTCGGTCGTGACTTTCTCGCGAACCCGGATCTGGTGCATCGGCTCGCGAACAGACTTCCGCTGAATTCTCCGCGCAAGGAGTTTTTCTATGGCGGCGGAGCCGAAGGCCTGACCGACTATCCGTCTTATGGCGATGAGGGGAATGGCGCCAGTTGAAACCAGGTAGCAGCCTTGATGCCTGCGCAGTCCCCGCCTGAGGGCCCGCGAGGACTTGTCCGCGCGGTAATTCCTGGTCGCGACTGGGGACGGTCGCGTAGCAAGCTTGTCCGCCCTCCGACAGCTGGCGCGTGCAGGTTGCACGGAGTATTTAGGCTTCGTTGATCGCGGCCGGAAGACTTGCACGTGAAATCACGCGCGCTTAGTTTTATTCTAAACCTGAAGTTGGCAGATACGACATCGCATGCGGGACAAGTTTGGCCTCGTCGTCCGCTGTACACCAACTTTCGGTCATTGATCCGAGTCCAATCGTAGGGCCGCTTCGGGTCGAATCGCGACGGTCGTCCACGACTGTTCGCGGACGTGACGATGCAATACGAATGAGCCCGTGTGCGGCCAATAATAGCCGGCAACAATCCGAAGCCAGATCGTCTAGTATCAGAGCGATCGGATCGGTTCACCTTGTGGTGGAGACGCCGAGAAATTTGAAGCATCCTTGCTGGAATGGACCGTATGCCGCAACACGTCGATCCACGCATCACTCCCTGGCGCGCAACTGTGGCGTATGTCGCCGCATTCATTGCTGGAAGCCTGACAATTGCAACCGTTACTTTTGTGACCTGGTTGATTGAGAATGGCTTCAACCCCTCACGCGATCGGCATCTCTTTGTTGCGACATTCATCTTCCCTTTCTTGGTCGCTGGCGTCGTCTCCCTCGCGGTGCTGGCACCGCTCTTATCGCCGATCTATGCTTTTTCTATCATTGCCATTCAGAAATGGCTTGATCCGGTGCTGGCTGGCCGTCATCGGTCTTGGCACTGTCTTCGCCATACTGGGGTGGATGGCGGTTTCCACATACCACTGCGTCATTTCGACTTGCTCCCCCTATCACTGACGTCGATCAGCCACATTCCGCTTGCGCCCATGATCGAAATAGTTGCGATCGGCGCCGCAAGTGGCATGACATGCCGAAACATCCTGCTGCGTTGATATAGCAACCAACTTTTTCATTGTCGACCGTACTCAACTGTCCATGGGTATTGCAAGGCGGATCCTTGAAGGAGTGCTCTCGATTGTCGGCATGATGCAGGCACGCCAACGTCATGGACATATTCAGCGGCTGGCGTCACCGACCAGAGCGTATGTCCCCCAGCATAGGAGAAATCGATTCTCAAAGTGGGGCTTGGGTTGGCGGCGGTAGCCAGTTGATCAGTGATGGCGGCCCGCTAGAAGCATGGCAACGGCCATCACCATGATGACCTGCACCAGTGTAGTCGTCTGGTGATACGCAGCAATTCCTACACGCAGAATTGGGGATCATCTGCAGTCGTTGGACGAAACACACGCACACACACCACCGCATCACGCATTAGATAGCGCGCCTGGCTCTACAAGTGTTGCAATCTGGCCGCTACCGCCGCCACAGAGCAGGTCTCCCTCCCGATGACCAATCCGCGGATTCGCCTGCACGCCAACGCTCCCACATCAGCGCTTTCTGGGTCGTGGAGTAGTAAATTCTCGGTCGCTGCTTCATTTCCAGCGCCTGCGCTGAATTTCACATCACCTTCCAGAGCTGGTCGGGATTCGAGCTGGCGTCGCGTGCGAATGGATCGGCCGCATCCACCACGCAAATGTCCTCGATGTGCTTCGGCCAGACCGGTATCTTGCAGCTACGCATGGCCAACCACCGGGTGAAGGAAAATAGCAGCAACGCTGGCGACAAGATCAATTGCACAAGGGTTTGGCCCGGCAGATTCAAGGCCAGCCGCAACAAGCCGAAACGCCAGCTTTCTCGCCGCGTGGCAATGGGGAGATATGCAAGCGTATATGGCGCGATTTCGCCCGCTCCATCCTCCATATAGCGCCGCACATACTCCCAATACCGGAGGAGTTCCTCTTTCTCCGGCCAGGCCAGCGCAAAACAGAATGTCTCGACCACGGTCACGCCATCGTCGTCGAGCACATGTCCGCGCACATCCCACGTTTGAATGCCAAACGGTCGATTGCCGCGCCCCAGCGTGAAAAAAACCGTATCCCACGGCACGGAGAGCGCCGTGCCATCCAGCCGGAAGACATGCACCATGCGCAGGTCCCGTTGCAGGCGGATCGGATAATGAGTAAAGCGAAAGCACTCCCTGAAGGCGAGCCATACGAGCGCGGCGATCAACGCGATATCCAACAGCAGCGGCGCGCCGCCGAAGAGCAGATTGGCCGTGCGTTCTTCGGCGGCGCCCATCAATCCGTCGACGAAGAAAATATCGGCGCAAACCCAGCCTATTCCCAAGCCAATGATCAACAAGGCGCTGGTCACGAAGGTCAGCGCGCCTTTCCAGCCATAGTATTTGTCCGCGACCTCCAGGTAGCGGCTATTCACGCTGATCGTCGAGCTGAAATAATTCGGCGACACGTCCAGGCGTATTGAGGGATCGAGCCGGTTGCGGCGTTCTTCGTCCGTTAGCGGGCGATTGATCTTGTATTTGTTGATAAGACCGGTGTATTCCATCGTTCAGCCTTTGATTGCGACATCCAGTTGCTGCATTTCCATCTCCGACGTCTTGTACTTCAATTGCGCGTTTTTGGCTCTGCCCCAATAAGTCAATTCCAGCCAGTCCTGGATCTTGTTATTGACGAGCAATGCCATCACGAACGCCCAGGCGACCATGAAGCCCACCACGAGCAGCCCCCAACCGGTCCAGCCGATGAACAGCAGCACCGTCGCCGCCGCGCCCAACAGACCGGACACCGCATACGCAGCCGCCGCGCCATTGTGGCCCGCCTTGTGCTCCTCATAGGCCCGCCAGCCGTCCCACGCGGCCATCATGATGCCGGCCGCCACGCCGACGATGCGGCCCACCATGCTAAAGATCTTCGCGCCGGCCTTCATGGCCGCCTGCCCCAGGCGCACCCCCGTGATCGACAGACGCGTGAGGCCGCCTTCGATGGCGTCCGCGACGGCGCCGAAGATCGCCAGGCCCTGTGTATAGACGCGCCGCCGCATCTCGTTCTGGTGCACGGCCAGCGCACTTTCTTCGCCCTGCATGATGGAATGCATGGCCCAGCCGTTCGCAAGCAAGGCCAGCACGGCAAAGGTGAAAGGCAGGTTGACCTTGATGCGCTCGCTTCCCCTCACGACGGACTCGCGATAGTCCGCCAGATTGAGTTCGTCGACTTGTTCCGGTGTACGAATGGTTTTCGCCAGCCATTTCGCCTGATCGTCGACGCCCAGATTTTTTGGCATCTTGCTGACTTCGTCCGGGTCGAGCATCAATAGCCAGGTCTTCTTGTCGCGCCCCTCGGTGTCGACGCCGCAGATCTCCTGGCGCCGGAGTTCATCGGCGACGGCTTTTTCCATCTTGTTCTTCGGGATGGACTTCGCCTTGCCGCTCAGCTTGAGCATATTTTTGATCAGCGAAGCGCGAAACGCCTTTTTGCCGCCTTCGACCGTCACCAGCACAAAAGGCTTTCGCGCGGCCACGCCCAGCGCGACGAGTCCCGCGTAGATGCGCTTGTTTTCGCCGACCAGTTTCAAGGTCGCCGTAATGGCGCCCGCCACGAGACTCGCCAGCCGACCGACTTCGTCCTTTTGCGCTTCGAGCAGCTGATCGAACGTAGTCTTGCCGATGCTCATCAACTTGTCCCACGGCAACTCCGCCCATGTCACGCTGCTTTGCGCGGCGCTCTGGATCGCCTTCGCCTGCGCATCCTGATGCAGACAAAGCGCACGCAGCAAGATATTGCGCTTGTCGGTCAGGTCGCCCTGCAGCCACTGGTTGTAGAGATCCGCGCTGCAGCGTTTGTCCTGCGTGCCGGCGATGCATTGGCCGAATACCGTCGTATAGACGATTCCGCTGGCCACCACGGCGGGGTCGAAATTGCAGTCGAAGTAGCGATAAAACCCCTCGCCTTTGAGCAGATCCCGGTGCGCAATCGCCAGAGGACCAATCACACTCTGGTCGAACGACTGCAACGCGGTATTGAAATCGTTCTGCCACGCCGTGCGTTGCGTTTCCCAATACAGGTGGTCGTATTTCTTCCATTCGTCGTCGCCGGCCTGGCGCAATTCGTCCGCCGTAATGGCCCGGTCGCTGGCCGCCAGCGCCGCGTTACCGGGAATCGGCACCCCGCCTAGCATGCCGCCGGGCATCATATAGCCGTTCTCGTCGCGCTGGGCGCGGCTTTCGCGCTCATCGATGAAGTCCTGCTCCGCCTGCATCCGGATCGCGTCGCGGATCTGCTCGATCACGCCCGACAGCGCCGTTTTGCGCGGCCGATCCTTGTCGTGGCGTTCGTCATTCATGAAAGCCTGCATGCGCGTGCGCATGAGCAAGGCGAGTTCCGCGGCCAAGCCGGCGGGGTCGGGCACGCCAACCATCACGGCTTCATAGGGTTTCGCCACCTGCTTTCCCCATTCCATCAGGCCGCTTGCCTGATCGCCAAGGAAATTGAGCGGCTGCTGCGAATAACCCAATGCACGGTCCGATGCCACCGTCACCTCCGGCAGCCACGTAGCGGACAAACGAGCCTTGAGCTCGGCCAGTTGCGCGCGTGCCTGCGTCGCCTGGTTCTGCGCGGCTTTGGCCGCCGCCCCACTGGACGGATGCGCCATCTGCTTGAGTTGCTGCTCCAGTGCGGCGACCTGTTTGACGAGTTCGTCATGTGCCTGGGTCGCATGCGCGTCCGGCTTCAGGACTTTGGTGAACTCGGCTACGTTCCTCAGATGGCTCAAGGTATCCAGATGAGCGACTGCTTTATGCGCGCGCACGTCGGCCATGTCGATACAGCGCATGTGCCTTTTGCGGTATTCGGCCTGCGCGTGCGCGGCCAGGACGTTTTCCGTCCACATCACATCCGAAAACGCCAGCCAGATTTTGCCCGCCTGCGCCGGATCCTTGACCGTAATGCAGCGCGCCAGATACGGATCGGCCTTGCGAACGCAGGCGTCGTTGAACGTCTTGACCGGAACCTGCGGCGACGTTTTGGCGTGAATATCGAAGTGATAAAGCAGCCCTTGTTCGTTGACTACGTAGGCGGCCCATTCGCCTCTCACTTCATCGAAGACGTACAGATAGCCCGGGCGCAGAATCCGCAGCGTGTATTTGGCGCTTTCGCCGGGCAAGCTCACCGCGCAGGCGTCGAAGGGCGTAACGATGTCCGGCGCCTTGCCGCCCAGATCGGTACGCGCCACGGCGTAGCGCAGCGGCAGAATCGGCAGGCCACTCCTGTCGCAGAACGGGCAGCTTTGCACCGGTGGGGTGGCGGCAGCGGTCATGTGTACTCCTTCGTGTGTTCCAGTTCGCGGCCGATCCGTTGCAGGGCCGTTTCATCCAGATGGCGGCAAGCGCCGACATAGCTCAGTTCGCCCGCTTGCGCACGCGCGAGACACGCCTGCAGTTCGGGATGGGCGTGGATATCGGTATGAAAACGCGCGGCTTGTGCAGCATAGAGCTGGCGATCACTGGCGTCGGCCAGCCGGTGCTGCGTCCACGCCCGTTCGATGAGCCCGTCGATGCGACGGGCCAGCGGCGCGTCGATGCTCGCTTGCGGCGCGGCGCGGCGCAGGTGCTTCAAGGTCTCGTTGATATCGCCGAGCCTGAGCAAGGTCTCCCATTGCGGCGGCAACAAGAGCAGCCGCATTGCGTCGTTCGCGCCAGGCGTGCGCTCGCGGCATTGCCAGGCGCCGTCGGCGCACGGCCAGACCCAATGCTCGATGACGCCCAGCAAGCCCGCCCATTGCGACGCGTCGAGCAACCAGTCGAGGTGCCACAGAACGCGCGGGTCATGCAGCCGAACCACGTCGTACCTGCCGCGGGCGTGATGGTATTGCACCATCTGCCGCGCCAGGTGATCGCGCACCCTCGCGGGCTCGGCCTCGCTCCGAAGCAAGCTAGAGAAAAACGGCGTGCCGCATTCCGCTTCCCATCGGCCAGCGCGGGCGCGCACGAGGTCTCGCGCGTGAGCATCCATTGCCCGCAGTTCGATCAGGCGCGGAAACAGATCGGCGTGGGCTTTGAACCGCTGCGGCACGATGGGCTCGGTGCGCAGGTCCTGCCACTCGGACTCATCCACCTGAAGAGGATTGATCAGCGCATAGGCATACGAACGAAACTCGGTCGCGTCCAGCAAGGGCAGCCCCATATCAAGCCCCCATCATGGTGCCGGCGCCTATCGCGTCGGCCCCTCGGGCCGTGTACTCGCAGAGCTTCGGTTCGCTGCGCGCGATGGCCGCCTGGGCCTGCGCGCTGGCCGGCCCGGTCAAGGTGTGGCTCGCAGCATGAAACTCGACGGTGCCGGGCGCGCCGATCTCGATGCCATTGCCTTCCATTTTCAGGTACGCCCTGGCCGCGCTGAGCAGCACGCGCTTTGGCGCCTGCAGATCGACGCTGGCCTGGGCGCTGGCCAGCGTCACCGCTTTCTGCGCCGAAGCACCGAGCGTTCCGCCGTTCTGCGCCTGCACGCTGACCGCTCCGCTCGCGGCGTGCAGTGCGATCCCCTGCCCTGCAACGGGACGCCCCTTGGCGGCTTCGCCCCGCGTGTAGAGCGCGATGCCCTGATTGGCCACGAGACTCGTCTTGCCCGCGCTGGTCAGTTGCAGGTCCTGGCCGGCGCTCAACACCGTCGCCTTGCCCGAGACCCAGACATGGCTCTTCGCCGACATCGCCGCGAGACCTTGTTCTCCATGCAGCACCAGGTGCGGGCGGCTCCACGCCACGGCGCTCCCGCTGCCACCGCCTTCGCTGGCGCCGCCGCTGCTGCGCACTGCGCCCAGCGCCTCGCGCACCTGTCCGATGCCGGTGAGCGCTTCGAGTTGTGCGGCCTGGCCAGTCCCGGCCGCCTGGGCGCCCCACTCCGCGCCATGCATGTCCGCGGTATCGGCGAGGTTCTGCAATGTCTGCTGGCTCTGTGCGAGCACCTGAACGGCCGTGACCGCCTCCATCTGGCTGCCCCCGGCTGCGGAACTGATCAACATGCCCGATCCGCCGCGCAAGGCTCCGGCCGCGTCGGTCTTCAGTTCGACGCCGTAGCCGCGGTCGGCCAGGCGCTGGTTGTCCTGAATCTGCTTGATGTGACCAAGCGTCAAACCGCTGTTGCGATCCGAGGTGTACAGGTGCGCCGCGGACTGCCCTGCGGAGTCGTCGAGCAGGAACTGCCGGTAGCCGCCGGTGCCTTGCTGGCTCTGCCCCAGATCCTGGGTCTTGAAGCCGGTCAACGCCGCTGCGTGCCCGTTGCCGGCGAACCAGGCCGCCGCGTTGCCAGTGCTCCGGCTCGGCCCGCCGGCCTGGGCGTTGTGCTGGGCGTCGGCGTTGCCCTGCCCGTTGTAGAGCGCGGCCACCGCCACCGGCCGATCGGGCTGCCCCTCCAGCCACTCGGTCCACACCTCCTGGCCAACACGCGGAATACCCGCGCCGCCCCAGTTGTCACCGCCAACCGGCGTCAACATGCGTGTCCACGTGCCCGCGCCATGATCGGCCGGCGCATTGGCGGCATGGGGATGATCCTCGCGGCTTGCGGCGTTCTGGCCGCGCTGCGCATGAAGCTGGATCCGTATGCGGTGATCGCGGTCGGTATGGACGGGATTGCCGCTGCCCACCGTGATCGCAGTCTGCGCGCCCTGCGCAATGGCCACAGGGTGCGAGCGCGCGCCATGACCGTCGTTTGCGAGCGGACGATAGGTTTGGGTCGCCGGGATTGCGTCGAACCGGTTCCGGTAGACCCGGTCGCCATCGGTCAACGGGCCGCTGCCCTGCATGTCCGATGCCAGCGCGGCGTGCGACACAGGCGTCGCGCCGCTGTCATCGTGCGTGGCCTGCGCGTCGAGCATGCTCGGGATCGTGCCGAGCTGCCGTGCAATCGCGCTGTGCACGTTCGCATCGACGTTGGCCCGCGCTTCGTGCTCGACCCGCAAGCAAATGAACGCGTCCGTCGTGCCGAGCGTCGGATGTTCGCCGAGCGCGAAGCGCAAACCCGGGCGCATGTCCCGGCGCGTGCCGGCGCCCGCGCTGCGCGCCGCGTCGACGCGCTGGGCGTCCAGTTGCTGCTGCGCACGCTGGTCGCCCACGGCGCTCGTCTGGAACGCGTAAGGCCCGGCGACATCCCGATCGACGCCAGGCACCACCGCACCGCTCACACGCGCGCCGGTGGGCCGTGTCGACAGACTGCGGTGATCCCAGCTCGCCCGCACGACTTTGCCGATGCGCCAGCGCTGCGCCGGCATGAAATGCTGCACGCTCCCTTGAGGCTCGCCGTCGCTCGCCTGGTGGAAGCCGATCACCTCGGGATTGTCGGGCGTGAAGCGCCGATTTGAATCGGCCAGCACGAGCGTGTGCGTGCCGAAGCTCGTGGACCCGGCATCGGCCTTGTGTTCGAACCAATAAAAAATGCCCTCTTCCGCCCACAGCCGCGTGAGGAAATCGAAATCGGACTCGCCCGCTTGCGCGGTCAGACTGCGCTTGCCGTAATTCGAGCGATCGCCGAGCGCCCAGCGCCACGCGGGCGCCACCACGCCGCGCGTGTGATAACCGAAAATCTGCTCGCTGATGTCGATGACGCTCGCGGCCTGGTAGTTGTAGCTGTCCACGCGCTGGCGCAACAACGCGAGCCAGGGTTCGACGACCAACCGGTAACGGGCAAGGCCGCCGTTATAGCCGACCAGTTCGGCCGCGACGATATGGCCGTGGAACGGGCGGCGCGCATCGCCGCCTTCGGCCGCCAGCCACTCGATCAGCACCGGCGCACCAATCAACTGGACAAGCGGCAGATCGGGACGCCCGGACAGCGCGCTCACCTGCAAACGGAAGCCGCCGTGATCGACGGCTTCCCAGCCTTGCAGGCTTTCCGCGACCAGCGCCTGCGCGCCCAGCGACGTGGTCACCCTCAGGAAGCGGTTTTGCTGCGACCAGCCGCCGAACAGCGCCTCTCCAATATCCGCAGTCGTCACCATTTCTCTATGCCTCGAATTCGCTGCGGCGGTCCGCCCCGCCGCGTGATATCACTGCGCCTGCAACTCCACCGGCTGCGCCTCGTCCATCGGCGTACGAATCTGGCCTGCCAGCTCGTCCGGCGCGAGAACATCGACACTCATCTGCCCGACGAAGCGGTAGCTTCCCGGCGTCACTCGCTGCGACGTCGAGCTCGTGCTGAACCCGACAGCCGAATAGGGAACCTCGAACGTCAACGTGAGCGCTTCGCCCGGCTTCACGTCGATTGCCGCGCGGTAGGCACGCGACGCCTCGCCCAGATAGCGGCTCACGAGACGCACGCTAAAAGCGGTGCCGGCGGCGTTGAATGCGACGATCTCCACATTGCGCAGATCCGGGCGCGCGAGGTCGGGCGACCACGTGTCCGGACCCGCGATGCTGAAGGCCCTCTGACCTTCGTTCCTGAATGTGAGGTCGACGAAGAATCCCTCGCTGCCGGCATGCGCGGCGAACACGGGATGGATCTTGATCTCCGGCTGACCGTTCTTGAGGGCCTTGTCGGCGAGTTGATGGAAAGGACTGAGCCGCGCGGTAAACGCGTCGTCCTGCCGGTAGCCGTAAATGCCCTCATGATGCCGGCCGTTTTGCTCGAACGAAAAGGCAAAGACCGCACCGGCGCCCAGATACCCGCTGGGCGCAAACGTACGGCTGCTCAACGCGGCTTCCAGCGCTTCGATCTGCTGCTTTGCGCCGGCGTTCTCAGCGCTCAGCACGTATTTGCCGATGCCCGTATACGTCGTCGCGGGCGGGAAGCCGAATTCGCGTCCGAGCGCGTAGTACGCGATCGTGCCGTCGGAGACCTTGATGGTCATCGACGGCATGCGGTCCATCATGCCTGGACCGTCGCGCAGCTCGAAATAGTCCGACGGCGGCTTGCCGTTTGCCATGTCTGTCACTCCGAAAAGGAATACGGAAACCAACGCCAACAACGCTGTCCGATTCATTTCAATACGTCCCATTCAATACCGTTCTGGTCTTCGAACCAGTCGCGGAAACCGTACATGTAGTACTTCTGGATTTCGGGACTCTCCGTGTACATCCCTTTGCCCATCAAATTCGTCTCGGTGCTGCGTTGCCAGTTGTCGTTCAACTGGGCCATCTGCACGTCGACGAGTTTCTGCGCGTTGATGTAGCCCTTGTACACGGTGCCGGCATCCAGAAAGTACTCGTCCGGCCAGCCGTACAGGTGGCCCGTCTCGTGGGCCGACGCATGCTGCGTGGCGATCGGCTTGAACCAGTTGTCCGATGAACTCCAGGCCACCTGCACTTCCCCCCAGTTCCCGGAGTCGGGCCGGCTGGTGGTCGGATAGATATTCACCTTCTGGTGACTGCGGCCCGAAGAGACCAGTTTCACCTTCATGGCAATCGCCACCTTGCAGGTGCACGCACCGCCGCGCGGGCAGGCTTTTGGGCGCAGGTAGTAGTTGTTTTCGTTCAGACGGCTTTCGATGCGCTTCTGCATGCCCACCGGGTCGCTCAGCCAGCCCTTGCGATCGATCGGCTTGAGCTTGACGCCCTGAGCCGGCCCGTTGGTGTTGTACGGAATGGAGGTGGGCTGGCCAGCCGCGTTCAGCACGGGCTGGTTGTCGGCACCCAGCAGGTACTGATCCTTCGGCACGAGCCGGATGATCACCGTCGCGCTCAGCGTGGTGGTGGCGGGTGAATATTCGATGTCGAACGTTCCCGAGGAGGCCGCGTAGGGCAACAGAATGCGCTGGCCTTGCTTGTCCAGGACCGCGTGTCCCGCTGCGTCCGTTTCGTAATAGTCGGCACTGCCCATGCTGACCGTGTAGTCGTTCTCCTTGACCGCCTGCAACTGCTGCGCACACACGCTGGGTTGCTGCGCGGGCTGCTTCGAGGGCGGCCCGGACAACTCGCTGCTCACGGGCACGTAGGGCTTCGTGCCGGTCGCGCCGGAGAGCATCAAGGCGAGATCCGATCCAGACGGGGCGTCCGCTGCGGGGGCCGCAGCCGCCGCCTGGGGCGCCGCCGCTGCGCCCGCCGTTGGCGTTGCCGCTGCCGCTGCCGCTGCCGCCGTTGCCGAACGCGCTGTCCCGCTGCCGGTGGCCCCCCCGGCAAGAAAATCGCACGCCTCGCCCGGCGGCGGAGAAATCGGCAGGACGGGCAAGGCGGGCGATGCGGACGCCGGGCCCGGGAACGGATGCGAGCCGGCTTTCACGGCGAACCGGCCAGGCGTCTCGATGGTGATGTCGGCACCTTTGAGCGTGATGCGGTTCGGCCCCTGCTGGAGCACGATGGCGTCTTGCGCCAGCACGTCGAGCCGCTCTTCGGTCGAGACGATCTGTACCGACTGATCTGCGAGAATCTCCATCGCGGCGGTGTGTGACTCAACACTGACCGGCCCCTGGCTCGCGATGGCCTTGAGGCCACCGGCGGCGCTGAACAGACTCACGGCGTCGTTCGATGCGCCCGCCACCGTTGCCCCCGCACCCAGATGCGCATCTCCCTGGGCAGTCAGGTGCACGTACCCGGCAGCATAGGCAACCGCGCTCGCCGGCGTGGTCAACGCGATGCTTTCCGGCGATTCCAGCACGACGACGGGCATCGCGAAGCGCTCCACCGGATCGCCGCCGTCGCGCTGCGTGGCGGTGGGCCGGGTCGCGCTCTGACCGTTGACAGCGCCCGTGTATTTGCCGTCTTGCTGCGGATCGATCGCCTTCAGAAAATCGGCCTGGGCGGCGTTGCCCGCGAGGCCGCCCGCCCGCGCTTCGGTCGCCGCACCATCGAGCCGCCCGGCCGTGCCGAGCGCCTGCTTCAACTGCCCCACGCTTTCACCGAGATCCATCTGCGTCGAACTCGCCTGCGCGCGCATGGTGCTCGACACGAGCACGCCCTCGCCCGCGCGCACCACGCTCCACCCTTGCGTGGCCAGTTCGAATCCCTCGCCGCGATACGCGCCGCGCACGGCGCCTTGCTGTGCGATCAGATAACCCTGCGCGAGTCCGCTGTTGGCGACCGTGTTGAGCACTTCGTGACGCGATTGACCGGATGCATCGTCCATTACCCAGCGGCTTGCGGACTGACCGTCCAGCGTCTGGGTCTGCAAGCCCGACAGCGTGCCCGGATGGTTCGCACGGCTCCCTTCGCCGGCGGCGAACGGTGGCTGGACGCGCCCGCCATAGACCTGCCCCAGCACGACCGGCATGTCGATGTTGCCGGAGTCGAAACTCACCACCACTTCCGCGCCCACGCGTGGCGTGAAGCTGTGCCCGAAGTTGGGACCGGCCGTTTGCTCGGCAAGACGCGCGACGACGCCCGATTGATGATTGCCAGGTGCGTGACCGGCCGGATTCGAGTGGCTCGCCGTATCGGTCAGCCCGCCTGGCAGCGGTGCCGCGCCGCGCATCCACGGAAACTGGATGCGCACCTGATGATCGCGCGTGCTGCTGACAACACTCCCCGGCTCGCCGACCACGATCGCGGTCTGCACGCCGTGTACCGTGGGCCGGTCCCGGTACGGCGGCACGATGGGCACACCAGCGGGCACCGCGACGAAGCGATTGCGGTAGTGCCCCTGCTCCAGTTCGCCGCGCTCGAGCAACTGTGCGATCTCGGCGCCAAGGTTGTTCACGGCCTCGTGTTCGATCGACAGCGGCACGAATTCGATCGTTCTGTCGAGATAGCCGGTCAGCGTATGCACCTTGCCCGTCTCCAGCGTGCGCGACGAGCCCTCGCCGTGATGAGTCAGTTTCGGCAAGCGCAACGCGTCCAGGCGTTGATCGGCGTAGCGCTGGGCAGCGTTGCTCGTGTCGAAGCGGCCAGCACGCTGACCATCGAAAATTTCCCGCACCGGCATGACCGGCGCGCCCTCTTCGGGAGGTTCATGCGCGTGTCCCGCGAGCGCCAGCAACTCGCTCGCTTTCCAGCTCGTCGCCACGACCCGGTCGGGCACGATCTCATGACGTTCGGTGAAGCGGGTCATCACGCCATCGGGATCGCCCACGTCCTGTTGATTGAACGCGATCGTGCTGCCATGGCCAAATTTGGCCCTGCGGTCGAACACCACGACCGTGTGCGCGCCCGACGGCGGCTCGCCGCTGTCCTGGGTGTGTTCGATGCGAAAGGACAAGCCCGCTTCCGCGAGCTGGCGCAGCACGAAGGAAAAATCGGTCTCCCGATACTGCCCTCGCAGCGCGAAGGTGCGCAGCGGCTCGCTGAGTTCGTAGCGGCGCAGCGCCTCGGGATAATCGCCGAACACGCGTTCGCAGATGCCCGCGGTATCGAGATCCACGAAATAGAGGCAATTGCGCCGCAGCCGCAGCAAGGCGAGCCAGGACTCCAGCGTGAGCCGGTAACGGGTGACTTCGCCATCGCTGTCCGCATAGGCGGCGTGCGTGATATAGCCGTTCCAGCAACGCTCGCCCGCGGCGCTCGCAAGTCGCAGGCGGGCGGCGCTGCCGATCAGCGGATTCAGGTCGAGGAACGGCTCGCTCGACAACACGTCGACTTCGAAGCGAAACGATTCGTTCACCGCTTCACGCCCGTGAAAGCGTTCGACCGCGAACTTGCCCGGCAAGGCGGTATCGATCTGGATATGACGGGTGGCCTGCGAATAGCCCGTTAATGCAGCGACTAGATCCATTTCGGTCCCCGTGTTCGTCCGCGACAGCGCGCGGCTGGTGTCTCTAGTATTTCGAGCAGCGACTTTTCATAGCGGGCAAATTTCAAGCCCTTGAGAAACTCAAGGATGTTGCCCTTGATGAAGCGGTTGAGGAACCGGACCATCTCGGCCAGCTTTCCGGACTCTTCGATCAACATGAGCATCACGGCGCGCAGCGCCGCCGCGAGTTCGTCGCCCACGATGCCGGTGACCGCCGCGCCCACGCCCGCGGCGACCGCACCGGCGGCCGCCATCGCCAGCGGCAGGGCCAGGGCCAGGGCGATCAGGCACGCGCACAACAGAATCCACTCGGTCACTTCCTTGCACCGCTCGGGATGTGTCGAAAGGCGCACGATGATGGCAATCGCATCTCGCGCGCTGGTGACGATCATCACGCCGGGCACGAAGTTCGCGAGCATTTCCGCGACGATCACGGAGAACGGCCGGTCGGGCACGAACTCGCCTAACAGAAAATCCTTCAGCCAGTTGAAGGTGGCGGCCGTGTCGCCGAGCACCTCCGTCCAGATCGCATCCAGCAGGCCGCTGCTGCTTGACGATTCGCTCATGCTGCGGCACCCGCATCGGAGCCGGCCGGCGTGCCGGTGTCGGCGATCGGCCCGGCGGTGACATCGATCGACTGAAACTGGCTCCAGTCGGAATCGGCCGTGATGGCCACTTCCGAGCGGGGCGCGGTCGTATCCGTCAGGTATTGGACTTTCGCGGTCGTGCCGACCGGTACGTCACCGATCTTCGCGTAACCATCCGCATCCAGCACGCCATGCCTGAGCGTGCCGTCGCTGAGCATCGTCCTGTATTCCACGCCGGGGCTGGGACGCCCATAGGGATCGACGAGGCGAAACTCCAGATCCGTCGGGGCCGCCGCGCCCTGGTGGAAATGCGGCATCGCGAAGTTATCGCTCCCGGGTCCGTCGAACGCATGCTCTGCCGCGTGGACGGTCAGCGCACCGGGACAGCCGAACGTGACATTGCCGCCTTCGATAGTCAGGTGCGCCCCGCCGCTCACCGCGAGGTGCACGGTCTTTTGCGCGGCGAGTTCGACATCCGCATCGATCGACGCCACCTTCAACAGGTCGCGCGCGCGCAGCGCGAGGGTATCGTGCTGGGCTTGCAGTTGCAGGTTGTCCTTGCCGGCAATCATGCTCAGACCACCGCTATTCGAGGCATCGGCGCCGGCCAGCCAGCCTATCCCCTGGCCACTGTGCACGCGCAGCGCCTTGTTGACGGCAATGTTGAGGTCGCGCCCGCTGCCCACGCTCAAGGTTTCCGCGGCGGCCCACTGCAGCGCCTGGCCCGCCAGCACGCCCTGGCCGCCTTGCGCCTCCAGCCCCAGCACAGCGTCTCCCGTGTGGGGCAGCGCCTTGTCCGTCGACCGGTTCGCGGCGTCGGCGACGGCTTGCTCGAAACCGTCGGCGCCAACCGTGGTGCCGAAACTTTGCGCGAGCGCGTCGAGCGGCGCGGCCTGGCGATTGATCATGGATTGCCCGGCGCTTGTCACGCCCCGTTGCGAGGCGAACGGCAGCGTCAGATGCGTCCCGGCGCTGCGGTCGAGCTTGCCCGCCAGCGCGATGTGCTGCGCGAGCAGCGAATGCAGCGCGGGGATGGCGCCCGCAGGCCGGCTGGCGCTCGACTTGTAGCTGCTGATCAGCACGCCGCGCTCGCCACGCACGGCGCCATATGCGTCCGAGCGCAACTCGACGCCCTGACCGCGAAAACTGCCGAGGTAGTTGTCGGCCTGGTAGCGTAGATGGCCGAGGTTGAGTTCGGTCGCGGCGTGCGTCGTGCTCATTTGCAGGCGGCCCATGCCATCGCTGTCGTCCGCCACGAGCTGGTTGGCGCTTTGCCCGTCGAAGCCGCGGCTTTTGAAGCCCGAGAGCGCGCCCGCGTGGTTGTGGCGGTTCGCGCCACCGCCCGCGCCGTGCCAGGCCGGCGCGTTGCCGCCCGTCAGATTGCCCTGGGCGCTCGTCGTCTGGTCCGCCGCCTGATGGTAAAGGGATTCGTCGAGGGGCTGCCCGGGCTGGCCGGCGGGCGTGGGCGCTTCGCCGCCCTCGCCACGGCCGTTGTACAGACCGCCAAGGATGATGGGCCGATCGATCAGGCCGTGATCGAACTGGACGAGCACCTCCTGGCCGATCCACTGCATCTGCTGCAAGCCATGTCCGTCGCTGGCAAGCCGCTGCATCGTGCGGGTCGGCCAGGTGCCGTTGTCGGTGTCGGCTTGCCAGTGAAAGCGCACCCGCAGGCGGCCCTGGCCATCCATGTGTACCGGACCGGCCGCACCCGGCGCCGACTCGCCCTGAGGCCCCGCCACGATCGCGGTCTGCGCGCCGAGCGCGGTGGCGACCGGATTCAGTCGTTGCCCCGTGCCGTCCTCCAGCGTGGGGCGCCACGCCTGTGTGCGCGGCACCGCTTCGAAGCGATTCGCGTAACCGCCTGCTCTCGCCTGCTTGAGCAGGCGCGGGTCGAGATCCGCGCACGGCAGGCCGCCGAGATTCTGTTCGAGCGCCGCCATGGCGGTCTGCGGCAGATTGTTGATGCCGACATGCTGCACTGCGCTCAGCAAGAACGCGTCGGGCACCTGCGTAGCGCCCCCAGCCTGCTCCCATGGCGTTCGGGTTGGCCGCAACGCCCGGCCGGATGTCGCAGTGTGCAACGTGCTGTAGCCCGTCCAGAAACGCGCCACCGAGACGATGGCCTCAGCCTGCCGACGAGCCGTGTTCTCGGCCTCGCGCAGGCTGGCGAACGCCTCCGGTCCAACGTCGTCGTACAGTTCGCGGCCACCGCGAGAATTGCCCAGGCTCGCCGCCGCTGTGGTCGACTGGTTGCTGCGGTAGTCGCTGCTGATGAGCGTGAGCCGGTCGGCCGTGAGCGACAGCGACTGGCCCATGCCGAGAATCGTATTGTCGGTAGCCGTCGTCATGTCGCTCAGGCGTTGCGGCACGCCCCCGAGCCGTGCGGAGGTCTCGTCCTCGGGGAGCTGGGTGCTGTCGTCGAAAATCAACAACGTATGGCCCGATGGTGCATCCCCGTCTTCGACGAAGCCAAAACCCAGGCCCGCCGCGGCAAGCAGATGGCGCACGAAATCGTAGTGACTGGACCCGCGGTACTGGACAACATAGCCGCGCGTACCCAACGACTCGATGCGCTGGTTCGCATCCGTCGTGAAACGCCAGCGCGCGATCGCACTGTAGTCGTTGAATACCTGCTCCAGGATCTCGGCCACCGTGCAATTGACGAAGGTGCGTTCGTCACGGCCATGCGCCAACGCCGCGAGCCATGGCACCAGTTGCAGGTGATAGCGGGCTAGGCCGCCGTCATAGCCCACGCATTCGGCCTCGGCGACCAGGCCGCTACGCGTCGTGGACGGCGCATCGCCCAACGTGGTGCGAATCGTGGCGCGCTGGCCCAGCATGGCCTGCAGGTCCAGCGACGGACTCGTCGCCAGCGCGTAAATGTCCCATCGATAGTTTTGGCAAAGCGCCTCGTCGCCCGTCCAGCGCTCGATCTGCATGGCCGCGAGCGGCCCCGCCCCTTCGAGCGAATAAAGACGATTAAATGTGCCAAACAAAGACGCGTATTGCGCAATAACGCTCATAAAGCCCCCGCTCCCGGGTTGCGACCGTATTTTATAAGTACATATTGCCGCATCCGGAATGCGCAATTGCATTAATCGGTCGATATGACCATCATCAACCACGTCTAGGAATCACTTACGGCTTCGGGACGGCAGTTTCAATTCTTTTCGGAGCCACATTCTAAATGAGGCTCCAATATTTGCGCTATTGGAAACCATCATTTTTCGGGAGCGTCGCCAGAATCGATGACGTATCATTTGTGCAGCGGGCGCGGGAGAATAGTATTTATGAATTCCGCATAAAAGATTGCCCATGCTTTGCAATACAGCGATTCGAATCTCGCCCATCGCGGCCATTATCAACCGGAAGAAGCGGAAGCAAGTAGAATCAGGGCGCTTTAAATCGGTCGATCAATCCAGATCCGGCAAGCGGGCAGATAGACAAAACGGGAAAACCAGCACATGGCACGTCCATTCATTGTCCTCGGCGACAAACACAGTCACGGAGGCACAGTCACGAGCGCGGCCGTGAACGCCAAAATCGCCGGCAATCAGATCGCTCGCCGCAACGACACGGTGAGCTGCCCCATTCACGGCCCCAATCACATAGCCGAAGGCGACGACACGGCCATTGTCGAAAACGAAGCCGTAGCCCGCGACGGTCATAAAACCGCCTGCGGCGCCACGCTGATTGCCAGTCAGACGAGCACCGGCGGCGCATGAGCGCCACGCAGCCGGCCGCAGGGCAAAGCCCGAGCCAACGATCGACGTTAAGCGGCGTCATGCCGATCGTGGCCATCTTCGTCGCGGTGTGGGTCGTCGCGCTCCTCTACTGGAAGACAGCCTCGCACGTGCCCGCGGCACGCGATCTGTTGCTATATGGCCTTGCATTGCCTACTCTCCTCGCCACGAGTTTCGGCCTCGTGCGCAAAGCGATTGCGCGCGAGGTTCCGCGTCCAGCCGCTGGGTCCGCTGCCGCGCCCGTCGGCGACGCACAGGCACAGGCACGGCCGTGCACGATCGCGCTGCTCGACTGCTGTTTGCGCTTGCCCGCCGGCATTACGCCCGAAGACGCGGGTGGCGCGGCGCGCGCCGCAAGCATCGTCGGTCTGCATACCGAATTGAAGCGCCGCAACGGCGTGAAGATTTTCGCCGCCAGCGTCGCTTCGATCGAACTCGACCAGTTCGACGAAACCCTGCTGGCCGAGGACCGCGCGCGCACGCTCGACGGTGAACAACGACGCGCGCTGCTACTCGCGGCTGAAGCACTCGACGAGTTGATGGAACGCCGCCCCATCGAACGCGACAGCACGGGCGGCAACGGACCCGGGAATGATGCGCGGGAAACCGCGCTGTATCGGCTGCATGTGGTGCTTCCGCAGCGCTGGCGAGCTCACGCGGGAACGCTCGCGGCATGGCTCGACGCGCGCCTTGCACGTGAGCGCTGGATGCCTCGCATCGAACGCGCGAGCCTCGTGTGCGTAACCGATCCCGTGCAGGCGCTTGCAGTGCTGGACGACCTGAGCGTCGCGCTCCAGAAGCAGCCTGCTTCCACGCCACACATCCTGCTGGCGCTGGACTCGACGCTTGGCCAGAGAACCGTGGACACGTTCGACAACCTCGGCCAGCTTTACGGACAGGCGCATCCCGACGGCCATGTCCTCGGCGAAGGCGCCTGCGCGTTGCTGCTCGCGCATCCAGACGCAACCGCCGCGGCCTCGGCGGCGCGCGTTCACCGCCTCGCTGCGGATATGCTCAGCAATCCTGCTGAACAAGCGGCGCAGCAACGCGGCGATACGATTGCGCAGTTGCTAGACGCGGCACGCAAACAGGCTGCGATGCCGGAACTGGAGATCGCGTCGTGCGCACTCGTGAGCGACGCTGATCAACGCAACAGCCGGCGCGCGGAAGTCACCAGCGTGGTGGAAGCGGGATGGCCGGACAAGAAAACGCGCGAGCACTGCCTGCACCTGGGTTTAGCGAATGGTGAAGTCCATGCAGCGCTGGCGTTGAGCACGATTGCGGTGGCCGGTGCGCACAGTCTTGCCGAACATCAACCGACTTTCGCACTTTCCAGCGCCGATGGAACCGCGCGCGGCGTCATGCTCGTCACCCCGCCGCCGATCCAGGCCGACGCACTTCCCGCCTAAGCGACGCCTGCCGTTGCCGAAACACGGATGCCGGATCAGATGAGATGGCTACGCCCTGAGCGGCGCGGGCAGCGCAACAATTCCACGCCGTCATCACCCGATAGCAACACCAATTGCGTAAAGCCGTTGCTCGAAATAGACACGCTCAACAGCGTGTCGAGCAATTGCGCGAAAGCATGCAGGCCAGTCTCGGCCAGATGACGTTCGTTGACGGTCACGCGTATTTCAAGGCCGCGCACGACACTGGCGACGGGCTTGTCAGATACCCACGCCGTCACGGCTCGCCCAGCCACATCGACGAGCGCCTCCGCCAGTCGTGACGAGCCGGTCAGGTCGTGAAGCCGCAGCAGATCGCGAAGGGGCTCGGCACCACCATTGAGCAGCAGCGCATGGAACGACAACTGCGAAATCAGCCTCCACAGCGCGCCACGTTCGTGCCGGAAATACCGTGTCTGCGTAGGCCGATGCAACAGCGAGATACGCCGTGCGAGCGTGCCCCCCTCGATCAATAGATCGCCATTCTCCGCGCCCGGAACAAGCTGCTCCGGCAAATCTCGATTAGTGCAGGTGAGGCGGAGGCCCAACCCGTTTGGCGGCGACACGGCTTCGATCTGTTCATCGACGAAAGCAAGCGCAAACTCGTGGCCCGGCAGCGTGCTGGCCATCAGCGGGTCGCGATGCGTGCGCCAATACAACGCCGAACGCGTGTCGTGAAGTCGTGAGTGAAGCGAGGGAAATTCGGTGACCTTTTCGCCCTCGGGAGTCGCGCTCACCTGCGATACCGAATCGACCGAATACACTTCATATGCATGAGCGTTTTGCTCGTCCACGAGGAGCGGAAAAGCGCCGGCCATCGACGACTCGTCCAGCCGCTTGCCGAGCAAGCCCGGCGTCTCGAACAAATTGACGACGGGCGTGCACCCTGGCGTCAGGTGCTGAGGGCCAAACGACTCCAGCAGGCTGGCGGCCTGCGAGTCGGCCGGAATGTCTTTCAACAGCACATGCAGCGTGAACACGCGACCGCCAAGACGGCCAGCCTGACGCAAGTCGCAATCGAAGAAACCGAATTTCTCAGGGAAAGCGAAGAATTCCGTCAATAGCGGATAAGCGGCGTCAACAGCCTCGGGACTGGGAATCAGGCTTTCATCGCGATCCAGACCCGCCATCGCGAATGGAACGCTGTCCAGTGCGATCCAGCGACCGGTTTGCGCCGGTTCGACATACGCGCAGAGTGCGTGAATGGACAACGCATCGCGCAGGGCGGCACTGAAAAGCGGCTCGCCGTGCGCGTACAGCCGGATTGAATCGAGCGTCAGGTCGGCAACCGACGCGTGCGCCGACTGAATGGCGAACGTCACCGAAATCTGCGCGCTGGCGTTGAGCGGCAAACGCAAAGACTGCGGTGTCTGTGCGATGCGCTGAAAGCGGGCGTGACTTATATGGAGCGGCGATAACGTGACGTCGAAAGCAGTCCGGAAAAAAACTTTCGTTCCCCGCACCGGAGGACTGTAAAGTTGGGTTCCACGCGCAATCACAATGGACGTGGACATTTGCGCCGCCCGACTGCCGTCCAGTTCGAAACTCGCGATCGAACACGATGGGAACGGTCTTAGGTAGTGCGGGTACAACGCCTCGATGAGTCCAGTTGCAAATTCGGGGTAGTCGTTTTCGATATGCTGCGATGCCCGCGCGCCAATCAATGCGCACGATTCGAAGAGCCGTTCGACCGACGGATCCTCGCTCACGCATCCGACTCCGCTCGACATCGACAAGCGGCTCGCCACCTTGGGAAAGCGCTCGACGAACGTTCTTGCCGCCTGTCGAAGCAGCGTCAACTCGCGTTCGTAGAAAGGCAGCAAACCATCCATGGACGACTTTACGTAGTGGTAGAGAACGTTGTGCAGGAACTCCGAGGCGATTAAATTTACTACAATCTTACAGGACAGTCCACGCTACGTACGATCAACTGAAATGATGTGGATACGATTGGCGCTCGAACATTTGTGAAGGCAAAGGGTACGCACTTACCAGAATTCGATCCGAAAAAGTCTTAAGTTGCGCCTCGCCAGAACGCACTCAGAAATCCCGCAACAACTCCGCGAACTCGAACGACACGCCGCATCGAGCGATGCTTCCACCGGACCTGGAGTGAACCGCCTCGCTCGCCGTCCGCGTTCCAGTTGCAAAACGCGGCGCCGCTAGTGACCGCTGGGGACAGGAGAGCTGCTGCTCGCTCCAGGTTCAGCCGGACGGTGAAAGTGGGTCGTCTACGGAGGTTCAAGGCCGGATCGCCACTGAGACTCGGGTGGGCGACCTCCTGGTTCCGGGTGCGGCCACAACCTGACGTTCAGCGAGCGGACGGAACTGACGTAGGAACGACTGCACTACTCCGCTAACAGCCATTGCTCGCGTGCAATGACGAACGGCTGCAATGGGTTGACACCGGTCCGCTGGCGCGATTGCAATACGCTCGCTATTAGCACGGACAAGGCTCTGCGCCAAATCCGCTTCGCAACGCGTCGATCAAAACCTCTGGCGAACGCCAGTCACAACAAGCAGTTGGTTGCCAACCCCAGCGGCTCCAGCAACTCCTGCGCAGCGGTGTACTGGCGTCCGAACGTCATTGATCCCCAGCCATCATCTAGAACAAATAGGCCGTAACACGGGTCGCAAAGCTTGCCTGTTCCAGTTGACATCGGAATCGGTTTCCCTCTCCTGTTGACGTAAAACTTGCCGTTCGCGGCCGCCGTACCTGTGACGGGCCGCCCGTCGGAATCAGCCCTGATCGGCAGAGTTGTAACTCCAGATCACGAGCCCCCAGTTAGTCGACTTGATGTCGGGAAACGTCTCCCCCCTATTGAAATAGCGACGCCCCTGTTCGCTCCCGAGGGCCGGGCTAACCCACCATCCGCTCTGCGGTACCACGTCGCCGGGCTTGCCCTTCAATTTCAACGAGGCGACCTGCTGGGCGGGTGCGCTCGAACCAGGCACAGCGGGACACCATTCGACGGCATGCTGATTTTCCGTACTGCATGCGGCTACTGCTCGGCGGGCCTCCGGCGTATCGTCGAACCGCGTCCGGTATGTCGTCTCACCCTGCAGCACATCACCGAATGTCCCGCCGAGAAAGCGCACCCCCGTCAAATCCGCGCCCCTGAAGTCGACTCCGCTCAAATCACAATTCTCGAACGCGGCATCGATCAACCGCGCGCCATCGAACCGGGTTGCCGTCAGTCTGCACTCGACGAAACGGGCCGCCACGAAATCGCATCGCGTCGTCGTGTTCCAGCGCCATTTATTCCGCTCTGCCAGCAAGCCTGAAAAATTGCACGCAGTCATTTCCGACGAATTCACGTCTCCGTCTGACATCGTTACACCAGAAAAATCGGAGTTACTCAACTGCGCATACCCAATGAATGATTTCCGGAATCGCGCATGGCGGAAATCGGCACCATCGCCATAGACTGGAATCATCTGTGCCAGATAGAACTCGCATCCCCTGAAAAATGTGCCATCAAGGATTGCGTCCTGAAACCCGACCTCATCGAACTGCGTGGCGTCGAACACCCCAAAGCCGAGATGGCTGCCGGCCAGCTCCAGGTTTTTGAGCTTTCCGCCTCGCAGCTCCGCGCCGCGTAGGTCGAGCGTCGGCGATCCATCCACAGGATGAGTCAGGGAGTCGCACAAGGGCACCCATGCGTCGTCAGGCGACGCGTCTTTGATCGCGTCGAGCATGCTCTTGTACTTCCCGGCCCTCCATCGATCGCGCAATTCCCGCACATCGGCGTCGTTCATCTGCATGCGATTTCTCCGAACATATCTGCTATTACCTTGGCAGCTCACGCGCCCTCAATTTCCCTCTGATCATCACCACTTCGTACACCTGCTCCACTTGTTCCGGCTTGATTCTTCCTGGCACTGCGATCTCCACCTCACCGTGCACGGCGTTGCCGCCGAAGCTGCCGTCGGGCTTACGTACGCGCCCCTCAAGTGCAGCATTCACGTCGTAGCCCTTCACGTTCTTCAACTCGATCACAAAACCGTCTTCGTCGGCCCACAAGATCGCTCCGGCCTGACCATCGGGCGTCGCCATCATGACCGTTGTACCGCGAAACGCGCGATCGGATGCACCGCCCGCGTGTTCAACCAGATCAATATTGTCACCCCGTCCGGGCAGACCTTCTGAGTAGATCTTTGCCGCGACCTCCCGGGCCGGCATCTGCGCATCGACGCCGAGCGTGGCTCGGTCGGCCCCGTGATACAACTTGTGGTAGAGCAGCGGCTTGATCTTAGCGCCGTTCACCAGCGCATACTCCTCGCCCGGCGTATGCACCTCCTCTATTTTCACGTTCGGCTGAGCGGAGGGCGGCGGCGGTACGTCCGGCTTGTCCTTTAGAGCCGGCGCGGAACCCGTCCTCGCGGTTCCACCAGTGCGGTCGGCACTATGCGCCGCCGGATCGCGAAGCGTCGCACCGGGCGTGTCGTGGATCTCCTGCTTGAGCGGTGCGACGGGTTGCGGCTTCGTCGCCGTCACCCCTGCGGAAACCACGTGGCTATCCTTTGGGGCCTCCTGCGCCAGCAGCCGGTCGAGGCGCTGCTGCAACTCTGCCACGGCCCTCGGAATCTGCTGGATGCCTTCCTGCTGTACCGCGTAGAACCGCTGCTCCCACACCGACAGCTTCTGGATCAGAGTCTGGACCGACTCCAGATGATCCGCGACCCTGACATCAAACACCCGCGCGCCCAGCAGCTTGCCGCGTACTTCCTGCGCGATGCCGATCAGTTTGCCCGTGGTCTGCTGAAGAATTTCGAGCAGCGACTTTTCATAGTTGGCAAACTTCACACCCTTCAGAAACTCGAGGATGTTACCTTTGATGAATTTGTTGAGAAAGCGGACCATTTCAGCCAGCTTCCCCGACTCATCAATCAGCATCAGCATCACAGCGCGCAGCGCCGCCGCGAGCTCGTCGCCCACGATGCCCGTGACCACCGCGCCGACACCTGCGGCAACCGTACCGGCAGCGGCCATCACCAGCGGCAACGCCAGAGCGATCAGACACGCACACAGCAGAATCCACTCGGACACTTCCTTGCGCCGATCAGGGTGCGTGGAGAGGCGGACGATGACGGCGACCGCATCGCGCGCGCTGGTGACGATGATGACGCCCGGCACGAAGTTCGCGAGCATTTCAGCGACGATCACCGAGAACGGTCGGTCCGGAACGAACTCGCCCAACAGGAAATCCTTCAGCCAGTTGAAGGTGGCGGCCGCGTCGCCGAGCACTTCCCTCCAGATCGCGTCCAACAAGCCGCTGCTTGACGAATCGCTCATGCCGTCGCACCCAGATCAGGATCGTTGCTATTGCCTGCGTCGGCTACGGGCTTGACTGTAACCTTGATCGACTGAAACTGGCTCCAGTCGGAATCGGTCTTGATACCGACCTCCGACCTGGGCGGGTTCTTGTCCGTCAGATATTGGACTTTCGCGCTGGTGCCAGCAGGTACACCACTAATCTTCGCGTAACCATTCGACCCCAACCGTCGCGCCGTATGCACGTAGCCGTTGTGGGGTTGGTACGACTTGTCGGATTGCTGAATCCACAACGTCACGGGCTGTGCGATCAGCGTCTTAAGCTCGATGTCCCCAGAGGTGGAAACCACGTCGACGGTGAACTCGAAGTGACGCCCGAGACTCGAGCGCCCCACCACCCGCTGCGGCACAAGCTTGTTCACGCCTAGTGGCGTGTCGAGTTTTAGCAGGCGGTCACTTTGCGATACGCCGCCGGTGATTGTGCTGACTAAGTCCTGCGTTCCCATGCCGCCCCGCCTTTTCTATTTTGTACCGTACACGCATCCGCGTTAGCGCGGAGATTTTACAAAATAATCCAAGGGGGAATCAATTTAATATCCAATTTAAATAATTAAATCGATGCAAACGCTATCGTGTCGAATAAATATTTTACGCAATCCGGAAAATATTTCTCATTTAGCTGCATTGGCACTGCGCGCATGGCAATATTTGCGTGACCAAAAACGATGGATGACGGCGTTGGGTCACTTATGCCCGTTGCATGTGATGCGGACCGGAGGCGAGCAGACGTGCTTGGTCGTATGACGTATTGCGGCCGATTCTGTTGAAAAACTCCCCACAACTAGTTGAGCGAGGTTTTCAGGGGTCTTCTTACGCCTCATCGATGCTCACGAAAGGCTTGTGGTGCGATCTGTTACGTCGAATTCTCGCGGGGTTGTCCCGCGGCACGTGAGAGTGAGTTTCTCAACAGAGTCGGCCAGTTTGGGACATTCAACGCAGGTGCGTAGATCGTTGATAATCGATCCCTGACCGACGGTCACTTTAACAACTCCGGCATCGTCATTCATTTGAATACTGGACACTCGCCTGAAAAATCGTTGAGAGGATTGCGTCAATATGCTAAGTGCATGCTCGAATTGCGAAAAAAAGGTATTAGTGCGCTGCTGATATCAGCTATCCGGCTGATTAATCTGAATGTTTGTAGAATCGTACGATAACGGGATGATTCGATCAGTTACCGATATGAGGCGGCATGGGTACGCAAGATATAATCGAGGCAATAACTGGCGGAGTCGCCCAGAGTGACCGCCTGCTGAAGCTGGATACCTCCATTGACAACAGCACGCTGGTGCCCCAGCGGGTTGTTGGTCATTCACGAATTGGCCGTCACTACGAATTTACGGTTGATCTCGTTTCCACATCCGGCACGATTGAGCTCAAGACGCTAATTGCCCAGCCCGTGACACTGTGGATCCTGCAGACCGACAAGTCCTATCACCCTCAATATGGATACGTGCACATCGCTCGTCGCCTCGGATCGGATAGCGGACTCACGAGCTACCAGATCGCGTTTGCATCGTGGATGCATTTCTTGCGCCACCGTAAAGACGCGCGAATCTGGCAGGACAAACCCGCCGACGGTATCCTGACAGATGTATTCAACATGCATCCGCAGGCTCAGGGCGCATTTCGCTTTGCATTGACTAAGCCTCTTCCATCGCGCTCGTTCTGCATGCAATACGAGGGCGACTGGAATTTCGTGCTCCGGGCCTCTACATCACTTCGTACATGAACTGGCGTCTTGCAGAGCGTCGTGGCGAGAAGGTGCATCGGTTGCCTTTGCGGATCACGACCATTCCGGAGACAGTCTGCGCGGCATTCTGCAAACCAGCGGGCTCTTCAGTCAGGACGGTGATCGACGCAATCAGGCACGTTGATTTTAGGCGTCGCGGTCAGAGTAGTGAACGCGCGGGATGATCCCGGGCCCTCCCTTCTTTGTGGAATGACCACTCGCCACCGGATAACGGCCACACCAAGCATCATGCACCGATCGACTGCTCCGGGTCGAGTCGCGCCGGTCAGCTAAACCACTCGCGTGCGCATCGATGCAAACCACATGCGTCCGTGCCCGGCCACAACCTGTCGTTCAGCGAACAGATGGAACTGTCATCGGAACGACCGCACTACATCCGCTAACGGCCATTGCTCGTGTGCAGCGATGAACGGCTGCAATGGGTCCGACTAAGGTCGACGGCGTTAGCACAAAAGTACGTCGGCGATTCAAATCGGGAGCTGTCGTAAATTTTTTGAGTTGACGCCAGTCAGAAGCGGTCTTTGTACGAAAGCATGTTTTTTGACGCAATTTCTTACTTTTTTTGCTTAGGGCTTTCGTGAAAGGTAACCGCTGGGAAGGTAAGGCGCTTGGGGAAAGCGATGCTACAAAGCTAGAAGCGCGCATTGCGATCAGACGAGGCTCAGCTTGCCCATTTTCACGAAAGATTGCCGCAACAGAACTTAAATTTCGCTCCAGACTTGCAAGGACAAGGCGAATTGCGTCCAACATTTTTCTCCTTAGTCGAAAGGAGAGGCAACAAACCACGTATGGCAATTTGCCGATCTGACAGCGAAGAATTCGATGCGCAAAACAGCCAATCAAGAAATCCCACCTTCAACGCGTTGAGAGTCAACGCATCGCCTGCTTGCTTCAGCTGTAGAGCAAAAATCCAGGCAGTCTCAGTTGTCTGAGGATGCTTTTTCCCCCATGAATCACTTTGCTTTTGGAGAATGCCAGTGAGCACGCGAAGGGTTTTTTTCGAGTCACCTTTGGCGGTAAGAATTGTCGATATGTTGTTAGCTGATCGTACCGTCTCAGGATTTTCAATGCCAAGTCGATGGAGTTGAACCTCTAGAACGTCTACAAGTAAACTGTACGCTTCATCGGCTTCACCATGCTCTAAAAGTACAAGAGAAAGGTTATTCATGGATGCGAGTCGGTCCCCATGCTCCATGCCCAAGATTCTATTTTGAGTCAATAAGACTGACTCAAGAACACGGCGAGCGTCAAAAAATTCTCCGCGAGCATGAAGGACTTCGCCAATGCTTCCCAAAGTCCGCAACGTATCTGGATGTTCAGGACCGAGGGTATCGAGCTGCGATGAAAGGATTTCCTGAAGCAGGTTGTGCGCGGACGGTAAATCTCCGAGGGCTCTCATTACGCCAGCGAGGTTCGATCGTGCTCGTAGAGCTTGGTGATCATCGGCCCCCAGCTTTCGATCGAGCGTCTTAGAAACGGTCACCAACAGATTCCGCGCGCCCTCGGTGTCACCAATCAAACACAACGCCCCAGCAAGGCTATTCATGATTGTTAAAGTGTCCGAGTGATCCACGCCTGATTCGTTTCGACTCCTCTCCAGTGACTGCTCAAGAATTTTCAGTGACTTCCCAACATCGCCCTTTGCAAGGAAGCCTATCGCCAGATCGTTGAGTTCGCCGATGCTAGTATTGGGCGCGTTGTGCATATAAAAAGGAGTTGACCATCTACTTCACAGAGTCCGGGTAATTCGATTGAGGGCATGCCGAGGGCTGCAATGCAAGCTAATTCGAGTGATTGCATACTTTGTGCGAGCGGCTATCGCTCGCGACTGCGATTTTGGTTTGAGACATCCTTTCAAAGCTATTCGATTGCTTTCTGACGTTTATCGATGATTGGAACCGTAATGTACACGGTCAGGCCTCCCTCTTTTCGGTTCGAAAGTACGATATTTCCAGAATGAGCGCGAATCACAGCAAGAGCAGAAGTCAAGCCAAGCCCCATCCCTCCCGTCAATCGGTTCCGAGATTGCTCGATCCTAAAGAACGGCGTGAATACCTTGTCTAATGCGTCAACGGGAATCCCAGGGCCGTGATCACTGATCGTCACGGATATCTCGAACTGCGTACAGACCAGCTCGACTTCGGCAGTCCCGCCATACTTCACAGCGTTGTCGATCAGGTTCATGCACGCCCGTCGTAGCGAGAATGGCCGACCACTCATCGCGAAACGATCCGGCCCAACGTAACTTACAGTCGCACCTTGGTCGCAATAGTCGTCCGCAATGGTGCGGAGAAGGCCCGCAAAATCGAACACGGTTGCGCCCTCATCCTTGTAGTCATCGCGAAAGAACGATAGGGCCGAGTCTGCCATTGCCTGCAAGTCGTCTACATCCCGAAACAGGCGTGCACGCTGCTCGTCGTCATCGATAAACTCCCCGCGCAAGCGGATTTTTGTGAGGGGAGTTCTCAGATCGTGAGACATGGCTGCAAGCATCAAAGTGCGATCATCTACGAATTTCCGTAGCTGCCCCTGCAGCGAGTTGAACGCAGCAATTGCGGATCGCAGTTCCATCGGCCCTGTCTCTGGCACTGGCTTCGCGCGCGGGTCGCCGCCAATACGGCGAAGCTCGTCCGCGAATTGCCTGATCGGTCGCGCCAGAAAGTAAGTGGCAAGTAACGAGGCTGCCAGAATCAGCGCCGTGACTGACAGCAGCATAGTTGCCAGTCTGGTCGGAAGCAGATTTCCCAAGCGTCGATGATTGGCGATAAATAGTACCCAACTTTTGTCGTCGAGTTGCACCGCCATGTAATAAGCGTTCGGATGCGAAATACGGTCGAAGGCGACCTCTTTGGCTAGCGGGTCAGTTGACGTGAATATGACGGATTCGCGCCCGCGCTCAGTACCACGAAATCGTTCTGCCATGCGCGGGTCCAGTTCGTGCAGTCTTGCCACATCAAACTGCCCAGCGATCGATGTTCCAGATGGATACCAGATTGCTTTGTCGGCAATTGTGATCGTATCGGCTAAGCGCTGCCGGAAAGCAGGGGGAGCCGCTTCGATCATACGGATTGCGTCGTCAGCACGGTCCAGTTCCGCTCTCTCGGCTGTAGAGGGGCCAGCAAGGTGATCAAAGAGAACGCTCAGGGCAAGTACGCTCATGATCGCAGCACCGACAGTCAACGCGATCCGCCACGCGATTGTGTCGGCCAATCGAAGTCGCATCTTCATCGACGGCGAACCATCGGCGTGAAGATATACCCGCCGCCGCGGACAGTTCGAATTACCGACTCAACATTAATATCCGTGTCCAGCTTTCGACGTAAGCGTGCGACCTGCACATCGATACTTCGATCAAAAGCTTCATAGCTTTCGCCTCGGGTCATATCGAGCAACTGATCACGCGTCAGCATTCGTTGCGCATGCTCTGCAAACACCAACAACAGATCGAACTCGCCACTTGAGAGGATCGTCAAGGTGTTGTCAGCCGATCTAAGCTCGCGCTTGGCAATGTCGAGTCGCCATCCCGCAAACGTCAGCACAGGTCTTGTCGTGCTGCTTATCATTGTGTCAGCTTGGGTGGTCCTGCGCAGGACCGCCTTTACCCGCGCAAGAAGCTCACGCGCGTCGAACGGCTTCACCAGATAGTCGTCAGCGCCGATCTCCAAACCCACAACCCGATCGACGTGATCAGCAACAGCAGTAAGCATGATCACAGGGATTTTCGACGTGGCGCGAAGTTGCCGACAGAGGCTGAATCCATCCTCTCCTTGCAACATTACATCGAGAATGACGAGGTCGATTTGCTGATGTTCGATTGTCTCAAAAAGACTTTCTCCATCGGTTGCCACGCTGACTTCGTGGCCGTGTCTCCTAAAGAACCCTGTTAGCAAGGACCTGATGTCCTCTTCGTCATCAACTACAAGAATGTGCGGCATAGAAGTCATTTCCAAATGCTAACTGAAGCGGCGCGCAGCCTGATTTCAGCTTGCTGTCACCTGTATTGCGGCGCTGACACATTGTTTCAGCACCGCAACATAGTGCACATCATATCTGCGATTTCGATCCGTAAGCTGCTAGCCCTTGTCCGAGCATTCGTCAGCGGAATTCCCACCGGGCGCACAAGGCACACACGGGCCTGGTCCAGCGGTATGGCGAAGGGCTTTCGCTGGCATGCACGACGACTATCCCTGACCAGAAGGCTTCTAGAAGGGACGGACCGGCCTTGCGGTTTTCGATGACTTACTTTCTGCGCAGCCTTAGGAGAATTACATGCGTTTTTTGAAGCGCCCCGCCAGCGTGGGACGTTTTGCCGCCTTGACTGCGGCACTGGCTGCAAGCCCTGCGTTCGCTCAAAGCAGTACGACACCGGCCGCTCAGGCATCAGCAAACACGAGCACAAACACGAACACGTTCGATGATACTTGGCGATACTCGCTTGGTTTCGGTGTATTTGAAACACCCAAGTACCAAGGTTCAAGCGCGACCAAATTCCAGCCCGCACCAATCGTTGGCGTGAGCTACGGACGTTATTTCTTCGGCTCTGTTGCGGACGCGAGCGTTCCGTTTGGTCTTGGAGCATTCTTGTATCGCGACGATCACTTCCGCGTGGGTGTCGCACTCTCGTATGATTTGGTCACTCCGCGTGACTCATCCGATGACTTCCGTCTACGCGGACTGCCCGATATCAATCGCACCCTTCACGCGACGCTTTTCGGCAGTTACAACCGCGACTGGCTTTCGGTCGTCGGCGCCGTGTCACAGGATGTAGCGGGTGAGAAGGAAGGTGCCACGGCTTCACTGGATCTGTTCGGACGTTACAGTCCAGCCAGCAAATGGATGTTGTCCGCAGGCCCAGGCATCACTTTCGGTAGCGCTGAATATAACGATACCTATTTCGGCATCTCCCCGCAAAACAGTGCTCGCTCGGGCCTGAATTCGTATTCGCCAGGTGCTGGCGTCACAGCACTTCGAATGACTGCGAGCGCTACCTACCTACTTTCAAGACATTGGAATCTCGGCACGCGCATTGTAGCGACGAAATTGCCGGGTGCCGTGGGAAACAGCCCGGTTGTGGAAAAGAAGACGCAGATGACATACGGTGTATTCGCCGGTTACGCGTTCTGATAAGCGTTGAAAAAATGCGACGCAAGAGTTATGCGTAGTCTCGGGTCTGGTGCACAACTCGTTACTGTAGAAATGCAGTAGCCACGAAGTTTAAACCTTGAAACGACGACCTGCGATCGCCGAGAATACACCGTTTCCTGCCCTATATCGCTATGGCTAAGACTACCTAGCGTTCACTGGCGTCAGAATTATCTCTAAAAAATCGACCGATTCTGGCGAGCCGGTGAACGTTAAATATCGTAACGAAATTCGTTCTATGCCCTATTTTCTTGAATTGGCAAAATTTTCATTTTTTTGGATCGAGGCGAAGTCAGCCATCACGAAATCGAAATTTCTAACATTCCATTGGATTTCAGCCGTGAGTGTTTTGTGTCTTTCTGCAGGGTGTGTGAGTAACGTCAATCTTCCCTCTATGTACATCAACGGTGCCTCGGTTCCAGCACAGAGAGTCTGCATTGAAGTGAACGAGCAGGTTCCTGTCAGTAACATCGTCTCCGCTATGCAGGTAGCACTTCATCAGCAGGGTGTGGACAGCAGTCTCTTCAGCCGAGGAACGGTTCCGCCGGAATGCCACACCGTATTGAATTATTCAGTGATACTCGACCATGGCGATGACGGAGAATCGAGAGACAATGAATATTGGTCGACAGTCGATATCAATATTCTTCAAGATGGGGTAGTAATGGCGTCGGCACATTATGAGGCGAACGAGTACAAGAGCCACTCCATTGCCTCGCATATGTTGATGGCAATGATTCGTTCAGTTGTTGAACCGGTTCACCATGAAGCCGGGATCAACTAACTTTTTGCGTCAGGACGGTAACGGGAAACGAAAAGAGACGCGGCGCGCAGGAAAATCCGCGCGCTGTGTGGCTAGCGACCACTGCTTCCACACCGAGACGGCACACTAAATCTCCCTTCAACTGCAAGAAAATCATCATGGAAACGCACAATGTTCGCTCAAGCAACCGTGTACCTGATGAACCCTTAGCGCTCGATGCGCCCAAGTTTCGCGAGACGTGACTTTATTGCTCCATTTGTGCGACCGTGCAGTACCGCCAGTGCGGCCACGTCGGTGCCCCCATCGTAGGCCTTGATGAGGCGGTCGTCCTCCTCTTGCGGCCACGAGGCGCCGGCGTTTTGCGCCTTTTTCTCAGTTCTCGACTGCGCTGCCGGTTCATCGGACAGATATCCCAATGCCTGTGCGGCAGCGAACAGTGCGCGGATCACGCCCTGCTGGTTGAATGGGCTCTAATCGCAGAGCACTTCACCTGTCAGTGGGTCGATACCGTCAGCGAGCGTTCGAATGATGGGCAGGGCTTCTTGGGGCGACATGATTTTCGAGCAGGATATACAGCGAATTGACCGAGGTTTAGCTGAACAGTCGCGGGTCAATCTTGAACGGCTCCTTGCGGATCACGCGCACGCTGGACATCTCGGAGTGCAGCGGATTGAGCATCAGGTTGAAGTCGGCCTGACATACTACAGACGGCACGCGCATAGCGAGTTGCTCACCGTGTTCAAGCCATTGCCGGCCGATCTCCGCTGTAGCGCCCGGATCGCGGCCGAGTTCAGCCCAGTCCGGCGGCAATTCGGGCTGGTAAGCGTTCTCAAATACGACGTCCGGCACATCGAGGGTGGCAAGCAAAAATCCCCCCGCCGGCAGCAAACCTGACAAATGCACCAACGTTTCGAGCACTGCCGTTGAAGCGTTGCAACAGGAATACAGCACGCGTCTGCCCTTCGGATTCCATCGGCCGCCCGCGATCGCCGCGCCGTTGCCACTGAGATCGTCGGCGAGATAGAGACCGGGCTTTTCCTTTGCGAGACGGAAAACCTTCATGCGGGAATGCTAAACGTGGCGCGAAGCAGGATGTCGCGGACACGGTCATAGCCGGGCTGTGAATCGAGCACTTCGAGCGGCCTCAGCCCCCCAAGCTCTGCGTTCGCACGCTGCATCCATTCCGCCGCCAGATCTGCTTCTTCAAACAATTGCGTTGCCTGTTGAAGAACGTATAGGACGCGCGCAACCCGATCCGATTCCGCGACCGACAGGCGTTCCTGATTTGCAATTTTGCGCAGGATGGTCGAGGTCGGAAGGCTCAAGCCAACTAGCAGCGTTTGCAGCGGGACGTGCAGCAGTTCCCTTGCCACCCGCTCCACGATGATCGATTCCATACCATCGCGAATCGTCTGGCGCTGCGCCAGCGCGTCCATTTTTTCGAAGATCTCGAAATCGTGTGGTTTAGTGCCGAGGCCGTTGGTGCCCACGTAGGGTCTTGCCGCGCGCGAGGCCGGGCGCTTGGCTGCCGGATTACCGGCGTGGGTGCGCGTTGCCATGTTGGTCGACTCCCATGTGGGATGAGTCTAATTCCCATATGATAATACTCTCTCATTGGAGCGACAAAAAATATCATATGAGAGCCGAGTTGGCGTGAAGCGAAGTATCGTGCTCTCGGTGCGAAATTTCCCCACAAAATAAAGCGTGCCACGGATGCTCAGGCGTCCTACTCCGTCGACTGTTTCTAGCTGACTTTGGGGCGCCTAATCCTCCGCATCGCAAAATGTACGGGGCTCACGCGAGCGCAGGGTATTGACCGACAAGGTTTCTGCGTGACCGGCAAGGTACCCCGTAATCATGTCAGCGCTCGCGGGCAGAAAGCCGCCCCATTCAACCTCGAAATGCCGAAGCGCCGACTGGTAACTGCGCTGGGTGTTTTCTCGCGTCGCGGCTTCGACGTCGCGATCGATGGCAGACATGGCTCGTGGGTAAAATCAGGTGATCTGAATCAGAGACGATGGTATGCAACAACGAACGTGCGCGCCAGCCGGCGTGCTAGATGGAAGCGAGGGTTTCGGCCGGTGAAGCGATGAACGAAGGCAAGCTGCTACAGGCAGACTGGGAAAATTTCACACGCGAGGAACTGCTCACGGAGCTCGTCCGCCTGCAGGCCGAAATCGCGCAGCTCACCGCCTTGCTGCCGGCGACGCTGCAGGCGCAGGCAAAGCCCGTGCGGGTGGCCAGGAACGAACCATCAGCAGCAGTGCGAAACACGGGCGCCCCCATACTTTCGCCCGAGCAGAAGGTAAAGCTCTTCCGGCGGCTGTTTCGCGGCCGCACCGATGTCTATCCGCTACGCTGGGAAAGCCGCAATTCCGGAAAATCCGGCTACGCGCCAGCGTGCGCCAACGAATGGCGCGCCGGGATCTGCGAAAAGCCACGCATCCGGTGCGCCGACTGCGGGCATCGTGTGCTGCTGACGCTGGACGACCAAGTCGTCTATACGCACTTGGCCGGCGATCGCACAGTGGGCCTCTACCCGCTGATGCCGGACGGCACCTGTTACCTGCTCGCTGTCGACTTCGACGAGGACGGCTGGCGTGAAGATGCGCAGGCGTTCCGGCAATCCTGCCTCGAGATGGATGTGCCCGTATCGCTCGAAATCTCACGTTCAGGCAATGGCGCTCACGCGTGGATCTTCTTCTCATCGGCCGTTGCCGCACGTGACGCGCGGCGGATGGGCTCAGCCATCATCAGCCACACCTGTACCCGCACCCGTCAGCTCGAACTGACGTCCTACGATCGGCTCTTCCCGAACCAGGATGTGCTGCCCAAAGGCGGCTTCGGCAACCTCATTGCCCTGCCGCTGCAGAAGCAGCCGCGCGAGCATGGCTGGAGCGTGTTTGTCGATGACCGCTTTCAGCCGTACGCTGACCAGTGGTCGTATCTCGCGTCCGTGCAAACCATGGACAGCCGCGACATCGAGGGGGTGATCTTTCGCGCCACGGGCGGTGCGCACCCGCTCGACGTTGCGTTCATCGCCGAAGAGGACCAGGCCGAACCGTGGAAGCCGCCACCCGCACAGCCGAAGCGGCTGGCCGGAACGATGCCGGCGTCGCTCACACTGACGCTGGCGAACCAGCTCTATCTTGAAAAGGCGCAGCTTCCACAGGCACTGCTCAACCGGCTCATCCGGCTGGCCGCCTTCCAGAATCCGGAGTTCTACCGGGCCCAAGCGCGCGGCTTCAGCGTATGGGACAAGCCACGCATCATTGGGCGCGCCGAGAACTGCCCCCGCCACATTGCATTGCCGCGCGGATGCCTTGACGACGTCATGACGCTGCTGCGCGATAACGACATCGTCTGCGACATCCGCGACGAGCGCGGCACCGGCGAGCCGCTTGCAATTCCATTTGCCGGGACGTTGCGCGATGACCAGCAGGCGGCCGTTACCGACCTGCTGCGACACGACACCGGCATCCTGCATGCACCGACGGCGTTCGGCAAGACCGTGACGGCGGCCGCGATGATCGTGCAGCGCGGCGTCAGCACGCTCGTGCTCGTGCACCGCCGGGAACTGCTTGACCAGTGGCGCGAACGCCTGCAGTCGTTTCTCTCACTCAACGCGCGCGAGATCGGCACGATCGGCGGCGGCAAGTCGAAGGCGACGGGCCGGATCGATGTCGCGATGCTGCAATCCGTGGCACCCGATGGTGCCCGCGGAGAGCTGTTGCGGCGTTACGGCCAGGTCATCGTCGATGAATGTCACCACGTCTCCGCGGATTCCTTCGAGGCGGTGCTCAAGGCCGTTCATGCCCGCTATGTTCTGGGTCTGACCGCGACTCCGGTGCGGCGCGACAGCCAGCAGCCCGTTATGTTCATGCTGTGCGGACCGATCCGGCATGCGGCGAAATCCCCGGCCAGCGCGCCGCAGGAGCTCGAGGCGTTCCCGCAAAGACTCACCTCCGCAGTGGGCGTCGCGGCCGACGCGCCAATCCAGGCGGTGTTCGCTCAGCTCGCGCAGGACACCCCGCGCACGCAGATGATCACGGCGGCTGTACGTGAACAGCACAGGCAGGGGCGGAATGTGCTGGTACTCACCGAGCGGACGGACCATCTCGAAAGCTTGCAGCAGATGCTGCAAGAAACGGTACAACCGCTGTTCGTGCTGCACGGTCGCCTCGGCCGGAAAGCGCGGGTGGCCCAGTTGGCTGCCCTTGACGCGCTGGCCGGTGACACGCCCCGCGTGGTGCTGGCGACTGGCAGGCTCGTAGGTGAAGGCTTCGACCATCCGGCGTTGGACACGCTGGTGCTGGCCATGCCAATTGCGTGGAGGGGCACGCTGCAGCAGTACGCCGGCCGGCTGCACCGTGAGCATGCGGGCAAGACCGGCGTACGGGTGATCGATTATGTGGATGGTGGCCATCCGGTGCTGCAGCGCATGTGGGAGAAACGCCAGCGCGGCTACCGGGCAATGGGCTATCAGGTCCGCACGCCCGGAGAAGATATCCAGCCTGAAACCGGTGGTGCATTCGTATTCCGTATCGCTTCTTGCTGTTTGCCGTCACCGGCACGTTAGTCGTCGCGCATTGCAGACTGAAGACCGAGGTGCTCGACGAACAGATCGAAATCCCGGTCGCTGAAGAGCAGCGGCGCACCGTTTTCAATGCACCACGTCCCGATCAGGGTATCGATGGTTTTGCGGATCGTTACGCCCTGCGCTCGCAAGATGCGATAATTCTGGGCCGCCTGAATGGCGTTATCCGGCCCCGCCAGCGAGACGACATCGAATCGCGTCGTCATCAGCTGCCGAGCGGTATTGAACGCCGACTCGGCGGCAAATCCCTGTAGCACCTCGGCGACGATTAGGTCGCCGGTGACCAGCAACTCCCGGCCCTGCAGGGCATCCAGTCGGCTGGCTTGGGGTGAAGCCTGCCCCCGGAAGTAATCGATCCACACGCTTGAATCAACGAGTATCA
Organism: Paraburkholderia sp. J69-1; assembly: GCF_905220255.1. Classification (NCBI taxonomy): domain Bacteria; kingdom Pseudomonadati; phylum Pseudomonadota; class Betaproteobacteria; order Burkholderiales; family Burkholderiaceae; genus Paraburkholderia; species Paraburkholderia sp. J69-1. The sequence continues at coordinate 88,618 of NZ_CAJMZG010000021.1, read as the reverse complement.
CTGGTCGCGCCTCATGGCATCCAGGTCGCCTTCCCACGGTAATTTGCCGCGGAACTGGCAAATCTGCTCCTGCTGCTTGAGCCGGATGATCGTTTTCAGGCCAAGCTCGACCGCTTCACGTTTGGTCCGGATGCCCGTTACGGCAAGCGCTTCGGCCATCAACCGGTCGTCGATCTCGATATCGGTAGGCATGGCGCGCCTCGAAAATTTGTATAGACCAATTGAATGATACACATCAAACGCTGTGGTCGACGCTTCGGGTTGCGACAGCCAAACTTGACCAGCTCGACCAGCAATCCCCCGGAAAATGATTTATCTTCGGGATGGCGATGCCGATACTGGACACATGCAGGTCAAGCCGCCGCGGTCGAAACCGCGCGTTGACCCGCTATTAACGCACATACATCACGCGTTAAAACTGGAGTCGGTCATGTGTGTCGAGTCCGTATGCGATGCCCCGTCACCCATGCCGTCCTCCACGCAAAGACCGCCGATCCTGGTGCTTCCAGTGCATCGCGCGGGCGGCCCTGGGTGCCTGCCGACGCGCTGCTCGACCTGTTCGTTGCGCGCAGTCTGCATGTCGGCAGATCTTTTCCGCATCGAACTCCGGCAACTCGATACCGCCGTAATCACGACGCGTCATGTGCGGCGTGGCGAAGCGCTCTTTCGCACGCACGATGTTTTCCAGAGTCTCCCTATGTCCGTCGACCGAGCAATCGACCACTCAAAAAGCGTTCGGTTGACCTCTGTCAATCGTGGTGAGGCATCTGCGTTTCAATGTAGACGTACGACTTGTCTACCGATCGAGACAGCGATGATTGCCCATACGAATGACTCCATGTCGCTACCGGTGATTTCAAACATCCTGGTGGCGGTCGATGCCTCGCCAGCATCAGTTGCCGCCCTACAATATCTCCGTTCGCTGTTGCGATCAAATATGACCGTGCATATCGTGAGCGTGGCCGAAGACCCACGCTCATTCGCACCATTTGGATCATGGACTGGTCAGACTTTAGACGCTGCGAGGAGCGAACTGCGGCGGGATGCTGAAGAATCTGTCAACGCAGCGCGCTCATCACTGGATCAGTGCGGCGCGCGCGTCGAAGGAGAAGTCATAAATCTCTGCAAGGAAGGCGGCAACATCGTCGAGGTACTCAATGATGTTGCCAAGCGCTACGCGGCCGACCTGGTCGTTCTCGGCAGTCACCAGCATCGACGCCTGATACGCTGGGTTTTCGGGGAAGTTTGCGCACCATTCACGAATTTGCTGCGCTGGCCCGTGTTAATCATCCCAGCAGGGTACAAACCAGATGCCGATGAGCGGCCCTCACGCATTCTGTTCGCCACCGATGGAAGCAACGAGTCGTTCGCTGCTCTCCCAATTGCGGCTCGACTTGCTACACGACAAGCAAACTGGCGAGTGATCTACGTGGTCGACAGACTCCTGGCCTTTGGCACAGGCAGCCTTGAAACCCGTCTTGAGGACGCGCTCAGAGAGGTCGGAAATGTGGCCATCGCGAACGCGCTCGCCAAGCTTGCTACCTATCAACAAAGCGGATGGCACATCGAAACTGCCGTACTCCGAACTAACAGTTCATTTGACGACATCCCGCACGCACTTAATCGTGAAGCACTGCGATGGAATGCACAGCTACTCGTTGTCGGGACACACGGGCGCCGTGGTTTGACGCGCTGGTTACTCGGCAGTGTCGCGGAGCGCATGACAAGCCTAACTTCCACTCCGATGTTACTTGTACCGCCAGAAACGTAGTCGCATGCGACCAGTGAAAACAATGCCATGAACTCGCTGAACGCCGAATACATGACTTTTGCGGTTGCGCTCGGCATCGGTCTTCTCGTAGGCGCTGAGCGGGAACGTCGAAAGGGAACCGGTGCAACGCGAGCGGCTGCAGGCATCCGCACGTTCGTTGTCGTTGCCGTAGTGGGTGCGATCAGCATGCGCCTAGGCGGCACGCTGCTTACGGTCGCGTCAACCCTGGCGTTGAGCGCACTCTGTACAGCGGCGTACCTACGACCAAGCGACGATCCTGGACTCACAACTGAATCAGCGATGATTGCCACGTTGTTGCTGGGCGGGCTCGCCGTTGTCGACGCCACACTGGCGGCGGCGCTGGGAGTAATCCTGACAATCGTGCTCGCCGCCCGCTCACAACTGCATGATTTTGTAACGTCCAGACTGGGACGTAACGAAGTCTTCGATCTGCTAACGCTCGCCGCGTCTGCCCTGGTTATCCTTCCGATGCTGCCCGATCGCGCCGTCGACATCTTCGGCGCCATCAACCCGCAGACCGTATGGCGATTCGCTGTGCTGGTAATGTTGATCAGCACCATGGGGCACATTTCCCAGGTTGCCCTGGGGCCGCGCATAGGTCTCGCGTTCGCCGGGCTTCTGGGTGGTTTTGTCTCCAGCGTTGCGACAATCGCCGCAATGGCACGTCGAGCCAAAGCGTCTCCTGCCACCCCATTGCCAATGGCTGCTGCAGCCGCTCTGTCCTCCGTAGCAACACTCACCCAGCTATGCGCGGTCGTCGGCGTCGTATTCAAACCCCTGCTGCTCCCACTCGGTCCGTCGCTCGCTGCCGGCACCATCGCGTCGCTCGTCTTCGGTCTTGCCGTGACATGGTTCGCGTCCCGAAGTCCGGCCCAAGAGGCAATGGTCGTTGGACGCGCAGTCGATATCAAGGCCGCCCTGATCCTCGCTACAACGCTCATGATGCTTACGCTGGCCAGCGTGCTGCTAACGCGTTGGCTTGGTAACACGGGGATTGCTCTCACCGCAGCTGTCGGCGGCCTGGCAGATGCCCATTCCACGGCAGCCACCGTTGCATCTCTGGCGGCTCAATCGTTGATTACACCAAAAGAGGCGGTTCTTCCCGTTCTCATTACGGTAACGTCGAATGCATTGACGAAATGTGCGGTAGCGATTTCTCTTGGCACCCGCAAATTCGCGGTGATCGTGATATCCAGTCAAATATTGATCGTCGCAGCTGCCTGGGCAGCTTGGGCCATCGAGCACTAACCTGACTTCCGGCCACATGCGCAAGACACACACAAGACAAGCATTCAAATGCTAAACACAGTACGCTCAATCCATCGTCAGTACCGCCGCGCCGGTCAGCCTGCCTTCTCGCAGATCAGCAAGCGCCTGATTGGCGCTGGAGAGCGGGTATTCCGTTACCTGTATCAAGAGCTTGTGTTTTCCGGCGATGTTCATGAATCGAGTGCCATCTTCGCGTGTGAGGTTGGCGACGGATACGATGCGTCGCTCCCCCCATAGCCACGCATAAGGGAACGACGGAATGTCGCTCATATGAATACCCCCGCAGACTACCGTTCCGCCTTTTGCGAGCGCCCGCAATGCTACTGGCACAAGGTCACCGACCGGGGCAAATAGCAGCGCGGCATCGAGTTCGACGGGCGCGCGTTGATCGCTGCCGCCTGCCCAGACTACGCCGAGCCGACGTGCGAATTCCTGCGCCGCGACGTCGCCGGGACTCGTGAAAGCATAGACATCCCGACCCTGATGCAGCGCTACCTGTGCCACGATGTGGCCTGCGGCACCGAAACCGTAAATGCCGATACGCTCAGCGTCACCCGCCATCACGAGCGAACGAAAGCCAATCAGCCCGGCACACAACAATGGCGCGCCCTCAGCATGGCTGTATTGACGCGGCAAGTGAAGGCAATAACGCGCATCCGCGACAGTACGTGTCGCGTAGCCGCCGTCAATCGTATATCCAGTGAACCCTGGCGCGTCGCAAAGGTTTTCTCGACCATGAACACAGAACCGACAATGACCGCATGTATGGCCGAGCCACGGTACGCCCACGCAATCGCCAATAGCGAAACCCGTTGCGCCACGTCCGAGTGCTGCGACCCGACCGACGATTTCGTGGCCGGGAATCAAAGGTCGCTTCGGGCTCTCCAGGTCTGCTTCGATGACATGAAGATCGGTGCGGCATACACCGCACGCAGCCACGTCGATCAATAGTTGCCCCTCGCGTGGCGAGGGATCCGGCAACTGGGTTTCACAAAGGACAGGACTCTCGCCATCAAAGACCATCGCTCTCATGATTCACTCCCAGGCGCAGCGTCACGAGGTTTAGCAACGCACAATCAAAACTGGACACGGCGAAATGCGAAGAAACTCCTCGGCAACACTTCCCAGAACCGCCCTGCTCACCCCGTGCTTGCCATGGGTTCCCATGACAGCCAGATCAGATTCTCGCATTTGCGCGCAACGCTTCAGGCAACGAGCGATTGAGTCGGATTTCCCAAGCGTCTCGCCGATCTCGACAGAAACCGAAACGTCCTGTTCGATTGCCGCACGCCTTACGCCTTCCAGCGCCAGATGGCCATCCCCGTAAAGCACACGGCCGAGCGCATCCGGGTCGTAATAGCCTGAATAGGGAGCAACGCCCCATTTCTGCACGACATACACAGCATGCACGTGTGCGTGCGCGAGCGCTGCCAGTGCGATGGCTTCCTGTGCGGCGCAGCGCGCCGATCCCGCGCCGTCGACCGCCAGCAAAATGCTTTGATAAACAGACGATATCATCGCCTAGCCTCCACAGTGCACGGCGCAACATGACGCGCACGCCCACAATACAGGTGCTGTCCTGAACGCAACTGACCTTGGTCAACTGGCCGCCAAACGGATCCCGTTTTAGCAGGCTGCTCTGCGCGCCCCCAAAACTGGTGACCGACAGCCCGAGATCACGAACCGCGCGCCAGCACGGGAGCGAGCACTTCCGTCGGGCAAAATGAGATTGCAGTGGAGTAATCGATCATGAACGATTGCCTTTGAGCGCCGGGCGCTGCTGCAGCATCTCGGAAGCGTCCTGGAAATGCTGACCAACGTGAAGGAACATAAGTATGAAGTGCAGCTTGTCGGGGAACTGATCCGCAAGTATCAGTCGCTCGCACAGACGGCACTACTCGACCATGTCGCCCAGACGATGTCGCTGCGCGAACTCGAACAGCGCGCACTGCATGCATTTTGTCACTGGCCGGCGCTCCTGCTCGAAGACAGACTCGTTCGCAGTGCGCTGGCTTCCCCGGTCAGGCAATGGCTTTCGACGATTATGACGCCGGATGGGAGTTCTATTGCGCGGCCCTGGCGGCCGATGTACCGTGGCTCACAGAGGCCGCAGCCGATGCGACGATGTGAAAGGACACCGAAAGCTCACTCACCGGTGTCCTGGCCTTGGCGGCACTCGTCACCGCGTCACATCGCGTACGAGCAACACCGGGCATTGAGCGATGCGCACGAACTGCTCGGCGACGCTGCCGAGCAAAGCGCGTTTGACTCCACGCCGGCCGTGCGTGCCCAGCACGACGAGTTGCGCGCCATAGTTCGAAGCGTCGCGTTCCAGACTTTGCGCCACGCCGTCGCTCATGTTCTGCACTTCAAGCAGTCTTGTCTCGCAGGGCACGCCTGCTGCCTTCGCTTCGCTGCTGGCCGTCTCAAGCATCTTCAGGGCGTCCACTCGATACGCGTCGATCATCTCCGCCGGCACATAAGTCAGTCCCGTGCCTATGCTCATCAGAGACACGACATCGAGCACGTGCACGATCTGCAGGTGCGCCCCACACAGGCGCGCGATTTTCAACGCTTCGGCCAAAGCCAGCTTCGACGTTTCGCTGCCGTCATACGCCAATTCGATCTTCCCGTACATATTGGACTCCTCGCGGGACTTGGCCCCGCACATCAGGTTCTGTACCGCCATCGTCGCGTCAACTAGCGCACTGCGTGAGGGCTAATAAGCGCGCCACTTCGTCGGGGTCGCATAGCGCCGTGCCACTCGACAACAACGTTGCGGAGGCAGCGGCCTGCGCAAGACGCGCTGCATCCAGGAGCGAATCGCCGCGCCGCAACGCGACCACCAAGCCCGCAAGAAAGCTGTCGCCCGCACCCGTCGCACCGGCTACCGGCACCTGAAGCGCCTGAAGACGGATCGTCTCATCAGACGAAACGAGCAACGCGCCGCGGTCCCCCAGGGTCAAAGCAACAATCTGCGCCCGGCCGTCGTGAACGATCTGCCGGGCGGCCTTCAACCAGTCGGATTCGGTGGGCAATGGACTCCCGATCAGGCTCGCCAACTCGGCAAGACTCGGTTTCACCAGATAGACGCCTGCATCAAGCGCGAGGGAGAGTCCCGGCCCCGAGCTGTCCAGCACCACGCGCAAGCCTCGCTGCCTCGCGCTGCGGGCCAGCTCGGCATAGGCCCCTGGCGGCAATCCTGGTGGCAGACTGCCGCTCATCACCAAATAGCTTGCCGAGCCAGACGATCCGTGCGCGGCTTCGAGCGCATCAAGCACCATGAGGGCGGCCTGCCATTCCTCTTCGCTGACATGTGGGCCCGGCAAAACAAAGCGGAATTCGCGGCCGGTCGCACGCTCAGTTACCGAGAAGTCCTCGCGCGTTTCGCCTGCGATGCGCAAGCGCCGGCTCTGAATGCGTTCGTTCGATAGCATCTGCTCAAGCCTTGCGCCCGCAGCGCCACCGGCAAGGTAGAGCGCGAGGCAACGCGCCTGCGCACCGTCGAGGCGCGTCACCACGCGCGCCACGTTGATGCCCCCGCCTCCGGGATAGCAACGCGCCGGCTCGCAGCGCAGCTTATGGGTATCGACAATCCGATCTACCGCCGTCCAGACGTCAACGGCAGGGTTCAATGTGAGCGTCACGATCCCGGTCACCTTGCCTCCTTTGTGTAGGCATTCCCCTACACGCCATGAATTGGCCTTACTCCAGTTTCAGCCACGGCTCATTGGAAGGCACGCTGACGCGTCCCATACTGGAATCGTCGCCCCACCCGGTCTAAGCCGTTCTCCTAAAGGAGTGTTGACATGTCCTCCGTGCAGATGCATCAGATGAACGCTGCCGCGCTACCCGCCATTGCCGCGGACGATCCCGAAACCCTGCTGGCGCTTGCCCGCAACGCCGTCATGCTCGTCACGCTGGACGGCCAGATCGGGCGCGAAAAGTACCAGAGTGTCGCAGGGTCACTGCTGGCATTCCAGCGCTTCGCCGCTGCACTGCGCGACGCTCTTGAGATATCGTGTGCGCGTTGAGCCATTGAGTGATACGCGTCGTTCATACCGTCGCACAGACGGCTATTGCATATGCATGCCGCCGTTGACAGGAAAATTGGCCCCCGTCACGGACGCTCCGTCGTCTGAACAGAGGTAGGCAATCAGTGAAGCGACTTCTTCCGGCCGGCCAAGGCGCCCTACCGGAATCTGAGGCAGGATGCGCGTATTCATGATGTCCGGTGGCACGGCGGCTACCATTGCGGTCGCGAGGTAACCAGGCGAGACGGTATTGACTGTCACACCGCATTTCGCGACCTCAAGTGCGAGCGACATCGTGAAACCGTGCATCCCCGCTTTTGCCGCAGCGTAGTTCGTCTGTCCGAACGCGCCACGCGATCCATTCACGGAACCAATATTGACGATTCGGCCAAAGCCCCGCTCAACCATCCCCGGTAGAAATGGCTTCGTAAGATTGAAAAGACTGTCTAGATTCGTACGCAGCACCGTGTCCCAGTCAGGCTTCGTTAGCTTCAAAAAACTCGCGTCGCGTGTGATGCCAGCGTTATTGATGAGGACATCGACGCCATCGAACTGCGCCACGACCTTGCGCGCACACGCGATGCATGAGTCGTAGCTCGATACATCCAGTTCGAATGCATGGAACGTGCGCCCCGCTTCCCGTTCGTGATGCAGCCATGTCGCGACATGATCGTTTTGCTGCGAATGCGACACGACAACGATGAAACCCGCGTCGTATAGCCTGCGGCTGATGGCCTCCCCGAGCCCTCCCATACCGCCGCTAATAAAAGCAATCCGTTCCTTTCGCATCGCATGCTCCTTTCGGACGGTAGCCCGGCCGCGCGTCGGCTCGAGCGAGATATCGGTTCACTATAAGAACCGTTCCTCTCCAGCGCTTGATGTGCATCAACTGATATCGTGCGCATCAATCCGCGTGTGTGTGCCGAATCGAATTGACGTAGATCAAATCTGGTGGGGCAATCGCCCCTACACTGATTCGCACGCAGAAGGCGCTTTCCGATTGACGATTCAGGGCGCCTCTATTTCACAGCGAATTCAAGTCGTGCGCCCCGCGTCATCACACAGGTTCCAGACATCATGCTCGATACTACGCAAGCGTGCGCAACCGACCGTGTACCCAGCACGCTCGGCGACGACTGTCTGCGTTACGTCTTGCATCAGGCAACACTCGCCCCGTCGAACCACAACAGCCAGCCGTGGCGCTTCGTGACCGATCACGAGCGGATCCTGCTGTGCGCCGACAGACTGCGTGCGCTGCCAGTCGTGGACCCGTTCGATCGCGAGTTGACCATCAGTTGTGGATCTGCGCTTTTCAATATACGCGTGGCTCTCGCGAGCCTCGGCATCGGCTATGCGATCACCCTTTTTCCTTCGAGCCTCGATCCAGATCTGCTTGCCGACGTGCGTTTGATAAGGGATCGAACCGTCGGTGCTGAACTAGCTCCGCTTGCCAGCGCGATCGCGCTTCGTGTCACTACACGCCATCCGTATTCTGCGCAGCCTGTCCCCAAAGAGGTGGAGAACGCGCTGATCGAAGCGGCGCTCGCAGAAGGCGTCGACGTTGCCTGCGCGAGCGAGGCGAAAACGCGCGAGGCACTCGCAGACCTCGTCGCCGAAGGCGACAAACGCCAGTTCGCCAGCCCAGGTTTTAGACGCGAATTGGCGAACTGGATCCATCCGCGTCGCACTGGCGACGGCATGCCTGCGTATGCTGCTGGCCTGGGTTCCATGCTCGACTTCGCCACACCGCTGGTCGCTTCGGCGATCCGCACGTTCGATGTTGGCAACGGCGTCGCTGCGACCCATCGCAGCCTGGCGGCCGGATCCCCTTTTTTGCTCTGCATTGCGACAGGCATAGACGACGCACACGCATGGCTCGCAGCCGGCGAGGCTCTGCAACGCGTGCTACTGATCCTCACCTCGCATGGACTGTGCGCTTCTTATCTGAACCAGCCGATTGAAGCGACTGAACTGCGCACGCAGTTGAACGCACTGCTCGACTTGCCGAAGTCCGCCTTTCCACAAATCCTGCTGCGCATTGGTTACGGTACGCCTGATGCCGCATCGCCACGCCGCCCGTTAAACGAAGTCGTGAAGTAAAGCGTGGGAAAACCGACGGCCAAGGCTTCTACGCCTCATTCCGGCGAGAGCTGTGGCACCAGACGAATTAGCTTCATGGCAGCGACGTTGCCGCTGCTTATAAGGTGTTGGTACGGTGTACCTCGGCCCTGAGGTATGCGTGGATTTACGGCGCCGTCTTTTTTTACAAACCCGCGGCATTCGGGCCATGCCCATTTGACACATATCAATGGCGCTGAACCCATGCCTGACACCATGAACTGACGACTCGTCGCGCTAGTTTCGCTACCCATCCCCAGGGAGATGATCAATGTCACCCACCTCGCTTACAGTCGCAACTGCTCCGGCAACGCTGCCATTGCCGTCACGTTCCACCTTGATCCTCATTCACGCCATCGCGACATGCGCGATGGCGTTTCATGGAAGCACCGCGCACGCACAGCTTCCCGAACCGACCGAACTCGTCGATCAGCAGCACTGCATGTTTTGCCACACATCAGACGCGCCTTTTCTTGCGCCGTCGTTTCACCAGATCGCGCAACGCTACCGCGACAAGCCCGACGCGCGGCTAATGCTTGAGGACAAGCTTCGGCACGGCGGCAAAGCGCACTGGGGAGATATGGCCATGCCGCTACCGGCGGATCGCGGTGGCCCGCTTTCCGCCGAAGATGCACATACGCTGATTCGCTGGGTATTGAGCCAGTAGTCGCAGCATGCTTCACCGGCGTGCCAGCCGCGACCGTCACGCGCGGCTATCGTGCGTGCTCCAGCGGCTGCCTCCCTGCGTCTGCCCTACACTGCGGATCGATGCCGGCACGCCAGCGGTCTTGCTTAACGTGCCGACTTATCTCCTGCTAGGTTTCGAACGCATGCCGATGTCTCAGATCGACCCACACCATGCCTTCACGCAGCCCTTCCAGCAAGGCCTCGTGCTCGGTTTTGAAAGTAAGATGATGGACGAATGTATGTGTGGCCCGCTGCTGAGCCGCCTCATGAGCAACGACGATTTCGCACGAAAAACCGCCTTCGGGTGCGGGTGACGTACGGGCATCAACGCTCCAGCCCGTAGCGTCAATATGTCCATTGAGTGTCACAGTACCAATCTCCTGGCTGTGCGCGCGAACACCAACTCGCGCATCACATCTCGATAATCACTTTCAGCGCATGCGTATCGGCAGCGCGAGAGAAAGTCTCGTAGGCCTTTGCCGCGTCTTCGAATGCAAATCGATGGGTAATCAGCCGCCCTGGATCGATGCGTCCGGCGCACACCGTCTTGAGCAGCATCGGCGTGCTGACCGTATCGACGAGCCTCGTGGTGATCGTGACGTTACGATCCCAGAGTTTGTCGAGAAAAATAGATGCGGGTACGCCGTGCACCCCCACGTTAGCAACGACCCCGCCGGGAGCCACAAGTTGCTCGCAAAGCTCGAACGTCGCTGGCACGCCAACGGCCTCGATCGCGCAGTCCACGCCCACACCGGCCGTGAGTTTCATCACGGCAGCCGCCACGTCGCCCGCACGCGGATCGATGCAGTCTGTAGCTCCAAATCGCTTCGCGCACGCCAGTCGATTGGGATCCATGTCGATCATGATGATCTGCGACGGCGAATAGAATTGAGCAGTCAGCAACGCGGCCAGTCCGATCGGACCTGCGCCGACAATGGCAACCGCGCTGCCCGGTTCTACCTTCCCGTTGAGTACGCCGCATTCGAAACCCGTGGGCAGGATGTCCGACAGCATGACGAGCGCCGCCTCATCTACACCTGAGGGTATCCGGTATAGGCTCGTCTGTGCGTGCGGTGTGCGCACATATTCCGCCTGCGTTCCGTCGATGCGATTGCCGAGGATCCAGCCGCCCGTTTTGCAGTGCGAGTACATGCCACGGCGGCAGTATTCACACTGGCCGCAACTCGAAATGCACGACACAAGCACGTGATCGCCCACCTTCAGCGTCGATACGCCGTTGCCGATTTCGTGCACGACGCCAACACCTTCGTGCCCAAGAATGCGACCCGGTTCGCAGCTCGGCACATCGCCTTTGAGGATATGCAGATCGGTTCCGCATATCGTCGTCTTCGACATCTTGACGATCGCGTCACCCGGTTCCTGCAGGGCAGGAACCGGGTGCTCTTGAAGCGCGAACTTCCCCGGACCGTTGTAGACCAGTGCTTTCATGTTCCCTCCACGGAATTCTGGAACCCAGCCGCCGCGATTGCAGCCGCCCGCGCGTGCGTCACAAGCGCGGCGCCTGACTAATGATGATCGTCGATGGATCTGCCAAATTGATCTCGGTCAAGCACCGGGATATTCGAAGAAACCTGCCATGGGAGTCTGTGCTGGAAGCGCTCCTTCGCCCAGATCAGTCGGCTCGCTCAATCCCCTTTTGCCTCGCGCACGCGTTTGGCGCGACTTCGGCGCCATCGCGAGAAAATGTATTGCCTGGCTTCGCGGTGACGGCTGCGCGCAGGCTCCTGAATTCCCTGCGCAGTGCCCGGATGTCCTCATGGAGTGTCTTGATATCCCGATGCATCTCTTGCCTGAGCAGCCGCTCCTCCTTGCCAATGAGCCATGCTGCAAGTCCGGCAAAGACCAGCGAAAACATACCGTAGCCAAGCAATACGACGAAAACGGCGAAGATGCGTGACGCCGGCGACGTGGGCGCGATATCACCATACCCTACCGTGGCGCTGCTCTCGAATGCGAGCCACAGACCTTCGGCATAACTGTGCACGCGGGGTTCCAACGCGTAAAAGCCCGCGCCGCCGAGCAGAAGAACAACCGTACCAGCTACCGGCAACCACGCGAGCCGGTTCGGTTCGACGTAGATGCGCAAGGCAATCGCAATACGCAGCGCAACCATTGCCATGAACGCGAGCCTGAATATCCATTCGAAAGATGACCAGGGCGTCGCGCCACCGATCATGCTGAGTAAGGCCCCGCAAGCGATGGCGAGGTCAAACCCATAACGGCCGTGTAGCAGTTCGTGTGCGAGACCTGCCCTTGCCAATTTGACAAGCGCTGCTGAGCAGGCCGTGGCCATCACGGCGTAGAGCGAGCGGGCGAAAAGCAGCGTGGACTGCGATGTCGCGAGCAGTTCGATATAGAACGCGGGAATAGCGATCAGGCAACCCGTGAGGAACGCCCAATACGTAAATGACAGTACATGCGAGACGCTTCTCCTGTCCGAAGAATGGCCAGCTTTCGTTGTCGTTGCGTGGGCGCCACTATTCATTTGCGTGTTCATCGTTGAGCGAAACTTGCCGGGCTACGAACGGGGGGACAGCAACCCTGTCCTGTGTCTCCCCGTCAGCCCGCCGGGCAAGACTGCTCTCGATGCATTCCGCCACTATCGTGACAAGACACCCACGCACAATGCCGTTCATTTGCCCGCTTTGCGTCTGGCTATCAGATAATTGCATGAATCAGGCCGGTTCGCCGCGCCACACACCAGTCCAAATGGAAAGCCCGGCACGGCATGCCGGGCTTGACTTTCAGGGGATAGTAAATCTCCGTAGCGATGGATGATTAGTACACCAGCACAAATGATCGCCGAAGCGGTGACGATACCGAACGCCAACCGTTCGAAACGACAAAAGAAGCGGGACATGAAGCGTCTCGCGGCGTCAGATGACTCTCAGGAGATTCACGATTGTATGAACACCCTGCGTCGACCTGGCGGCGCCGTGTACGAGCTGGCGTTCTGCGTTGGAGGCAACGTTGCCGGTTAGCGTAACCGTGCCGCTGGTGATACTGATCTCGACGTGCCTCGCTTCCCGTTCGCTGTGTCGCTCTATCGCGGCACGAATTGCGCGCGCGATGTCTTCAGCGGAAGTCGCGCCGCGAATGCGGATGTTATTGCTCACTGCCGTCACGCCAAGCAAATGACCGATCGCCTGCTCAGCAGCATGACTCTGATATCCCAAGTCACACTCGCCAAGCAAGGTCACGTGGCCTTTTTCCACTTCAACCTGGATATTCTGATTGTTGACGCCAACCGTCCATTCAAGGATGGCGCGCACCGTATTCGCAATATCTTCGTCGCTGCGCGCTTCATCCCGATGGATGTGCACCTCCAGCTCGAGGACAATGCCGCGCACGCCGGCCACGCGCTCCGCTGCTCGCTGGATGGCCAGCTTTGCCGCGTAGCTTGCAGGATGGCCCGACAACGTAACGACGCCGTTCGACACCTCTACCCCGACTGCAGCGGGCTGGATTGACCGATCGCTGGCCAGTTCGGCTTCGATGTCACGTTTCAGTTCGAGGTCGGATTTCATGGAAGTCCACTCCTGATTGAGACATTATCGTCACGCCACCGGTACGGAGGCAAAGTGCCCGCGCACGAATTTCCCGTCACGGCTTGCCTGACGAGGGAAGCGTCGCGAATCTTTCGAGACGACCCAGCAAATCGACCGCCTCGCGCTCCAGAATCAGGTCACACCGCCATTCAGATATAAGTTGCCTGATTCTCGCCTGCCAATACGCTGGATCAGCGACTGGTCCCCACATGGACAGATAAGCCCTTGTCTGCTCCAGCATGGAGATTGCCGCCTTGATATGCGACAGGTCACGTTCAAGCTCAAGATAAGAGCGCATCCAGCGATTCCTCTCGGTTCGTTGGTCATCAGGTAGCCCGGTCAAAAATGCGGAATGCGAGCACGGCCCAATAACCCGGTCTGCCTCAGATTTGACCGGGATGAAGCGCCACATCGATTCCGCTCTTGCTTGCGCCCGCGCAGCATACGGGCACAGCCACTGCCCTGATGCTACTGGCCGTTACATCGGCGTGAAATAGGTGGGATAGCCCAAATGGTCTTCAACACCCTTGACGCCCATCACGCGTTCAGCGCTAACGCAGATTGCCCTGCGCTCTTCCTCCGACGTTACCGTCCCCCAGAGGTGGACTACACCATCCTTAACCACCACATTTTCTGCAGCCATCGCCCAGCGATGACCATCGAGCACTTGTAGCACGTGCTGGCGCAGCGCCTCATCTGAAGCGATCGCGTCTGAAGGGCCGTGCGCAGCATGCGCAAGGGCCTGCACAAGATTGGAGCGGCTCACGATCCCGAGTACCTTGCCGTCGACAACGACAGGCACCCGCTTGATGTGATGTTGTTGCAGGAGATCTGCCACTTCCGCAAGCGGCGTCGCCGGCAGGACACTGACGACGTTCTCAGTCATGACGTCACTGATTTTCAGCGCGTGCTCCTTCAGATACTCCGTCGCCAGTCGGCGCGTCGAATGGAGAAACTCTGCAAGCCACGAACGTTGCGGCTTGCCTGTGCCCGTTTCAACACGGTGCAGGAGGTCACCCTCGCTCACCATGCCGGCGATTTTTCCATCCTCTCCAATCACAGGCAGACCGCTGATGTGATGTGTGGTCATCAGATTGGCCGCGTCAAAAACGCTCGCCGAAATAGGCACCGAAACGACTTCCGTTGTCATGATGTCCGAGGCTTGCATGAGCATTCTCCGAGGGTCGAGTGGGTTCGTTACGCTCCCAATGTAGCGATCAGCCTGCTTTTTGCAATTGACCTCAATCAACCGACTCGCGCAGGAGCATCGTCAATGTGCGGCCAGCATCGCAATGGCGGCAACCCCCATCACCGCACTGCCCAGCCAGCCCAGTGCCCGGACCCGCCATCCCGCCGTAAAATTGCCCATCACGGACGGTTTCGACACCAGCAGGATGATTACCACCATGAGCGGCACAGCGACGACGCCGTTGATTACCGCACTGATGAACAGGGCTCGCATGGGACTGACCGGCGAATACTGCAATACGAGCCCGAGCATTACGCTTACCGCGATGATTGCGTAGAAGCCGCGGGCATCCGCTACCCGGCGCTCCAGACCTTCCTTCCAGTCCAGCGCCTCAGACAGCGCATAGGCTCCGGAGCCAGCCAGTACAGGCACCCCGATCATGCCGACACCGAATATGCCAGCCGCAAACAGCGCATAGGCGAAGTCCCCGGCAAGCGGGCGCAACGCGCTTGCGGCCTGCGCTGCCGTATCGATCCTCGTCACGCCGGCGACATGCAAGGTCACGGCGGTCGCGAGCATGATGAACCAGGCCGCGAGATCGGAGTAGAACATGCCGCTCCATGTGTCCCAACGAATGCGTCGCAATTCGGTCGGCGCGGCACCGGGATCGCGCACGAGCGGCGCGCCTTCGCGCGCGTTCTCCATATCCTCGATTTCTTCTGCGGCCTGCCAGAAGAACAGATAAGGGCTGATGGTCGTACCGAACACACCCACGATAACCGCTGCCGAGGACGAATCGGGTGTCAAGATCGGCCAGAACGTACGCAGAGCGACCTGGCGCCACGGTACGTGTACGGTAAACAGCACCGCGGCGTAAGCGAGCAGCGAAAGCGTAAGCCACTTAAGGAAGTGGACATATCGGTGATAAGGGACGAAAACTTGAATCAGAAGCGTGGCGAACACGAAGCAAGCCGTCATCGCATGGCGGTCAAGGCCGGTTACGAGCTCCGCGACCTCACCCATCGCCGCAACGTCTGCGGCAATATTCAACGTATTGGCGATGAGCAGGAGCGCCACCACGCCATAGAGTACGAACGGCGGAAATGCGGCCTTGATATTGGCAGCCAGCCCCCTGCCCGTGACACGACCGAGATCGGCGCACATTGACTGGATGGCAGCCATCAGCGGAAACGCCAGCGGCATCGTCCACAACAGCGCAAGTCCGTACTGCGCGCCGGCCTGAGAATACGTGGCGATGCCGCTGGGATCATCGTCGGCGACACCGGTGATCAATCCTGGCCCGACTTTGGCGAGTGGATGCGACTTCAGCCTGTCAAGACATGCCTTCAGGATGCCGGTCCGGGGCGCTTCATCAAGATCCATCGGCTCTTCTCCAGGCAGGCTCACTCTACAGTCAGGTCGTCGACCACTGCGCCTACACCCGGCGCGGCCCACGCCGCACCGCGCGCCACGGCGCGCTCCGCATACGAATGAACGGTTCCCGATAATGTCACCGTACCCTCGCGAACCGATACCCGGATGTGCCGTGCTTCGCGGTCTGCATGACGGTGCATGGCGTCCAGAATGTCTTTGCTGATTTTTTCCGGCTCGGCGAGATGCCTGACTTCGATCTGGTTCGAAACACCAGTTACGCCGCGCATCTGGGCGATCGCCCGCGCTGCCGCCCGGCTCTGCCAGGCATAATCGACCGTGCCTTTGAGCACGACATGGCCATGCTCGACCAGCACGCGCACCGCGCCCTCGCTCAAGCCTGTTGTCCAGCGCAACATGCTGTGCGCGAAGTTCGCGATTTCACCGTCGCCTCGAATTTCCTCTTCTGGCAGACGCACCACCAGTTCAATTGTGAGCGCCCGGACACCTCCGACGCGCTGGGCAGCCTGTTCGGCGGCAACCTTCTCGGCCAGACTCGCGAGATGGCCCTTGAGCGTCACGACACCATTCTCCACCTCTACGCTGATGGTGGATGCTGCCACGCCAGGTTCCCAGTCCAGTTCTGCTTGAACGTCCTGCTTGATCTGAAGATCGGATTTCATCATTGCCTCCATCAGGTCCGACAGATACCGGTTTTACGTGCCGAGCGTGGCATGGCCTTGCTTCTTTCGACTGATCTACGTCAATCTCCGTCATCACACTCGCCCGCTTTGCCACCACGAGTCACCCAACGGGAAAGGCTCGCGCCGGATTGATTCAGGTCAATTGCAGTCCCGCATAGACGCATAGAGTGAATCGCTAAGTACGCCGCGGGTCTTTCTTTCGCTGGGAGTGTCGATCATGGAGTACCGCAGCATTCTTGTTCACCTCGATAACAGCGAACGCGCACGAGTTTGCGTCGATGTCGCGCTGCAAGTGGCACAGCAACATCGCGCGCACGTGAGCGCCCTATACGCACCGGCATTGATCGAACACCGGCTGGACTACGTGTTCACGTTCGGAACCGAATATTGGGACCGGCAAATTCGTGAAGAAGATGATCGACGACGTGCCCTGGAACACTATTTCCTGTCGCGGCTCGCAGACTTAAAGCTCACTGGAAACTGGCACACGGCTCAGCAACCCGCGGCGCGGGAAATGATCGCGCGCTCCCGGTTAGCCGACCTGGTAGTGTTGCGTCAGAGCGATCCGGAAGATCCGAATGCATCCCTGGGCAACCGCTTTCAGACCCACGTCACCTTAGCGGCGGGCAGGCCAGTTCTATGGGTGCCATTTACCGGCAAGTTTCCGGGCGTGGGAAATCAGATCGTCGTTGCATGGGATGGAGGCCAGTCGGCCACGCGTGCGCTCTACGATGCCTTGCCCTTCATGCGGCTTGCACAACAGACCTCACTCGTCACATTCACACTCGAGAACAAGGAACGCGACCGTATTCCGGGTGCCGACATTGGACTCGTACTGGCCCGTCATGGCATTGCAGTTGAAGTGGCGGCCTTGCGTCCGCCTCCGACGGTTTCCGTTGAAGCCGCCTTGCTGTCGCGCGTGAAAGACAAGGGCTGTGATCTGCTCGTGATGGGCGCGTACGGTCACGCCCGGTGGAGGGAGATTCTGCTTGGAGGCGTCACGCACGCGGTGATGGGAGCGATGCCTGTTCCTGTTCTGATGTCGCATTGAGCGTATCCGCCAGAACGGCGCAAAGGTCTTGAGGGAAATGGCGATGGATTTCAAGAGTCTGCTTGTGCATCTCGACGACACCGAGAGATGTGCTGTGCGCGTCGCGCTCGCGCTCGATCTGGCCGATCGATTCAATGCGCATCTCGTCGGTCTTTATCTGCCCTTTTCGCCTATCGACGGCGCCGATGAGGCACGCGCCGCGGAACAACGCCGCGCCAATGCCCATGCGAGCTTTCTCTGCGCAGCCGAGCGCGCCGGCCGTATTGTCGAATGGCGCGCTCCCGAACCGGCCGACCTGCAGTGCGCAACGCTCCATGCACGTCACGCCGACCTGCTCGTACTCGGTCAACATGACGCGCAAGGCCGGTCCGTCAATGTCACCGGGGATTTCGTCACGGATCTGTTGATGACGTCTGCCCGCCCTGCCGTCATCGTCCCGTATGCCGGCGCATTTTCGTCATTCGCGCAAAACATCCTGATTGCCTGGGACGGCAGCCGCGAGGCGGCGCGCGCCACTTCGGACGCGTTGCCACTACTGGTTCGCGCTCCGCGCGTATCGATCGCTGTCGTTGCGCTTCCAGGCAGCACCGAGCTCGCACGGGCCACGGACGCTGCAATCGATGCGTCGACGTGGCTCGATCGCCACGGCGTTAGCGCCTCGTTCCACGAGAGCGTCTGCGAGCATCGTGTCGAAAGCGGCGTGACCCTGCTTAGCCGCGCAAGCGATGTAAACGCCGACCTGCTGGTCGCAGGCGCGTGGGCGCACTCGCATCTGCGCGAACGGGTGCTGGGTGGCGTCACCCGCACCCTGCTCGAATCCATGACGCTGCCAGTCCTGATGTCGCATTGAAGCATCGCCCTTTGGAGTGAGGCGCTCGCCTGTCGCGCATCTACGATCTCCTCCGGACTTTGGCCTACTATTGGCACTGTCGACGTGCAAACTACGTCGACTCCCGCATTGCCGCCAAAGTCACCGGAGCGCTTCATGCAAAGGGCTAAGCCGGCGTCCTGGTATGGGCGCAACAACAGCAATATCGCGATCGAGGAGCGCTATCGTCTGCTAATCGAATCTGTCCATGATTACGCGATCTTCATGCTGGAGCCGACCGGCTGTGTAGCCAGCTGGAATCAGGGCGCACAGCGAATCAAGGGCTATACGCCGGAAGAGATCGTTGGCGAGCACTTTTCGCTGTTCTACACAGCGGAGGACATCGCGGACGGCAGGCCCGCGCGACTGCTTGATGCCGCAGCGCGGCTGGGACGAGTGGAAGACGAAGGATGGCGCGTTCGGAAAGACGGTAGCCGTTTCTGGGCAAATGTCATTATCACGGCGGTCTACGACGAACATGCCGCGCTGGTTGGCTTTGCCAAGATTACCCGAGACCTGACAGAACGGCGCAGGCTCGACGAGCTTGAGCGCGCCCACATGACCTCGGCACTCGTGCAGCACGCGCGCGAAAACGAGCAAAAACGCCTCGCTCGCGAACTGCATGACGACCTTGGACAGCGGCTGGTTGCCCTGAAGATGGCGTTGGCCCGCCATCAGACTGAACTCCTCGAAACATCACCCGAGGCACATAGGGCACATCTGGCCTCACTTGGCGAAATCTCCGCGCAACTCGACGAGCTAACCGTCTCGGTGCGCCGCATCGCCGCCGACCTACGCCCCCTGCTCCTGGACGACTTTGGCCTGGAAGCCGCGCTTGAATCGATGGCACATGACTTCGAGCATCGTCACGGCGTGACGGTGCAGTGCGATCTGGACCCGCATATGCCGCAGCTCGATGAACCCGCCTCAACCGCGCTGTTTCGCGTCGCGCAGGAAGCGCTGACCAATATCGCACGACACGCCAACGCGCGCACCGTGACGCTTGGCCTGACGGGCAACGGTGCGATCATCAGGTTAAAAATCCGCGACGATGGTAAGGGTTTCGATACGCACGCGGCTGCGCGGCCCGACGCGTTCGGCCTGACCGGGATGCGGGAACGCATGCTGCAACTGGGCGGCACGCTTTCGATCGAGAGCGCGCCTGGAGCCGGAACGGCGATAGTGGCCGAACTTCGTTTGACAGCCGCACAGATTGTCCGGCTGACTGAACCCGGCGCTTGATTTCAGGCGCTTAATCTTCGGTTAAGTTGAGGTCTTCTAGAATCGCGCTTTCGACCGGCTTATTTTCCCAGGAGAGACTGGCCATGCAAAATGCCGCCGATTCGCGCTACGACAAGACCGCACGACTGCTTCACTGGCTCGTCGTCATACTGGTTGCGGCCCAGTTCGTGATTGGCTGGACGATGCCCGACGTACATCGCGATACAAAGCCCATTGGCGAAATCGCATGGCATCTGGGCGTGGGCACCGCGCTCATCGCCGTCATGGCAGGTCGTATCGTCTGGCGCGCGACTCACCAGCCGCCGACGCAAAGCATGCCCAAAGCGTTGCGCGCCGTCTCGGCTCTCACGCACGGCGCACTCTACGTGCTACTGCTCGCCGTGCCGCTGCTTGGCTGGATCAACGCGTCGTCGCGCACTTGGGTCGTCAAACTGGGCGGCCTCGTTGCGCTGCCTTCGCTTTCAGCGTCCGGCTCGTCGTTCGGGCATGCAATGGGCGATGTACATAGTGCGCTGGCATGGGTACTGCTGGTGCTAATCGGCTTGCACATCGCCGGCGCGCTCTATCATCGCTTTGTGCTCGGCGACGGCGTGTTACAGCGCATGCTGCCTTGAGTCATCTAGCCCGTCTGCGGGAGCACGTGAACTCGCGCAGCGCGCCTAGTTGAGCAAGGCGTTCCTCGCCATTCCCGCTAGCGTGCAAAAGAGTACGACCGCGAGGGGCGGGGACCTCCACTTCACCAATGCCACGAAGCCGCTGGCGGCGATCGCAAAATCAAGCGGCGAACGTACCGCACTTGTCCAAACCGGCGAATACAGGGCAAACGCTAGCAGGCCCACCACGGCGGCATTCACGCCAGCAAGCGCCGCCACTACGTGTGGACGCGTACGCATCGCCTGCCACCACGGCAGCGCCGCGACGACGAGCAGTAGGCCAGGCAAAAAAATGCCGATGACCGCTATGGCTGCGCCGTACCAATGACCAGGTCCTGTCTGACTAACCCAGCCGAGAAAGGCTGCGAACGTGAACAAGGGCCCGGGAACCGCCTGCGCAGCACCGTATCCCGCGAGAAACGCCGCAGGCGACACCCATCCCGATGCGACCGTCTGCTGCTGAAGCAAAGGCAGCACGACGTGGCCGCCGCCGAATACCAGTGCACCCGCCTGATAAAAGGCGTCGAAAAGGCGCCCCCCCTCGCTGCCCGAAGCCGCAAGCACCGGCAGGCCGGCGAGTAGGCCCAGATAAAGCGCTAGCGCCATGCCAGATACGCTGCGCGACCCTCGCCATCCAGAACCCTCTCCTGCCCCCGGCTCACAGGCCTTTGCCGCGGTCCCGCCACACAAGCCAATGCCGAGCAACGCTCCCACGGCGATCACCAGCACCGAGCCATACGCCGTAGCCAGTACCGCAAGCATCACGATTGCGAACAGCGCGATGCCAGCGCGACGACCGTCCGGGCAGAGCCTGCGCGCCATGTCCCAGACCGCCTGCGCTACGACAGCCACCGCAACAAGCTTGAGCCCATGCAAAGCGCCATCGCCTGCCCAGCCCCCCAAGTCCGGCGCTGCGGCCGCAAAGACGATCATCAGCAAGACCGAAGGCAGCGTAAAGCCGAGCCACGCGGCAAGGCCCCCGCGCCAGCCGGCCTTGAGCAGCCCGATGGAAAAGCCAACCTGACTGCTCGCCGGTCCGGGCAGAAACTGGCACATGCCGACAAGATCACTGAAGGTGTGCTCATCCAGCCAGCGACGGCGCTCAACAAACTCGCGACGAAAGTAGCCGATATGCGCAATCGGCCCACCAAAACTCGATATCCCCAGTTTCAGGAAAACGAGCAGAACCGCAATCGCCGAGTGCTCTCGAGTCGAGGGTACAGACGGGGTGTCGAGGGACATGAAGTGGCGCCAGTGTGTGCGAAATGAAAGAAGGACACCGGTCCGACAGCCAGGAGCATGCCGTTTCGCGTCCCACAGGGCAAGGCTGTCATCGTAACCGCTGCCGCCGGACGCTCAGCGCGCGACGCCCACCTCACGCGCAAACTCGATCTGAGCCTCACGTAATTGCGCCGCGCAGCTCCGATACGTCCAGCCCGGACCGCCGTCGACGCTGTACATACCGCGGCACAGTCCTTTAAGCCGGATGACGGTCGTCCCGTCGTCCGCAGTGCGTCGCGTCGCCCAGAAATACGCCACGCCAAACTCGTGAGGGATGCGGGTTTCGATGCTGATGTCGTCCAGGCGCTCGATCGGTGTCACGGAATGCCGCTGCACGAATAGACGCGCGCGGCCCCAAGCCTGCTCGCAAGCCGCGTAATCGGTGCATTCGACCTGCGCCTGCTCGCGAGCGGCCTCCAGATCGGCTTCGGCGCGTCGGAACGCCAAGCGGCTAGCGTCAGAGGCACACGCAGCAAGCGTAAGCGCCAGCACAAGGGAAAGCGCGAGTGAAGCACGCGGCATTTTCAGCGATTGCTCCCGCAGAGCCATGGTCGGGTTTCCACAAGAACCAGGCCGGGTCGGATTTGGCCGGTGCCTCCAATGTATGAGGGGCGGCCCGCTCGCCATTGATCTGGCTCAATTCATCCGGCAAGCGCACCTTGCTGACACAGATCAAACGCCCTTTCTTAAAGCGCGCTCCAATCGATCTCACTAGCGCCGCAAGGCGCGATGCGAGGAGAACATGATGAAGCTGACCTTCCTTGGCGCGGCGCAGACAGTCACAGGCTCGCGCTACCTGCTGGAAGCGGACCACAAGCGGGTGCTGATCGATTGTGGCCTGTTCCAGGGAACGAAAAACCTGCGTCTTCGCAACTGGGAACCGTTGCCCTTCGCGGCCGACACGCTCGACGCCGTCATCCTCACACACGCCCACATCGACCATTGCGGCTATCTGCCCGTTCTCGTGCGAAACGGCTATCGAGGACCTGTGTTTTGCACCCCCGGCACCGCAGATCTGTGCGATGTGATGCTACGCGACAGTGCCCGGCTGCAGGAAGAAGACGCAACGTTCGCCAATCGTCACGGGTTCTCCAAACACCATCCGGCGCTGCCGCTCTACACCACCGAGGACGTGGAGAGGACACTGCGTCTGGTCGGGCCTCGCGAATTCGACGAGCCCGTAGCGCTGAGCAACCGGCTGTCTTTTCGCCTCTTGCCCGCTGGCCACATTCTGGGAGCGGCCAGCGTCGTGCTGTGCTGTGGCCACACCGTGATCGCATTTTCCGGCGATCTTGGCCGCCCTGAGGATCCGCTCATGCGCGCGCCCGCGCCTCCCGCGCATGCGGACTACCTGGTGGTCGAATCAACCTATGGCGACCGCCTGCACGACGCAATCGATCCCGAGGACGAACTTGCAGCAATGTTTGCGCGTACCTTCGCGCGCGGTGGGATCGTGGTGATACCGTGCTTCGCGGTGGGTCGCGCGCAGGAGATTCTCTACTACATTGCACGGCTGAAAGAGGGCGGCCGCATGCCGAACGTGCCCGTCTATCTGGATAGCCCGATGGCGATCAGTGTCACCGACCTCTACCGCCGTCATATGGGTGAACATCGCCTGACTGTCTCTCAGATGCACGCGATCGACCATGCCGCATTTATGGCCCGCACGGTCGAAGATTCGAAGTCGATCGCCTCGCGCCGTGGGCCTATGGTCATCATCGCGGGCAGCGGCATGGCCACGGGCGGCCGCGTGCTGCATCACCTGAACCTGTACGCGTCTGACCCACGCAATACGATCGCGCTCGTCGGCTATCAGGCGCCCGGCACACGTGGCGCGGCTCTGGAATCGCATGCGCCAGTGATCAAACTGCACGGCGATTATGTGCGCGTGCGTGCCGAGATTTCTTCAATTTCATCCCTGTCCGCTCACGCCGATTATCGCGAGACCATCCGCTGGCTCGCCGGCATGAACTGTCCGCCAGTACGCACCTTCGTGACGCACGGCGAGCCGGCAGCGGCCGACGCGCTGCGTCGCCGAATCGTCGAGACGCTGCACTGGGATTGCAGCGTGCCGGAATATCGCGATACGGTGGAACTCCCTGAAGATCCGGCTCGCGAACACCCTTGTCCGCCCTGCGAATCAACGCACATCCCGGGCATGACAAACTGACCCGCCACAGAAGCGTGGCGCATCTGATCCTGAGGCCATAATATTGAGACGCACTGCATGTGTCCTCGTGCGCCGGGCAGTCTCACTCACGTTGCCCGTTTGCAAACAAATCACTCCCGACTCGCCTGCCCACGAGCACTTCGTTACAGACGGCTGCCATGACATGGGTCACTGATGCGCCACTGAAGGAGCAAAGCCGCCAGCCAGCAGTGGCGGCGGTCGCTGCGTTTGTTGTTGTATTCGCCCTCGCCGGGGCGGTAGCTGTGTTCGTCGCACAACAATGGCAAAGCGCTGCCGAGCAGCGCTTCGGTCGCCGCGCCGAAGCCCTGCGCGAATCCATTCAACTCTCGCTGATCGCCAATGAAGCCGTGCTGCGCGGTGCGAGAGCGCATCTTGCCCGGATGCCGCTGCCTGACGCCGCGAGCTGGGCGAACTATGTCTCCGCCCTCAATCTGGACAGCTCGCACACTGCGGTTGTTGCGCTCGGTTATGCCCCCGACGAGTATGGTGCCCCGCTCTGGGCTGGGCCCGCAGCCGGCGCGGGCAATTTGCCCGCCCGCCCCGGCGACGCTTACTCAGGTCAACCGGACGACGTTGTGCTGACTGTCGCCAAGCCCGGCCCCACTACCTTGGCGCCGCTAACTCTATGGCTTCCCGTCTACGACAAATCGGCGTCAAAAGGCAGCGATACACAAAATCCAGTCGGCTTCGCTGTCGCCGCGCTCGATGTCCAGCGGCTATTTGAGCCGCTCCTGGCAGCCCAACCGGGGCTCGAAATCGCTGTGCGTGCACATCATCCGCCATTCGACCTTTACCGGAGCGTGCCAATTGAAAGGGACGAAGTCCTCTCTTACCAGCGGTTTGAACGCAGCGACCTGTTGCTTGCGGGCGGCACGGCGCTGACGATCGAGACACGCGCAGACGGCAGCCCGCTGCTCACGGGTGCGGCCAGCAGCGCTGCCGCGATCCTGCTGGCAGGAGCGCTCGTAGCAACAGCGTGCGCATGGCTCGCATTGCGGCTTGTGGCGGCACGCATGACACCATCCGCAAGCATCAGCGACGCACGCCTGAACGAAGTACGCATGATGGCGATTATCCGTTCGTCGATGGAGGCGATCATCACGGTCGACGAGACACAAAAAGTCGTCATCTTCAATCCGGCCGCTGAATATGTATTCGGGTTAACGGCGATGGAGGCGATAGGCTCGCCGCTTTCGCGCTTTATTCCCGAGCGTTTTCGCGCAGCGCATGCCCAACATGTCGACCAGTTCGGCGTTACGGGGGTGACGGAGCGCCAGATGGGCCGTCAGCAGCGCGTGCTCTATGGTTTGCGCGCGAATGGCGAGGAGTTCCCGATCGAAGCGTCGATCTCGCAGATCCGCGAGGCGTCCGGCAGGCTCTACACGGTCATGTTGCGCGATATCACCGAGCGGCTGCAAGCCGAGAACACGCTCAAACGCTCGCGCGAAGAACTGCGCGAGCTCTCAGCCAATTTGCAAAGCGTGCGCGAAGCTGAAAAAACCCGCATCGCCCGCGAGCTGCACGACGATCTGGGGCAGCAACTCACTGCGCTCAAGATCGACCTTTCATCGCTGGGGCAGCGTCTGGGCCCAAAGATGATGCCCGACATCGCGACCAGTCTTGCGGGCATGAGCACGCTCATTGACGCGATGGTTCGAGGCATACGCCGCATTGCCGCCGATCTGCGCCCCGTCATGCTCGATGACCTCGGGCTCGTATCGGCGATCGACTGGCTCGCCAATGATTTTTCAAGTCGATACGGAATCAAGGTGCGCAAGTGCCTGGAGACTGGCAGTGTGGTGTTCTCCAACACGGCGGCCTCTATGCTGTTTCGCATCGTTCAGGAGGCGCTAACCAACGTAGCGCGCCACTCGCAGGCAAACAGGGTAGACCTCAGTCTGGAAGTGAATGCGCAGCATTGCATCTTGCGCATTGCCGACAACGGTTGCGGTACAACGGGCGAAAGAAGCGACGCTCCCGATCCGGCGCGACACGACAAAACCTTTGGATTACTGGGCATACGCGAGCGCGCCCACATGTTCAACGGCGTCGTCGAAATCGATACGGGGCCTGGTGAAGGCTTTTCCCTCTCCATCACGTTTGATCTCGATGCCCTTCAATCCGACGAGACAACTTCATGATCAAGGTCCTGCTCGCTGACGACCATACACTCGTGCGCGACGGCCTTCGCCGTATTCTCGAAAGCGCACACGACTTTGAAGTCGCCGGAGAAGGCTGGGACGCGGCGACCACGCTTGCCCTTGTGCGTGATCAGGCCGCCCAGGTGCTGGTGCTCGACCTGTCTATGCCGGGTCGCAGCGGCGTGGATCTCATCAAGCAGATCAAGGAAGAAAAACCTGCCTTGCGCATCCTTGTCCTGACCATGCACGCTGAGCAGCAGTACGCCGTGCGCGCGTTCAAGGCGGGGGCTTCAGGTTATCTCACTAAGGAAAGTGCCAGCGCGGAACTCGTGAACGCCGTTACGAAAGTCGCATCCGGTGGCGTCTACGTCAGCACGACAATGGCAGAGCGCTTCGCGCTTAGTCTGAACGAGCCCGCCGACTTGCTCCCGCACCAGCGCCTCTCCGATCGCGAGTTCGACGTCTTCCGCCGGATCGCGTCCGGAGAGACCATTACCGAAATCGCCCACGCCTTGTGCGTGAGCAGCAAGACCGTGAGCACCTACAAGGTCCGCATTCTGGAAAAAATGCAGATGCCTCACGAAGCGGCCCTGGTTCGCTACGCGCTGCGTCACAAATTGATCGACGATCAGGACGAGGTCTAGCCCTTGCCCAGACTGGCGTCTGCCATGCGCGACCATCTCCCGATGCGGCATAGCATCGCACCGATGTAGGAATCGCCCTACATAACTTCCGTCTTGCGTACACCAGTTTCCACCACCGCTGATTTATTTCCGGGATGGCGATGCCGATACTGGACGCATGCAGGTCAAGCCGCCGCGGTCGAAACCGCGCGTTGACCCCGCTATTAACGCACGTACATCGCGCGTTAAAACTGGAGACGATCATGTATGCCGAGTCCGTATTCGATACCCCTTCACCGATGCCGTCATCCACGCAAAGACCGCCGATCCCGGTGCATCCAGTGCATCGCGCGGGCGGTTCGGGCTGCCTGCCGACGCGCTGCTCGACCTGTTCGTTGCGCGCAGTCTGCATGCCAGCCGATCTTTCCGGCATCGAACTCCGGCAACTCGATACCGTCGTACTCACGACGCGTCATGTGCGGCGTGGCGAGGCGCTCTTTCGCACGCACGATGTTTTCCAGAGTCTGTATGCAGTGCGAACGGGATCTTTCAAGACCATCGTCATGCACCGCGACGGGCGCGAACAGGTGATCGGCTTCCAGATTCCTGGCGAACCACTGGGCCTCGACGGCGTCTGCTCGGGCACCCATAGTTGTGAGGCGATCGCGCTGGAAGACAGCACGGTGTGCATCATCCCGTTTGCCCAGTTCGAATTGCTTTGCCGCGAAAGCCGCCGCATGCAACGCCATCTTTATTATCTGATGAGCAGCGAAATCGTGCGCGAGTCTAGCCTGATGATGATGCTCGGTACGATGACCGCAGAGCAGCGGCTCGCCTCGTTTCTACTCGATCTCGCGGCGCGCTTTCGCGCAAGAGGCTATTCCAGCGCAAAGTTCAATCTGAAGATGAGCCGCGAGGAGATTGGCTGCTACCTCGGACTAAAACTTGAGACAGTCAGCCGCATGTTCTCGCGCTTTCATCGCGATGGTCTGGTCGAACCCAAAGGCAAGCAGATTCATATCGTCGATGCACAGGCCCTCGCACGCGTATAAGCCCATGAATGCCTGAAAGCTGTAGACAAAGGCGTTGCGTTACGTCGTGTGGGCCCAGTGCATGCACATTCAGCGCTCCTTGATGGAGCGCTTTTTGCCACCATCGGCCGCCCACTCGCCGACAAGGGAAGCTCGCTTGTGCTTCACATCATGCTGACTTTGCCTCGAGTTCGTGTTCGGCTTCATCAAAAGCTTCACGCATAACAACGAGTGGATCAGTACCGCAATGATGGGCAACCGGACTGAAGCCGCTCGATATTGTGACAAGATCGAGACGTACATCGTAAGTCTGTGACGCGTCGAGTCCATGAACCTCTTCAATCGCCAGGTGACAGGACTTCAACGTCTTGCCGAAACGCTCCAGCCGCAACAACTGTACGCCCGCCTCCGCCTCGATCGCGGCCGTTCCCGCGAAACCCAGATAGACCATCTGCATTCCCAGTCCCATCGTGTGGCCTCCCTCGCCGGCAGGGTGCCGACCGCTGAGCATTCCGCCTGTTTTAGCGGTTTCGTTCAGCCAATCCGCATCGGTTACTCTCTCAGCGATCACCATGTGTTAATCGATCTGCACGCTTTTTTGGGCAGCAGGTACCTTCTTGGGCAGGTTCAGGGACAACACGCCGTCCTGATACTGGGCGCTTGCTGCCGAGTCGTCGATCTCGTTTGCGAGAGAAAACGTGCGCGCGAATGAGCCGCTATAGCGCTCCCTTCGAATCCAACGTTCCCCCTCTTTCTGCTCGGTCTTGCGCTCTACCTTCGCATGAATCGAGACCGTGTTGCCATCGACTTTTACGTCAATGTCCTTCTTGTCCACGCCAGGCAGCTCCGCCTTCACCAGATATGCCCGCGGACTTTCCGTCACGTCGAGTTTGATGGACGAAAGATCGCTACTATCGGCGGCAGGAGCACCACGCAACGGGCGGAAAAGTCCTTGAAACAGTTCAGAAACTGGCTCGGTCCCGAACGGATCGTAACGGGTCAGATTGTTCATCTTTCACCTCTGCTTTGAATAAAAAAGGGCAGCGCGCTATACAGGAAGCGGCCCACGTTGCGCGCTGCGCGCTTTGACACGCCCCAGTTCCACTGTAAAAACTGATCGCGGTTTGCGATTGATCTGCCTCAATTGTCTCGCTCGGGGGCACCCGTCGCGGCCGATGGATAACGAGTCCTCGCTTGATCCAGGTCAACGGCAAACAGAGACCCGTTTTTAAACTCAGATCAACTCGCTGTCTGCCCTGTGTCGGGCCGCGACGTCTTCGTTCTACTGGAGATCCGTAATGAGCTACAAAACCTTGATGGTTCATCTGGATTCGAGTACACGTGCCAACACGCGCGTTTCGCTT
Organism: Paraburkholderia sp. J69-1; assembly: GCF_905220255.1. Taxonomy (NCBI): domain Bacteria; kingdom Pseudomonadati; phylum Pseudomonadota; class Betaproteobacteria; order Burkholderiales; family Burkholderiaceae; genus Paraburkholderia; species Paraburkholderia sp. J69-1. Next base: position 59,440 of record NZ_CAJMZG010000021.1, on the reverse strand, counting down.
GCGCTCAAACTCGCGCGCTCTTTCGGTTCGCATCTGTATGGCGTCTTCGCCGCTTTCGAGCCGCATCCGCGAGAGTTCTATGTCATGGCCGGAACCGCAGACTATTACGACGTGCATCGCAAACTTCGTGCAGAGCAGCGTGCCGCCATCGAGCGACTGTTTCGGGCCGAATTGGCACGGGCGCAAGTCGTCGGCGCGCTGGTCGACGTGGATACAGATACCGATCCTGTTGCCTCGATCATGCGTCATAGCCGCAGCGCGGACCTGACGATAATTGGACAAGCCGATCCCGACGATCCAGAAACATTTGTCGCCGATCACTTTGCCGAGACGGTCGTCCTGGGTGCCGGAGGCCCTGTACTGCTCGTTCCGAACACCGGGCATTTCGAAAAAGTCGGCACCCGCGTGCTGATCGGCTGGAATGGCAGCCGCGAGGCAGCGAGAGCAGTGCATGACGCGACCCCCTTCATCGTCGGTGCCGCACACGTCACGATCGCAGCCTCGTCGACGACGTTTTCTCCTGCGCCCTCTCAGGCCTCGTGCAGCGAACTGGCCGCAACGCTCGCGCGGCATGGCGCGACCTCGGTTGACATCGTGCGCTTTGACCGCCATGCCACCGAGACCACCGGCGATGCCCTGCTCAACTTCGCACTTGGCGGTGGATTCGATCTTCTTGTCATGGGCGCATATGGTCACGCACGATTGCAGGAGCTCGTGCTGGGTGGCGCGACACGCTCCGTCCTGCTGACAGCGACATTACCGGTACTGATGTCGCACTAGCGCCTTTGACACGGCGTTGTTGGCTCAACGTCAACCCGCTCATTAACGAGTTGTCATGGAGCATCCTATGTACTCTCGCGTTCTGGTTGCAATCGACGGCAGCAAGACAGCTTCGCAAGCGCTCGACATGGCGATCCGCCTCGCGCTGGATTCAAAGGCAGTACTGATGCCACTCTATGTAATTGACCTGCCTGTGATGGCCTACGATGTGCCGGGCTTCGATCCGTCGATCGTACGTGACGCCTACTTCGAGGAAGGGCGACTCCTATGCGCAGATGCACAGACAAAGATGCTCGCGTCCGGCGTGCAGGGAATAGCCCGTTCGGTTGAGGCACATTTAGGGGCGGAAGATATCGCACATTGCATCGTGCGCGTTGCCGCAGAGTTCAATGCTGATCTCATTGTTATGGGTACGCATGGGCGGCGCGGTGTAAGACGCCTTGTATTAGGTAGTGTTGCTGAACGGGTGCTGCGCAGCGCTCGATGCCCGACCCTACTCGTGCCTTCGCACAAACTTTTACCAGAATCCGCCACGCAGACACAGACCAAAGACATCTCAAATCTTAGAGGCTGACTGCTTTAGATCGGAAACGCCAACGGCTCCTTCATTCAAGATGCCGACGAAATCATTCGACAGGAAACGGCGGATACCTGTTTCGGGGCGACGTGCGCCTCTCGTTGCCCCAGCGATCGCTCAGCAAATGTCTTTCGGGTGCCTGACGCCGCAATTGCGCGTTTACTGACGTGAGCTACGCCTGTGATCCTCCAGTTCAAGGACTGAGCGGATTTTCCGTATCCATTGCGGAAATTGCGGACGCTGCTGTGGCCGAAGCCAGTTGAGGCACTACGAGGACGATCGTTCAGAGCACGTGCCCGGCTGGAACTGGACAGACCAGGTGGGACGCTATCGCCGACGGCCGCGTCGGGTTGATGCAGCCTTCTATATCAACCGGCTATCGGAACTCATTTATGGGGCCTGGTTCTCGGACGCATTAGTAACAGACGGGTTGTGGCTTCAATACATTTCATCGAACGTAATCCGGGTCAGGCAACTGGCCTGGCGTTCGTGGATGCTACCAGCCGCTACATGCAGTTCCTTGCTGCGGCGGCCCGATGCCCGACCTACTCGATCAATCGACCACACCCCGAACTCGTCGAATATTATCGCGACAAGGGATACAAGCGAGAGTTGACTAGAGGGTCGCGCCTTATCCGTCTCGAACAGGATTTGCCGCACGACATGCTACGCGCCGCAGGACTTGACGCAAATAGTCTGACGTGATAATTCTGTTTGTAATCAAGGAGAAACTCCATGCGAACCAAGCTAACTAGCCGAAAGCGCCTGGCGTTGCCACCGACGGAAACATCGGAGCAGCTCCGGGCTCGGCTGCGTCACTTTGCTGTGCTCACGCGCTCGGAGGCGACGCGATCGTCCGACGTACCGTTTCCAGAACATGTGACGGTACTCGCCGGACCTTTGCGCCGACGTTCTCAAGCAAGGTAACCAGGATCTCTCGCCCGCCCTGTTTATCGGGTCCGGCTAGTACGCAACATACGAAGCCCCGTTCTTACGGGGCTTTTTTTACGGCAGATACTGTTTAATCCCTATTTTTTCCGTCGCGACGAGTTCCTTCGCAGGGATAACTGGTAACTCTTCAGGGTGAAACGGCGCACCGAACCGATTGGTTTGAACCCGTTGCATTACGGAATAACACTACCGTGCGGGGTGCATAGAAGGATGGAGCGATTCCGCTTTTTCCTTGCCGACAGCCATGGCAGCCACGCTTGCAAGGCCGGGATCAGGCGCATTTGGACACATCCCCTCGAAGATAGGCACGCCACGCGGATCATCACATCGGGCAACTGCGTAGCGACCGTACCAGACGCCGCTCGGCTTTCTCCTGACAATCGTCGTTACCTGGAAAATCCCCACGATTTCGGTCGCCATACTGATTTCCCCTTTTCCGAACCGAGAAAAAATCCTAGCACAGCAGAATAACGGCTGATCTCTTCGTGGCGGTTGTTAATTGTTTACTAACACTCACCAAAGATACTCAATATAACATCGCGCATCAATCGCTCGGAGCCTTTCCAGCAAAGGGTTTCGGCGATCTGTCCAGAGTAAGAAGTGCGCGAACAGGCCGGTTTCCACGCGGCCCAAATCGCCGAATTTCACTCGATTCAAAGCGTGATATGGCACCAATTAAGCTATTCGGATTGCCCAGAGGGATGGCGTCCTGAGCGATCGCTTCTATTTCTCCGCGTCTACCGCAGTCGTTGCCCACCAGCGCAGCCAGTCGCCTAAGCAGCGCTCAGTTTCGCACGACGCCCTCTCCCCATTGTCGGCTGTCGGCCCGTAAGGACACTCTCACGCCCACGTTGCCAATGCTTGTCATCAATGTGCTTCAGGAATGCGGGGCCTGTTGCTTTCGCCTGGCAGCGGTCTCGACTTTTCAGGCAGCCGCGCGTCCAACACGACCGAATTCGACCGGAACCTTTACATAGGTGAGGTCGACGTCTTCTTCCGCGAGCGCGCTCATCAGACGCTGATACGCTTGTTCATCGACGGAAACAGTGACAGCGACCGGTTGATCTGCAAGTTCGAAAAAACCGGCCGAATGGAATCGGCCAGCGTGATCGAAACCTTCTGCGCCCGTGACAAGGGTCCCGCCCGAAGCGCCGTGTTGCTCGGCAACCCTCAGCAGCCAGTCACAGATCGGCTGATGTCCGTGCTTGCGCTTCTGTTCCGTGAAAAACGTCAATTGATAGCCTTGCATGGCGAACTCCCTTTCAGGTGTGACGGCTTAGTGAAATGGTGGCCATGCCCAGCGCGGTCATGGCCAATGAACCACCGACGTGCAGCGCGAGCATCCCTGCCGACCAGCCGAGCCGACCGTCCCTGAGCAAGGTCAGCAACTCCGCCGAGAAAGTCGAGAAGGTGGAAAGGCCACCGGCCAGACCGGTGATGACAAAAAGTCGCCAAGCGACTGAAAGACTGACTGTCGAACCAAAGAATGCGATCCCCGCGCCGACGATATACGCGGCGATGAGATTGCTCGCCAGCGTTCCCATCGGAATGTTCGGCACGAGCGCGTTCATCGCGAGGCTTAGCCCATAGCGGCTGAGTGCACCGAGCATCGCCCCGATGCTGATGGCAATAAGCGAATAGGCTCCGGCCATAGCTCACCCGTTAGTCGAGGTCGAAAGCGCATTAGCCGTGCGCCGATGCCCGAGAGGCAGTTCGCAAAGCAGCAGCACCGCGTGGACCTTGCGCAATTCCTCTGCGTGGTCGCGCATGAACTGACGCAAGCGAGTCTCGGTATCCACGAGTTCGAGGCACTGCGGATGGCGCATCCCGTTGACTTCCGGATGATGATGCGAAAGCCGCTCGCCGGGCATATATCCTGCACTGACGTGATGCAACATCGCCTGCATGATGTTGGACCGCTTCGCAACCGCAATAAGGTGATGAGCGAGTGCTGGCGCGCTCAGGCGATGCCAGAACCGCGTTGCTCTCGCGCGGGTCGCAATTGGGAAGTAGAGCCGCAGCGCCGCGATGTGTTCGTGATTGTTTTCCGAAATCATTGGCTGCTTTCCTCTGTCGTCAGAACCGTATCAGGAGATCTGCCCACTTGGTCTTCGGTTGAAGGCGGAACTGCGGCCGTGGCCTTTGGTTTACGGAACCGGCCCAGCTCTGCGATCCGTGTCCCGTCCGGCACAATAAGGCGGTGCCTGCGATGTTTACTGTGTCCGACGCGCTGCGCGTGGTAGATCCCTGTATGACCGGAGAACAGATAAGCCGTCACACAACCAATCGCGGCAAACGGACCGATGCCCGTGCCGAATAACTCCATGGCCATGATCGTGGTAGCTATAGGTGTGTTGGCAGCACCTGAGAACACTGCTACGAAACCGATTGCAGCCATCAGCGCGAACGGCATGTGTAACAGTGGGGCCAGTGCGTTACCCAGCGTCGCACCGATGTAGAACAACGGCGTGACCTCGCCACCTTTGAACCCCGTGCCGAGCGACGCAACGGTAAAGGCGAACTTGCCGAGAAAGTCCCAAGGCTGCATCGGCTGCTGAAACGACCGGACGATGTCCGGAATGCCAAGGCCAATGTAGTGATACGCATTGAGTGCCCAAACCGTAGTGGCGATGACGATCCCGCCCACGAACGGTCGCAATGGCGCATACACGATCTGGCGTTTTACCAGCGCGCCGAGCTTGTGCGTGCTAGTGGCGAACGCCATGCCTACCAGACCGAATGCAATGCCCGCTACGACGGCGGCGACAACGCTCCATGCGTTGATCGGCGTGATCGTCCCGACGGCGTAGTGGACGTGGTGGACGCCCCATGCAAGACATACCTGATCAGCGACAATGCCCGCCACGATGCAGGGAAACAGCGCGTCGTATCGCATCCGCCCTATTGCAAGCACTTCCAGACCAAACACTGCGCCCGCGAGCGGTGTTCCGAATACGGACGAGAAACCCGCACTCATACCGATCATCAGCAAAATGCGACGATCTTCGTGTTTGAGGCGGAACGCGTGGGTCAGTTGGTCCGCAAGTGCCCCGCCCATCTGCACCGCCGTACCTTCACGCCCAACCGATGCGCCGAACAAATGCGAAATGATCGTGCCCCCGAGTACGAGCGGCACCATGCGCAGCGGCACGACATTCTTAGGGTCGTGGATCTCATCAATGATGAGGTTGTTGCCGGCATCAACCGGCTTGCCGAGCCGGTAGTACACGTAGCCGACTGCGAAACCGGCCACAGGCAGCAACCAGATTACCCAGCGATGAGCCTCACGCCATGCGGTCGCATGATCGAGGGCGAGGAGGAAGAAGGCTGACGCGCTGCCCGCAAGCGCCGCGGCGACGCACGCGATCAGAAACCATTTGCCGAGATAGGGCAGCAGTTCCAGTTGTTCGAAGCGATGGATTTTTTGCATTGGTCAATGTGCCGATGTTGCGTGGCCTGACCAACGGGAAGGATGTGGACGCGAACGCCTACAGCCCCAACGAAAGTCAGGTAACTGTAGGCGTCATTAACCGCGGTGAACGCGATGGTTAAAGGAGGAACGCCATCTCCTTACGGCCAACTATACAACACGTGACTAAAACGAACAACAGACATCAGTGTCTCTGGGAAAGCCCCATCGGTTCTGGCGCATTGGGACGCGGTCAACGAAGACTTGAAGTTTTCCTTGGTGTGGCTGCCGCGTTGACGCAACACTGCGCGAGCATCTTGGCGTCAGATTTCATCGGGTCAACGACCGGATGATGGCATATACAGCCGGGACGCTTTCTGCTGCGCATGTGAGCTTGCAGGAGATGAGCGACAGTTTCAGAGCGCGGCAAACGTCTCTTACTTGTTCCAATGGGCTGGCCGCCGCCGACGCCCTTGAAGGCGTCGATGCAAATCACCCGAGTCTTCAGGCCACCGCATTGAGACGTTCGACAAGGTTGCATGGATCGTGAACAATGCATTGCCTGTGCCGAACGGCATGGCACTCAGCCCACGTAATCAGTCGCGCCGGTTTCCTTCCGTAGACTTCAGGATTCATGCATGTCCCGCGCCGAACGCCTCCTTCAACTCCTCCAGATACTACGTCGCCACCGCCGCCCCGTGAGCGGTCAGGCACTCGCAGACGAACTCGGCGTGAGCATCCGCACGCTATATCGGGATATCGCCAGTTTACAGGCGCAAGGCGCAATGATTGAGGGCGCGCCGGGTATCGGCTACATGATGCGCCCCGGCTTCATGTTGCCACCCATCATGTTCAGTTCAGAGGAGCTCGATGCCCTTGTGCTAGGTATGCGCTGGGTGGCTGATCGCAGCGACAAGACGCTGGCGGCGGGCGCGCTAAACACACTTGCGAAGATAGCGGCCGTACTGCCTGCTGAATTGCGTCGCGAACTCGAGGAATCTTCGCTGTTGGTCGGCGCACCATTGACGCGACCGTCCCATACAATTTCGCAGGACCTCTTGCGCACTGCTGTGCGCGAGGAACGAAAGCTCGAAATCATTTATGTCGACGGAAGTGGAACTGAATCGCGACGCGTCGTTTGGCCCTTCGCCCTGGTGTATTTCGACCAGTCTCGGGTGCTGATGTGTTGGTGCGAGCTTCGCAGGGATTTTCGGAATTTCCGTTCGGACAGGATCTTAAGCATCGCGCACATGGCAGAGCGCTACCCGAAGAGGCGCACCACACTACTGCGTGATTGGCGCAAGCTGAATCAAGTGGCCAATCGGACTATACTGCCAGAATCTGACAGCATTGGACTGTAGGCTGAAGCTCCTTTTCTTGCGAGGAGCTTAAAAAATGAAATTTGCATCGATTCGTGTTGTAACGTCGGACGTTGAAAGGCTGGTCCAGTTTTATCAAAGGCTTTCCGGTATGGAGCCTACACGTCTAGCCGATGGATTTGCCGAAGTGCGTTTCGCTGGCGCCACGCTTGCGATATCGTCCGAGCACCTGATCAAGCTTTTCAACGTCGGTGCTGCCACTGCGGCCGCCAATCAATCGGCAATTCTGGAGTTCGAGGTGGCGGACGTTGACGAAGTGTTCGAACGAATAAACACGTTCGCAGCAAACATCGTCATGCCGACCACGATGATGCCATGGGGCAATCGCTCACTGCTCCTTCGCGACCCGGATGGAAACCTCGTCAATGTATTTTCCCGCCCGGAACGCTGAGAACTCGACCCGGAGTTAATCGCAGCCATTTGCTCGTCACCTAAGGCCACTTCGAGATACACGCTTACGCTTCCTCGAGTGTCGGCCTGCGGTGCTCTCTGTAGACAATTTTTGCTAGATAGCGCCCCGAGCTTCAGCGTTTGTCGGCCCGGTTTATGTCAAACATCGTCCAGCAGCGCGAGGGCCTGCGTATGCAGCGCCCGGCTGCGCACGACGCCCCCTCATCGGCAGCCGACCAATCTCTGTCACTCGTCTCCGATTCCAAAAAATGCGGCGAGCTCGTCGGCAACCGCATGCGGTTGCTCTTCCGGCAGGAAGTGTCCACAGTAACTGATGGTGCTCCCCTGTACGTCAGCGAAGAAGGCGCGTAGAGGTGTTGCCATGTCGGCGATCGACCCTTGATCGGAACCAAGGGCCAGTAATGGAACGTTCAGCATGCCACGTTCCTTCAATTCGCAGTTCTGATGCGCAGATACATGCGCGGCACGGTAATACGCAAGACCGGCGCGCAAGCCACCGTCTTTCTTGAAAATTCGCAGATATTCATCGAGGTCCGATTCACTGAAAGTATCGGGATTCGCCGTCTTTCGACGCAGAAACCAGTCGAGATACTCACGTTCCTTGCCAGCTATCAACGTCTCTGGCAGGTCCGGCAGCAGGTGAAACGCAAAATGCCAGGTACGCCACACACGGTCGGGGGCGGTCGGCAGGGCGGTCGGCAATGTGATGCCCGGAATGCCCGCATCCAGTAGCGCGAGTCGGCGGATTTCATTGCCAAACAACGCCGCGTAAGGATAAGCGACCCATGCGCCTACATCGTGCGCAGCGAGGAAGTACCGGGTCACTCCAAGTTGCTCAAGCAAGCCATGAACATGCTTCGCAAGCGTCTTAGTGTCATAGCCGTCTGCCGGGCGGTCGGAATCACCTTGCCCTGGAAGATCCAGCGCGACGATTCTGTACGTCGGCGCAAGCAATCCCATAACTTTGCGCCAAGCAAACCAGCTCTCAGGAAACCCTGCCAGCAAGACAAGCACATCACCGTCCGGATTACCACCCGTGACGTAGTGCAGTCGAAGCCCGTTTACGGTCTCGAAGCGATGCTCGAATCCTGCCAGCCCCGTAACAGGCCTCGATGCTGGCAATGTGTTTGCAATTCTGGAACTTCCTGACGCAGCCAACGAAGGATGTGCTGTCACGAATGAAACTCCTTTGGGTTGTGGTGACGAAAGCATTGATGTTTTTTGCTTGTCTCCTGCACGGCCAATTAGGAAATATACGCTCCCTAATTGGCCGTGCAGGAGGCATTAAAGAATGCGAATTTACGCCTTCTGGCGCTTAGCTAATTAACCGCATGGCCTGATCTGCTGCGGCCGTCATGTGTGCCCGTGAACGTCCCGTTTTGCCGACGATTCTGAAACCCTGTATCAGACTCAGCAGAACGCAGGCAGAGGCCTCTGGGTCCAACGTGGATGTGATGGAGCCATCTGTCTGACCAAGGCATATCAAGCGGCACAACAAAGTTTCAAGTCGTTGCAAGGCCCCTACGACGCGACCGGCGACCTCGCTGTCAAACGTAGCGAGGTCGGTCGCGCTTCCGGCCACAAGACAGCCTCGCGTGCCCTCCACGCCATGCGCCGACTCCGCATAGAACAGCAGAACAGCCCGCACCCTGCCCCCACCAGTGAGCTCTGCATCGATCAGGCCCTGCAACTGCGCATTTCGCAGGTAGATATAACGGTCGAATGCGGCGATGAAGACCGCGCGTTTATCGGCAAATGCCTTATAGATACTGCCGGCCGTAAGCCCCATCGCTGCGCCAAGATCGCCGAGGGACGTCGCATGGTAGCCGCGCTCGCGAAAAATCTGGATTGCGCCATCTAGCGCGACCTCCATGTCGAATTCGCGTGGGCGCCCCGGAGCACGTGGCTGTTTTACAGGATGGTTGCGGGCAGTCATGGAGCGATTATAGGAAATGATCACTTCCTAATCAAGATATTCTTATGTACCGAGTTTACGTAGCGAGCATGCAACTCTCCGTTAAATGCATTTTTCTTAACCCACGAAGCCCCCTGCGCGGCTCGTCTCTCAACAGGCAGCATTCGTTGTATGGTAATTTTTTGCAAGGTTCACTGACAATTTAGCGGTGACTTTAGCGCTGCGCGCATCGATACTAATGCGCGCGACAGCATCCCGCATTCCCGCCAGTGGAATGCCAGTGTCGCGATGATGTCTAAAATGAATCTGAGTCGATGCAGCATCAATTCGTGCAGTACGCGATTTGTCCAATGCGCTCGGGATATACTCATTTTTGTTCTGGAATGCATCGATGTCCTTGATATATCGAACGAGATGTTCGTGCCAGCCTGTAACGAGCTGATCAACAACAGCCGCCTTGTCCAAGTAGGGGAATCGCCAGTTATCGTCAGTACTATGCCCCGCCGCCCGACCAAAGCAGACCATATATTATTGAAAGAGGTTTCTTGTGGCATTCACTCCAAAATTCAAGGTTCCTGCAATCTTCGCAATGGTGGAACCCAAAATCTTCGGCAATAAGAAAAGTACACGCTGCGCATTAACAGGAACACCAATCGACTATGGTGCCTTGATGTATGTCGTGAAATTCAGCGCCTACAACGACGCCGAGCGCTTCTCCGTCTCAGAGGCAGCGTCATTGCATCCAGGGTTTCAGGCCTCGGTTGATAATCTGGAACGCTGCGCCTATCCAACGGACCTGATGTTTTACAGCGACCTTGAACGCGCGGAGATGGTCGATCAAATGTGGGCGAAGAGTCAGAGCCGTCTGATGATGATGGAATATGTTCAGGAAAAACCATCACTCGAGGCTCAGGAGAGTTGGGCTCAGTACTATTTCTCGATTTCGCGAGCAGAGATGCTGGAGGAGCAAAAAAGACTAACTGCTACTAAAGATAAATATCTATCTGGAGATCAGATATGGAAACAATTATTAAAGAATATTAATATCCTAGAAAAAGACGTAAATTCGGAAGAGGTCGATAAAGCTTGGAGTCTGCTTGGAGTCATTGTCCTGTGCGATCTCCATCCTCGTTTGGTTGAAATATACAATAACCTGACTCCAGAGTTGAGGGTCGTGCTCTCGTGCTCGGACAATCCCATCTTCGCAAAGCTTGCAGAAGATAGTGGTTTATTACCCAATTGGACTACTATTTTCGAGATCATTGGGCATGCCCGTCTGAGCCTCGCAGACATGCTAGCTCTAGCCAAATGGGGGAAAAGTAATCCAGATTCACTCGCCCTGCTGTGGAAAACGCACATGAAGTTCGGTCTTCTGAGTTTTAACATTGCCCCAAAACTTGGCTTCCGAAAAATGTTGAGCAACGGGCACAGTGCCTATCTACTTTTCCTATTTTCTAGCCGTGAAGATTTGTGCCCCATGTTACGGTACTTTGAGGTAGGAAAGTATCATCAAAATCAAAATTTTATAGATCAATACTTTTGCTTTGTCCCGAGCATCGCTTATCAAAGCCCCTATCTGTATCGTTCCAAGGCTATCTCGGCACTACTCGATGGTCGCCTGGAAGAGGCATCAAAAATCGCAGTGCTCATGCGTAAGCATGTGCAGCATTACATGCACGGCAGCCCCACTGGCTTTATCAATGCTACGGAAAAGATGGTTAAAGATTACAGAAGAAAGATCGAATCCCCTAAAAATCGTCGCTGAATTTTATCATCGAAAACACAAGGAAGTTTGTTTAGATAAAGAAAGCGGAAGGTGCAATCTCGATTCACCTTCCACATCTAGAAAATTCGGATGAGGGCCCCAATACGAGCAGGAAATCATCCCGGCTTTATCTGCGGCTTGATATGGGAAGCGCCAATCGAGAGGCATTGCGAATTCGGATCGAGCTGGAGCGCGCACGCAATCGGAACGCCGACCGCGCAACTTTATAATGCCTCGTCCACGCGACTTTGCTTACAGAGCTTCTTTGCGATACGAGATTGGGCGCATCTCCCCTTCGTTTGATCTCGCGAAGGCGAAGGCGGGTCTGGCGGCATTGCTCGAACAGGCTTCTGAGGATGGCCCATATGCGTTCTCTATCGACCTGCTAAGCACGCTGACTGCGACCGTCAATGCACATGAGCAACAATTGCTTGAAGTTCGTCTGAGCTCAATCGTTGATGCCACAGAACGCCTGGAATCTCGGCTATCTAGATCCCCCTCTTTGAGCGCTCTCCTCATAGCTTAGCAGACGCAGAAGGGGCGCCTGCGCTTAAAATGGCACGCATTGCTCAAGACGCAAAAACGAGCGATGCATGCAGATAGCATCTGACTGGTAATTCGCGTCCCGTCTTGCTCTTGGTCCGATCCATCTCGCATTCAGGGAGAGTCATGGAGAATTTTTTCGTGCTTGCGGCAGATCCTGCAATCTGGGCTGCCCTCGTGACGTTGGTCGTTATGGAGATCGTACTTGGCATCGACAACCTGATCTTTATCTCGGTTCTAACGAACAAGCTGCCACGCGAACAACGGGCGCGCACCCAGCGCATTGGGATACTTCTCGCACTCGTGCTGCGATTGGCACTGCTTGGCACCATCGCGTGGATTGCACGCCTCACCGAGCCGGCATTTAGTGTCTTCGATCATGGCTTCTCATGGCGTGATCTTGTACTTTCAGCGGGCGGCTTGTTCCTCGTCTGGAAGGCAACAACGGAAATTCGCCACCATGTCACGCCGTCCGCTCACGAAGAAAGCCCAGGAAATCCTTCGATCTCGAAGCAAAAGGCACTGTCGTTCGGCTCAGCGATCGGTCAAATCATCCTGCTCGATATCGTATTTTCCATCGATAGCATCATCACGGCCGTCGGGATGACCGATCATCTGCTGATCATGATCATCGCGGTCATTGTGGCCGTCGGTGCGATGATGTTCGCCGCCCATCCGCTCTCGCGCTTTATCGAGCGACATCCGACCATCGTGATGCTTGCACTGAGCTTCCTGCTTGTGATCGGCATGACACTGATCGCCGAGGGGTTCGGCACGCATGTGCCTAAAGGCTACATCTACGCGGCGATGGCATTTTCAGCCTTGGTGGAGGGATTGAATATGCTGGCGCAGCGAGCAAGGAGTGGCGGGCATCATGCGGATTGACTCCGCGCTCGCCGCTCTACTCAATGGAGTAACGAGTGGACAAGGTTGCCTGTACCTAATTGCGCGCTAGAAGTGTCAGGTTTCTTCCGAGAGTGCCCCCCGGTTACGGCCGCGCGATTTTGCGTAATACAATGCTTCGTCGGCGGCCTTAGTCTAAGAACGGAGCGTGCGACGTCTCCCGCATTCCGCTCAGGCCCTTCAACATTTCTTTGCCGTGCAGATCGCCGCATACACGCGCGGGTGGATGGACATTGAGTCAGAAGCTGACGCTGCTGAACTGGCCAAGGGCATCACATACCGACTCCCAGTGGAGTACGGCGCCCGCAAACGTGGTGCGGGATGAGCCCCGGCTCAGGTTTGCTAATTTGATGAGCCTTGTAATGCCTGCCCCATCAGCATTGACACGTCAGACATGTGGAAAACACGAAGCGACGAAGCGTGTCAAAAGGTGCTTGAGCGGGAGTGCTACTGGAATATCTCTCAGGTGCTCGCTTACACCGCCAGCCGCCGCCACTAGACTCCTGCAGCCCGGTAGCCAGCTCAGTCACTGGTTCAACGAGCGCTTTGCCGGTGAAGGCAAGCGGCTGCGGCGCATCAGTATGCGTGGAGCTCGCACGCTTTTATTTTCTACGCAGCTCTGGCGGCGTGGAGTTGCATCTAGTTTTGCTGATGAATTAGCGTGTGGAGTTGGTCTACGATTTCCGTGCTTGTCTGGTCAACTTCGCGCGCCTGCGTTTGCCAAATACCCGGCAGCACGCCTGCAGAACCGCCGACTATCCCAAGTGCCGGCCCCGCAATCACCGGCCCGAAAAAACCCACAACAGGGCCAGGAAGCGCACCGGTGCTGCTGTCTGTATTCCACGACGCTAGTTTCAGTGAAGCATCATCACCCAGATCAATTAGTTCCGTATGCGTGCGCAACATGCCCTTGCCGGCACCGAAACCCACCGCGAGCCGGAGTACCCGATTCCCCGCGTCCGCCCTCAGAATGAAGCAGCGTAATAGGAAGGTTCCAGGCGCATGGATCGGCAATGTATCGGCTGGTAGCGCTTCGATTTTCATGCCCGTTCGTTTAAGCTTCTCGACTAATTGGACTTGCAGTGCAACGGATACATTAAATATGCGAATCTGTTCGTCTGTGGGTAGCGCAGAAACGACTGGAGCCGGCAGGACGGATACGATGATCATATTGTGTTGCGACGTGGCTCGCTCCGGCGCTGATATCTGTAAATCCGATGTTTTGGTTCCTGCGCAACCGACTAATCCAACGATCGCTACGACTGCTATTCCCTGCAACCAGTGGATGGGGCGAGGCAGCCGCCGGTATTGACCAGAGACCAAGCTGGCGGTTCTTCTCAATGGAGCTCCTTTAACTGTCGACTGTTTACGCCGACTAAATCGGTATGGTAAAAAATTATTATCCGCTGTAATCGCCAATGGCATCGCAACGAATTTCTGACATTCTCTTGTCGAGGCACTCTTTGCGTGAGGCCTCTTTTCATCGCCAGTCGGGTTGATGGTTGTCAAGCGTTCGGTGCTAGAAAAATGTCACCGGGACGCGCTCTATTCTTCCCCGCTTGCCTTCTACGGCTTGTAGCAGTGCGACGGCAATCGGTAACCGACTCGTAGATGTCATGTGCGTGCCAAGGCAAGTTTCGATCGTTAGTCGCAGTCACCAATAAAGGGCAGCGACACCGGAAGCGCAACAATTGAGTTTTAGCTGGACCCCGCGGAACCGACGGTTACACGGCGGTATCCTAAGACCGCCTATACTCCTTCCAGCGCGCGATTCCACAAGGTTCGACCTCCGGGAGGCCAGCGCCTATCTCTTACGCTTGAGACGTCGCCATTCCACTGCTACGCAGAAGCTCCAGACGAGTGCCGCCGCCAGGATTAATGATGCGACAGCCGTGATATCCAGATAGAGATTGTCCAATGCCTCATCACCATAGACCCCTAGCACTCCGGCTGCTCGCGCATAGGCAACCGCGACTGGTTCGGAAAATGATAGTTGCCCAAATCCCCACATAAACAGGATGGCGAGACACAAGGTCAAAGCAATCGTCCCAACGACGATAGCTACTTTTGGTTTCCTGTTCTTCATGAGAGTGCCTGATTTTGAAAACCGCTGTGTTTCGGTCCTTTCTTTCTAGAAACCCTGTCCGATCAGCTCTGGCTTACTAAATTAATTCAAAATCACCGCAATGACATGGCCGTTGCCATCAAGAATTGAATGATAACCGGGTTATCTTTGCGATTCCTTCCCATTCGTATTATTATCGTACTTTGAATGGATTTCGGCAAAGCTGAAGATCAGCCCAGCGACTGACTGGAAGCGTCGAGAAACCCGTGCGAGGCGTTGACCTTCTACGTTTGCCACTACAAGCACCGCCAGCATCGAAGGCTTGTGGATCGTCTGCTTCTCCCTCCGATACGCACTCCAGCGCACGACCGCCGTCCGCGAAGGAATCAATCGAAGCAGGGAAACTGGTCCGGTAGCTTGCGGGCGCGGCTCAGACTCAAGAAACTTCAGGTACTGATCACCAGCACATCCTGCGCGCCGCGGCGGGCCGCAGCCCTTGCGGTATCCTCAAGCGCATCGGCAAAGTCACCGAACACCTCGTCCCCGAGGTGGGCGTTTCGCAGATCGTTCGCTAGCGCCTCGAGTTGGACTACGTCAACCGCGCTCAGCAGCACGGATCGCTCGGGAGCACTGTCGTCGCCCGTGATTGCGTCGAGGATAGATCCCTGGAGCGCGTCGAAGACGTCGCCTACCGCTTTCGAATTGAGGGAAATCACGGCAACGGACTTCGCACCGGCCGCGTTGGCAACCGCGCGTACATCGTTGAACGGGCGGCTTAGGGCGGCCGCTCGGACCGCGTAAAACTCGACGATTACGCCCATCCGGCATGGCCCATCCATTTGAAGTCGGAAAACACGGTTGTCGGCCACGCATCCTGCACGGACCGAACGGTCCGGGATGCGGCAATCGCCGACAGCGCTGCGGTCGGGAAGTCAACGAAGGAAGATGCTGTGACTGCACTGGCGCGCCCCCTATGTATCCGCTCGAGTTCCGCCTGAACTGAGGCCTCGACGGCCCGGTCAACCCTGTGTAGTGCCATGCCGACCGCTTTGCCCGAGCGTGTGAAATCTCCTCGGTTAATACGAATGGATGCCACCGCAAACGGAAGAAACCTGGCGATGCGCTCATCCGGTAGTTCCTGCCGGCGGCATGCGCCAAAGAGTGCCCACGCGTCGGACGTTGCCGAATTGGGATCAAGATCGCTCGTCGCCGCGAGAATTCGCGCGGCAGCACGAAGAGCATCAGGCGTCTCGGGCTCTTGCGCGTCGCGTATGATCGCGGCGATCGTGGCTCGACGGAGGTTTGCCGGTCCACCGATAATAGCCAGGCACAGGTCCACTAGCAGCGCTGCGGCAGGTACCTCGAAGCTCGCGAGCAGTTCGTCCGTGGTGCCCTGGTACGCGGAAACTGCAGCACGGAAGCGTGCGACATCCCGCAAGTAGTAGGCGGCGCCCATGTACTTGACCAGCCCGCGCTTCATCTTGAGAATTGGATCAGGGCGGTTCTGGCTCTTCGCGCTGGCCCGAGCGAAATCCACTCGCTCAAGCAGGGCTTCCGTTGATTGCATTTCGCTGCGACAGATATCCTGTGCTAGCGTGTCGAGGTTATCGCGTAGCATCACTGACAATCGAATATGTCCAATTGGGTAGTCTGCGCGCCGGCTTCAGATACCTTCCCCCGCACGGCGGCGTAGGCAAGGCGATCCTGTTCCCACGCTTCCATGATGATTTCGCCGGCTTCACGGCGAGCTATCTGGTGTGGGGCATTTTCCCGCTCGTTTCTCATGTACGCCGCGCGGGTCACGGCATACTCGATCTGATTCTGCTTCACTTCCTTTAGGCCAAGATCGTCCAGCACTCCCACGGGGCCTTTGACGTTACCGTAGGTGCTGGCGCCCCCTTTTGCCTCGCCGACCACGACGAGTGGAGACTTGCACCCCGAAATCTCGATACTGATCATCACGTTCACATTGTACGACCCTCCGGGTTCGAGATATATGAGCGCGTTTCCTGACCTCACCGCCGTCCATCTCGCGGCTAGCTGCTGAGGGTTAGAGAGTATCGTTGCCGAAATATCCTGACCAAGCAGCGCGGATACTTCGTACAGAAGCGCCACGATCCCGATCTCCTCCTGATATCGGCGCAGCGTAGCCTGCGAGCTCCCCGGCACGATCGCTGCGATCGCGTTAAGGGCACTCTGTGACCGCGCTGCAAACCCGGTAGCTGAAAGAGGATTGAGTGCCTTGAAGGCAGCCGCGCAAACCGCCATCGCGGCCTTATGGAACGCCTCAGTGAGCTTAAATGCGATTCGGGCGGAGAACAGCGCATTGCGCACATCTGTTGCCACCTGGATCACGTCCTGGCGACTCGCCTGCGTCGATTGCTCATATCGCGTAAGCGCGTGGAGAATCTGCCGCGCATTAAGATCGTTTCTCGCGAGATTGGTAGAGCCGAGTTGCCCGATCAAAGCGTGGATGCTGGCGAGGTCCGAGCCCCCGCCACCGCTGGTGCGCGGATAGGTAGTGAGTCCGCCGCTCAAACGTCAGCCCCTTTTTTGGGCTGAGGTTGTGGAGCCCATGCGCTATCTGGCCGCGGAATGATCAAACCGCCGGACGGCACTACCTGCGATGGCTTGTCCATCAACCGCTCGAGCTCTTCGAGCGAGTTCCAGATTCGCGGCGCGACCTCTTGCAGTTCTTCGTGCGAGAGAAAGTACCTACCAGCCCATCCGAGCACGTCGCGCGGGCCGACCTCGCCGCGCTCGATCGCATCGAGATGCCTTTCCAGCGTGCTTGAGAACTCGGGGGCCGAGAGGTCGGGCTCCTGCTCTTCCAGCGCAAGCGCGAGCCGAATTCCCGCTGTCGTGAGGCGAAGCGCGCCACCCGTGACAGGCAGCACGACCAGATTCTTATCAACAAGACGCTGCAGCGATCGTGCAAGCGAGGACGGCCGCCCAATCCCCAGGCGTTCGAGTTCGAGCAGCAGCGTGTCGAGCGTAATATCCCACCGAGCCGCTGGTTCTCGCGTGAGTTCAGGCACAACACCATCGAAAGCGTTGCGTCGCCATGCGTCTTCCAGCTCATCGAGATCGTTCCTCACGGCCGGGTCAGCGCCGAGTAGAAGCGCGCTCACCTCACTCGCTCCGACATCGGGTAGCGCCTCAGCTGATCGCGTGCCTGCGGGTTCGCACGCCGCCGCCCTGATGCGTACACACATCGCTGCGGCACCAGCGAACCGCAGGTCGAGCGTCGCGAACCGGACGTGGTAAGGGCCACGGCGCGATGCCTCGAACCTCTCCCAGACGAGTTTGTAGACGTATGCGAGGCCCTCGCTCGCAAACATCCCTTCGAGCACCTCGGGCGTGGACACCCAGTCCAGAGGCGTGATAGGCGGATGGCCCTCACGATCAATCGGTCTGATCGGCGACTCGGGCTCGTAGGAGCGTGCGCCTGATGAGTCGCTTCGCGCCGACCACGTTCCAGCGTAAAGCGCCTGCAACGCATCTGCCGTGTCCCAAGGTGCAAGGCGGTAGCGTCGGTAGGCCTGCGCCATCAGGGAAAGCGTCCCCGCCTCGGGCATCGTGGCACGATCGTGGGTGATAACTGGTGGGTCCGCGGGCACGAGCGCTCTGCCGCGCAGGGCTTCGACTGCCTCCGGATTGGACGTCGTTGCGCGATTCTCCCGTGTATGCACGACGTCCCCGTACAGGCTTCGGGCGCCGAGTCGGATCGTCGCGAGGAACCGGTACTGCTTCGAGAACGCGATCGCGGCTCGCGCTTCTTCAAGCAGAAAACGCACGATCGCGCCCTGAACGCGCCCGGCGCTCTGGCGGCGTTCGCCTTTTTTGTCGTCATCGAGCCCACCCAGCAACGCGAGTTCCGAGCAGATGTCGGTTGCACAGGAGACGCTTGCGGCGCTTGCGCGAACGGCGCCAAATCTTCCTGCAATCAGGCAATCGACAATCTCTCGGATAATCTCCGCAGTCACTTTGCGCGGATCGATGTCGCCGTGCGTATCGATCGCGTTCAACACGGCCGGGCGGGTAATTGCGCCCAAGCGTGCTCGCTGCAACGACTTCTTCTCAAAGCTGTCTTTTAGAAGTCGGCGAATCTGCCAGCTGATGTATTCGCCCATTCGGTCATCATCGGTCGCGAGCACCACTTCCTCGACACCATCCACACGCTGCGCCGCGAGGTCGAGAAAACGCGAGGCATCGCGCTCAAGTTCGGGACGAGGCACGAATCCCGCTCTGATGTCCACGCCCCCCGAAAGCGGCAGACGCGTGAGCGCACCGCCAGTCGCCTCGACCACGGAAGTTTTGCCCAGGATGTTGGAGAGCGTTTCCTTCTTGTTTCCGGCTTCGATGAATACGACGCGCTTCGGGTATAGCGCCTGCGCCCTCGCGCGATACCGCAAATGCACGCCCAGTTGCCGCGTGGGAGTTAGCTTCGAGAGGTCGTCATCGGTCAACTCCTTTCCTGCGCGTACAACCGCGTCGACATGCTCAGAGAATAAACGCTCGGGATTGGCAAAGATCACAAACGAACGCTTCGCGCGCGACACAGCGACGTTCATCAGGCTGGTGTCCGTGTCTATGAAGCTTGACCCGCCCTGCTCCGGACCCTCGACAAGGCTGAAGCAGACAATAGGCCGTTCAGCGCCCTGCAGCTTGTGCACGGTTCCAATGACTACCTTGCTGACGTCCGCCGCATCTGGCCACTCTTGTGCGTGCGTGGCGCGCGTCCGCAGACGATCGAACTCCCGCACCAGGGTCTCCCGCAGCAAGTCGGCCTGCGGTCGATATGGCGTAATCAGAGCAACAATTTCACGCAGCGACTTGCCCTGAGTCTCCGGATTCTTCTGCCAGTGCGGCCATCGCTCAACGACCCAAGAGACGATCTCGTTGACCTCCTTTCGATTACGCCAGGAGCCCCCGACGGGCTCCGGCGTTGCATCGACCGCCACCCACGCAAGTGGTGGCTCGGGACCATTATCGTCGTCCTTTGTGCGGGTCTTCAGCTTCCCACCGTAGGTCAATGTATTGCAGTACCAGATGATGTCCGGCTTGCACCGGTAGTGATATCGGAGAGTGATGCCGAGGTCGTCTGGCTCCCGCCATTTCGAGAGCAGACGCGCGATGGCCAGAATGCTACCTTTCGCCACTGACCTATGCGAGCGGATGATGTCTTCAAGGTAGGTGAGCGTATCGGTTTGCGAAGCGACACCGAACTCGGTCAGCGAGGTGTTGTTCCAGATCGGCGAGAGCTGCTTGAGGTCTCCGACAACGGCAGCGCGCCGCGCCAGCGCAAAAATCGCTGCGGCAAGCTCGGGCGCAGCCTGTCCTGCCTCATCGACCACAAGCAGGTCGATCTTTCCAAGTACATGTGTGAACGCCGGATCAACATCAGCCTGGAGATCCCTCGCGATTTCAAAGAGCCGAGGCGCGCTGTGCAACGTCGAAACGACGCATGGCGTCAGCATGCAGATGCGGCGGAGGGCTTCGACGACATTGTCCCGATGGCGCGACGAAAGCCGCTCTCGCTGTGCGAGCAGGAAGCGACCTTCCCAGTACCGTGCGGCCCAGTGAAACGCATCGGCGCGCCAGAGCAGGTCCTGTATTTCCTCGGCGGCGTCGCCGGGGGCATCGGACTGCAGCCTTGCGATGCAGTCGTCAACGATCTTTGCCCGCGTCGAGGACCAGAACGGCTTCGCAGCGGCCACCGTCGTCAGCACAGGGTTTAGCCACGGGCCGCGATTTACCCAGTCCTTGTGAAATTTCAACCGCGCAACCTCCGTCGCGCGCAGACATTCCCACACCACACGAATTGCAACCTCGAGCGATACGATATCCGGGCTTTTGGTGGCCCTGCGCGCGAACGCAAGATAGGCCTCCTCATACTCGATCACACGAAGCGGGTCCAGCACGTCAGCGCGATTCCAGTACCGGTACAGAAATCCCCCTGCCGATACGGCTTCAAGGCAGACAAAGCGCTCGACCTCGGCACGGTGCTCCTTGTTGCTCAGTCGGTCCTTCGCCGGCAGATACGCTCCGTAGCTCGACGCATCGACGATCCAACGTTGGGCGTGGGGCAAGGAGCTATCCGGGTGTGGCGCCTTGCCGAACGCTTCAATCACGTTTGTGACCGACTGGTTGGTTGCACCGCAGGCGACCGTAATCGGGCACTCGCGCTGCTCGAGGGCGGCGCTGACCCACTGACTCGCCACCACCGCGCGCAGCATTGAGGTTTTGCCGCTACCGGGGGGACCATTGACGGCCTGCATTTCACCTTCCTGCAGGGAAAGGATTGCGGCAACGGCCGAGCGTTGCGTACTGTCTAATGGAAAGAGCGGACGGCTCTGGGCGAGCTCGTCGTATTCGTCGATGTGCCCGGAAATGATGTCCCGCACCTGCGTTCCCGTCATCTCGCCAACAGGACGCGCACTTTCGGTCCCGCCAAGGCGAGCGAAAAGACCCACGCGGGCTGGATTTTCCTTGAGAGCGAGCTGTGCGGCATCGTATGCCGCCTTGATCTGTCCTCTTCCACCATCGTCTGCAGGAAAGACCATCGCACGCCATTCCCAGACTGGTGCGTTCCGTCCACAGGCGTCTTCACGAGCGAGCCGTTCAATCGCGTGATCAAGCAGTTGGGAATTCGTGTCTGCGTCGAGCAGTTCCCTGACAACGGAGAGCGCGGTTTCCCACCAGACTGCCCACCCTGGCGTGACCGTAGGATCGCTCACCATCGCGGACAACCGGGAGGTCATGCGCTCATTGGCCTCATCGCGCTCTGCGAGGCAAAAGCAGCCCGATTCAACGTTCGGCGCGAGGTACGAACCGTTGATGATGGGGGGAGCCTCTGTTCTAGGTACGAGCAAGTCGTCGTCCGTCAGGATCGCTGGGACCGCAACAAGGAAATGGGGGCGTGGCCACTCTTGAAGTCTTCCATGCCGCAATTGCGTGAGCGCCAGCACGACGTGGACGTTTGCCCCGGCTGCCGGCTGACCGTCCTCATCGGGCGCGGCAGAACGCTTGGGGACATCGTCGAGACTGTACGCGAGACGAGGCAGGCTGAAGTTCTTTCCCTTTCGGCCAAGTTCCTTGAACGAGACGTAGTCGAGCGCTTTCGCCCAATATCGCGCGAGCGCGTCTGGGGGCACCGCCGGTGTGCGGGGCGGCGCTTCGATGGGAACGTACTTCCGCTCGGGAATTACAGAGGCGCTCGGCCGCACAGGATCTGCCCTGACAACTACGCCATTGCCTGGCATATACTCGCCTGGGGCCGACCTTATGCGCATTTGCAGCGACGTTACCGGCTCACCGCGTAGCGTGCGCGCGAGCGCAGTGAGGAACTTACTCAGCCACATTCTCGTTATCAACCGTCGTCGTTGCCATATTCGATGGAATGGACCGATGCACGTGCGTGGTCTTCCAGTACTTGCTTTCTCGCTTGATCCGGATGGTTGCAGGCACACCTGGTTTGAGCCCTGCGTGTTTCACACACTCCTCGTCCGCGTACCAAGTGCTTGAACCGCGGCCAACCGCTTCTTGCTCGAAGCGAAAGCTCACCTTCTTCGGACGTGCGATGGGCTGCTGTCCACCGGCGCCTTCTTCCTTTCGCTTTTCAAGCGTTCTTGCGTCGTCCTCTACAGCCACGACCGTAGCGTCAACCCAATCAAACACCTCACCGACAGGGCCTTGCCGAAAAGTACCCGGCGCCAGCAGCCGATGGTATGCCCATGCAATTCCGTTCTCGGCTGGGACGACCTCGATCAACACGCGATCGATCTGAAGCGCATCGATCTCCTGCTCGCCACCCGCAATCAGGATTTCCGTCCATGCCTCAATACGATCCAGACTCTCGAGCGACGACTCCACTTCCGGCAATTCGCAACGATGCAAGTTAGGTACTCCTAGTGCACGGAGCGCTGCGACCGGAACATGCACGGCCGCATAGACGTCCGTGCCGTCGGAATGAGTGGCTGCAAGAAGTGTTTTCCGCGCGCGAGGTGCGGCGGGATCCCAGGAGTAAATCGGAAACGCAACCGCGACGCGGGGAGCATGCGCCTCATCAGCATCAAATTCCGGAAATGCATTCGACGCGAGGGGCTCGTGAAGCCTGCTGACCCGGTATCCCGTTCCGTCCTTCTCGAGGTCGACAGTAACGAGCACGCCCGGCTTGAGGTACGCGATCCGTGCGACGTCGTTGAGGTAGTTGGTGTAGAGCATCACGCGCCGCTCCGGCCAACCTTGCGCGCCGCATGACACCAGTTCGTAGCCCCATCCACCGGCGCGAATCAGCTTGCCCACCGTCGCCTGAATCTTCTCAAACGATACCGGGAGCCCCTCCTCGTCATCTTCAATCGAAATTACAGCCCAGCCCCGTGGCGTCTCATTGATTTCACAAAAGAATGGTCTGCCGAGTTCGGGCTTGATTCGCGTTGCGCTGGTTCGGAGATAGGCCCTCGTTGTTGGGCCGTCCGACACAACGTTGGCGAGTCCCCAAGGCCAGAGGGCATCTGGATTATTCCACGACGTTACCGTAGCCTGCACGCGGTAGGGTTTGGAAGGTACCTCGGTCATGTACTTCGGGCATCAGATTTGAGCGAGTACGCAGTCTAAGGGAATGAAGAGGATGAAGCCAGCGAGGTGGCATGGGTATTGTCCTTGCACAGAGCAGCGGGGCACCACTTTGTCCATCGGCAAGTGGAGAATCAGGCGCACCAGTGCGGCGGTACCGGCCATCGCGCCGACAATCGACAAGGGCTTCCCCGTTGAGCACAAGTTCAATCGAAGTTCGCGATTTCCTCATCGAATATATTTGCGTACTTTTGCGCATCAGTCAGCGAGCCTTCGATCATCATCCGCGCCTCAACGGCCCGTTCGAGCGTGACATCAGCAACTGCTGCGCCTGCAACACCAGCGCACGAGCTTTGCACTCCGTCTCCAGTTCGGCACGAGTTTCATGGAACTCCTTTTCGAGGCGCGGCATTACTTCCAGCGCGGAGCGCCGGCTTGTCAGGTTGTTCCAGCAGTCAGCAATAGGGCATGAAGAAAGCTTCTAATTTCGCAACAGCTTCTCATACCCCTCAATTCCAAGCTCCGCATAGAAGCCTGCCAGTTGCTGTACGTCGCTCGCAAACCAACCGCTGAGCCAGTCGTGATAGGCACCCGCAGCTTCATCCGCACAAGCGCCATCAACGAGAACTGCCTTGATAAGGTGTGCCGCAGTGATACCAGAAAGCAACGCTTTGAGCACGCCATGCGACGACGCTGGATCAAGCACCGCGGCAGCGTCGCCCACCATGAGCCACCCGGGGCGCGCCACTTCGCTGGCAATTCTCCAGGTGACATCAGCGCCTCTTGAGCCCCCCATCGGCGCGAGGTGACGCAGCGTTTCAGGCATCCAGTCGGAGGGGATTCTGCTGCCATTGAGGGAAACGCGCGTCCACTGATAAACGCCGGGCCGCACCAAGGCAGTCCATAGCCATCCCGATGCATCCGCGGTGATTTCGGGCGCGGCATCGCGTTCGGGATAGCTGCCGCTCACGTAGCCGTAGCGCGCGCTCAGACGCGGTGAATGGGTCGGCCTGTCGATCCGCAACTGCCGGCCAAGCCATTCCGCTCGGCCACTTCCATCGGCAACTATACGGGCCGTGACCGGTCCGTCGTCTGTCGTAACGCCGCGAATCACACCGTCTTGCACAAGCAGACCTGAAACGGCGCAAGAGCGCCTGACCTTCGCACCAAGTTCGGCCGCGCGGTCCAGCAATAATGCATCGAATGCCGGACGATGAACCTGAAAACCGCGCCACATCCCCTGTGAATCGCTACCGAATGCGTCAAAACGGCGCGCACCGTTCCACTCGATCCACACGCCTTCATGGCGTGCGCCCGTGACCGCCGCAAGTTGCGCCGAGTCGATGCCAAGTTGTGCAAGCAGCGGCTCGACACCAGGATGCAGAGTTTCGCCCGGACGAGCGCTCCCCGCGTCGTCACGTTCGAAGACACTTACACGCAGCCCTCGCGCGGCACACGCGATCGCCGTCGCGCTGCCGGCAGGGCCACCGCCGATCACGACTACGTCGGTATCGTATTGTCGACTGTCCACTTATCGTCCCGTTTCAGAATGACGTGTCTGCCGTCCGTGTACGCCGTCGCTTCCTCGAGGATATCGACGAAGACTACTTTCAGCCTTCTGGGATCGGAATGCCGCGCCCCCCAGCGAAACAGTTCGAAGCGATAGTAATGCCACGGAGAATTGAGTTGCGCACCTGTCTGCTCGACAATGCGCTGGAGCTCAGCGTCATGCTGAGGTACTCGTGTGAACGATAAGACCGCCCATGACGCCTTCTCGCGCAACACCATGTTGATCTCATTGCTGGATTTCGCATCGTCCTGAATGCCGAGACTCCAATACACAGCCGCCATTGAAAGCGTGCGAGCCTGATACTCGTGCAGATCGATACGCGAGGTGAGCGCCGCGGTCATGGTGCCCATCAGATCGATGTAGTCGACTCGCAGCTCATTCTCGTATTCGATGACAGGCTTGCCATTGAACATCGCGCGTCGCGGTCCGGGCACACCATCCCATGGAAGCAGCCGCCCCTTGAGCGGACCATTCGCCACTCGCGTAATACCGATCTCCTCGTCCGTGAACGGTACTGCGGTCGGCCATGGATAAGAAATGCCGCTGAGATGCTTGTCGGGCTGATATTGCCGGGTCGCATCGGGAGCGACACCTGGCCAGTAGCTTCCGAGCGCAGCACACAGCTTCGCATCTTCGATAAAGGGCGAGCCCAGCCCATGACTGACGAGAAAGCGCTTTAGTTTTCCACCCTGACTTTTATCCACACCAAGGCTTGTATCCCAACCCGGATCGAACAGACCGGGTGAACCATCCGGTAGTCCGACCTTATCGAAGCGCAATGAGCCATTGGCTTTCTGCGGCTCAGCTTCTGGCGAAATATTGTCCAGTCTTTGCGGCTGCGCAACGATCGCACTGACCGTGTCGTCGTCGATACTGAAGCCCGCCGGCAACTCGATATTGGCTGCGATTCGCGTCTGCGACAACGCAAATGGCGGCGTCGCCCACAACGCGGCACGCAGTGGCTTCGGCATTTCATTGTTCCACCACAACATCAGGTCGCGCTGCCCCACCTTCGGCAAGAAATCGGGCAGACCGATCATGCAGAATGCCGGCTTGGAAACCGTGATTCCCGCTTTGGCTAGTTCCGGGCACGTGGCCACGATCCAGCCATCCCCACTGAAATCGATGTAGTGCTGTGCCTGATAGTTGCCGCGCTCGAGGATCTCCATCAGATTCGGGCGATCGTTCAGATTGTCGATCTTGCCATCGACAACCCGATGGCGAATGTTGATGTATTCCGGCGCGGGCCTCGCCTTCCCCTGTTCGGCATCGTCGAAATATTTCGGAATGTGCGGCGGAGCACCACCGGGCAGCACGAATAGTGACGACATTTGCATGTTGACAGCTTTGCCCGAATAGTGCGGATCGACCGGGAAAGTCAATCGTGCACCTCTAAATCTCGCCTCTTCAACCAGCACGTTGGCGCGGGGAATCAGCACGCCCGGCCCGTACTCGCTATCCGTGGACAGCGAAGCGATCTTCTCATCGCGGATAGAAAACGGATATTGCTCGAGTGTTGCGCCTGTCCAGTTGTTCTGCAACTTCTGATTGTCAAGAAAGCGATGAAAGCTGGCGACTTCGTCGTTCAACATGCCACGCGTCGCAAGCACTTGCAAGTTCATGCCCGTGAGGCACTCAGAACCGTTAAAGATTTTATGCAATGGCACCCAGAACTGACGATCCTTGTCATCGGCCAATTTGTCCTGCGGTCCGAACCCGGGCGATGCGCCGGAATCCACCGGCATCTGGACCGCAAGGTAATGCGAAAAGCGGCGCGGCACAACATGGAAATCGAACACGTTGTTTTCGTCAGTGCCGACGAAACTGCGCAACTGCCCATCGTAGCGCGGCGCCAGATTGCCGATACGGCCCACACCAGAGCGGGAGAAACAAAGTTGTGCGTGCCGCCCGTTGACCGCCATGGGGGCGTTACGGTATTGAGTGGCAAACGTCACCACGGCTACCGGCAGCCCACTAAATTCGGCACGCAACGTATCGAGTGAAACCTGCCTGCTTGCGTAGATGTAATTTTCGACGTCATCGATCTCAGCGAGCGTCGGAAACGCTCTAAGCGGCGCGCCATTATGGTCCGCCACCACGGAGGGTGCAGCGAGCGCATGATAAAGGAGGCTATAGTCCGGTTGCCCAGGCTCGATGCCGCGGCGGCCGGCCAGCGCAAAATCGCCGAAGCCCTGATAGCGCCGGTCGATTCGTGATAGGTCCTTGGCGAGTTCCGTTTTAAGGTCAGGCGCAAGGATATCGAGCTGCCCTGCTGTTACGGCCATCAAAAGATCACGCCATCCCGCCTCGCCGAGACGTTTGCAGATCGTCTGAACGCGGTCGATCAAAGCCCCATCGGTTGCCGCCATCGTCAAACGCGCATGATTGGCGGCAAAAGCTAAGCCGAGCCCCGCGACGCCGGCCTTGAGAAAATCTCGACGTGTGCTCATGAGCGTTGCCCTCCGCAGAGCATGGCATACATGAGCAAATGGCTTTTCCGTACCTCGGCAGAAATCGCGTCCAACCAATAGGCATCCATGTTTTTCTTCCCGTCGTTGCGTTGGTTGTTGCACTTGAGTGCAATTTTTCTAACACGTCCTCAATTTTTATACCTGTTTTTATTTATAGAGCGAGTGAGGCAAAGAATTTATTCCAGATTGCATCAATCAGGAAGTGGGAACGGAAAACCGCTTTCCTTATTTAAATCAATCTTTCCGAATGATTTTAATAGGTAAGTCATAGGTACTGAGCCTCAAATCTTTGTCTTCTGCTCTCGCCGCTGCTTTTCCCCGTCATTCTATTCTTGCCTTACGCATGGACAGTCCTATCTGAACAGATAGGTATCGCGCGTTACAAAGTGTTTTGTTCTCGACTGGAAACTTCGTTTCGGAGCTTGCATTCGAACGAACCAATGCCTTGGGATTTAAAAAGGCAGCGGGCAAGCAAGGGCAGTTTGCGCACAAGATGATGTACGTCGATCTGGTGATCCTTGATGAACTGGGCTACCTGCCATTCAGTCACACAGACTGTAAAGAGTGTGCCACCTGTTCTCCAAGCTGTACGAACACACGAGCGTAGCGGTTATGGACGGCGACAATTATCTTAACCGGTGCATTGACTCAGGTTTTTTGTTACCGTGCTCAGTGCCACTTGTGATGCCCGAACAGATACCCGCGAAGTTGACGAAGGATTATCAGTTTTTCAACGCGGCCGTACGACGTAAGAAGGGCTTCTGGGGCGACCCATGTGAGCTGGTTGAAGTCGCTCGATGGCACCAGCGCGCGCATTGCAGGACAATCGCGCGCGTAATGCATGTTGCCCCCAACGGCTCCAACGTGCCGTTTATTTCGGAGACTTGCGGTCGCTCACGCGCCAGTTGAGACGCTGCGGTTGGACTGCTTGAGCCGGGTTGCGAATTCTTCGCAGACCTGCTGCTGCGTGGTCGAACCGATAGCGACACCGTCGCACTTGCTGACGTCGTTGGTCTGCTTTTGCAGGTCGAAGCCGGACAACCAGACCTTCGGGCGATTGCAATACCGCCTGAGCGCCTGAAAGCCAGGGCATCCTGAATTGACGGTGTCCGCATCAAGCCCTGCGTCCCGACATGCTTCGCCTTTTGCGGGCGACGGTATCCTCCCGCACGGCCTTCCTCTGCCTGCATTCCACGACAGACGGGCGGCCCAAATAAGCAGCGCCCAGGAGCGTTCGTGCCGCACGCCTGCCTCACCGAGATGACACGCACTCAGACGGCGATTAGCTCGCGAACCCCATTCGCCTCCATCTCCGATCCCGCACCACCCGCCACAATTTCTCCGCGGCTCATGACCCAATAACGGTCTGCAATGGCCTTCGCGAAATCGTAATACTGCTCGACCAGCAGCACGGTCAGATTCATCTCCGCAACCAGACTGCACAGCGTGCGCCCGATTTCCTGAATGATGGACGGCTGGATACCTTCAGTCGGCTCGTCGAGGATCAGCAGCTTCGGATCGCTCATCAGCGCCCGGCCGATAGCAAGCTGCTGTTGCTGACCGCCTGACAGGTCGCCGCCGCGCCTGGCCTTCATGTCCTTGAGCACGGGAAACAGTGCGTAGATGTGATCCGGCACACCCCCTGGCGCGTGCCTACGGCTCGCCGCACCCACCAGCAAGTTTTCCTCGACCGTCAGCCGCGGAAAGATATCGCGGCCCTGCGGCACGTAAGCCAGACCGTTCGCGACGCGCGCGTGTGTGGGCATTTTCGTGAGCGCGATGTCGCGCCATGCGATTGAACCGCTTTTTGTCGGCACAACGCCCATGAGGCATCGCAGAAGCGTGGACTTGCCCACGCCGTTGCGCCCGAGCAGCACGGTCAGTTCGCCTTCAGGCACCGTCATGGAGACGTCGCGCAGGATGTGGCTGCCGCCGTAGTACTGGTTCAGCGATTCGATTGTGAGCATTTCGATGCCTGTATTGCGTAAAAGCCTGGTGCTGTAGATTCAGCGGCCCAAATACGATTCGATAACGGCTTCGTCACGTTTGACCTCATCGAGTGTGCCCTGCGCAAGCACGCGGCCCTCGGCCATCACGGTCACGCGGCCCGTGTCTCCAGCGAGCGCGGCGACGAAGTCCATATCGTGCTCAACGACCATCATCGAGCAACTGCCGCGCAGGCGGTTAAGCAGGGCCGCAAGCTCCATGGTCTCGTCATCGGTAATGCCGGCAGCGGGCTCGTCGAGCAGCAGCAGTTGCGGTCGCTGCATGAGCAGCATACCGATCTCCAGACGCTGTTTCTGTCCATGCGAGAGTTCGCCCGCAAGACGCCGCGCGTCACTCACCAGCCGGATGGTTTCGAGCGTCTCCTCGATCTTTGCCTGCGCTTCGCGATCGAGCCTCGCGCGCAGCGTGGCGAACCAGCCTTTGTCGGCCTTCATTGCGAGTTCGAGATTCTCCCAGACAGGGTGCTGCTCGAACACCGTCGGCTTCTGGAACTTGCGCCCGATGCCCGCGCGGGCAATCGCGGGCTCGTTCATGCGCGTGAGGTCCAGCGTTTGACCAAGAAAGACCTTACCCGAGGCGGGCGTAGTCTTACCGGTGATGACGTCCATCATCGTCGTCTTGCCCGCGCCGTTCGGACCGATGATGCAGCGCAGTTCCCCCACGTCAATATCGAGCGAGAGCCTGTTGAGCGCGCGAAACCCGTCGAAACTCACGGTCACGTCTTCCAGATACAGGATCGTGCCATGTGAGGTGTCGATCGCTCCGGGCTCGACGACATGGCCCATGCCCGCAACGCCCGAGAGCGAAGGTGCACCTCGCTCTCCAAACACGGGTTTGCGCGAGCGGGTATCGATTGCATCGTCGTACATTTACTGCCCTCCCTTGCCCAGACGCTTCGCGACTAGCTGGATAAGCCCCATGATCCCATTGGGCAGCAGCAGCGGCACGAGCACAAAAATGAGGCCCAGAAACAACAGCCAGTACTCCGCGAAATAGGCGGTAAAGAAGCTCTTGGCGCCGTTGACGGCGAAGGCCCCAATGATCGGACCGATGAGCGTGCCACGCCCGCCCACGGCGACCCAGATCGCCATTTCGATCGAATTGCCCGGCGACATCTCGCCCGGATTGATGATGCCAACCTGCGGCACATAAAGCGCGCCAGCGATCCCGCAGAGCACCGCCGAGAGCGTCCAGATGAACAGCTTGTAGCCGAGTGGGCTGTAGCCGAGAAACATCAGGCGAGTTTCGCCATCCCGTACTGCGGTCACCACGCGGCCGAGCTTCGACGTTACAATCGCGCGCGCGGCCAGAAACGCAAGCACGAGCGTTGCGAACGTGAGCAGGAGCAGCACCGTGCGCGTACCCGGATGGGTGATGGGTGTGCCTGCAATGCGCTTGAAGTCGGTGAAGCCGTTGTTACCGCCAAAGCCGGTTTCGTTGCGATAGAACAGCAGCATCGTCGCAAACGTCATCGCCTGCGTGATGATCGAGAGATACACTCCCTTCACGCGCGAGCGAAACGTGAAGAAGCCGAACACCCAGGCGACGACGGCCGGCACGAGCACCACAAGCCCAAGCGCATAGGCGAGGTGATCGGTGCCTTGCCAGTACCAGGGCAGACTGTGCCAGTTCAGGAAGACCATGAAGTCAGGCAGGTTGCTGCCATACACACCGTCATGCCCGATCTCGCGCATCAGGTACATCCCGATCGCGTAGCCGCCGAGCGCGAAAAACAGCCCGTGACCCAGGCTCAGGATGCCGCAATAACCCCATACAAGATCAAGCGCGAGTGCGGCAATCGCATAGCACATGAACTTGCCCGCGATCGTCATCGTGTAGGCGGACAGGTGCAGTGCGCTTGACTGCGGCAGTACCAGCGCGCATAGCGGTACGCACACACCCATCACGATGATGAGCGCGATGAGCGCAAGCCACGCACGACGCGAAAGCAACGCCGGACGCGGGGGCAATCCGAGAGCGAAGGTCTCAACGGCGGCTGCGCGATGCCCGTGACTCGCTGAAGCGATCTCGCGCGGGGTGGAAGAAGGCGTAGTGACTGTCATCATTTTCATGCCTCGGCGCTGCGGCCTTTAAGGGCAAAGAGGCCTTGGGGACGTTTCTGGATAAAGAACACAATCAGCACGAGCACCGCAATCTTCGCAAGCACTGCGCCCCAGAACGGCTCGATGGCCTTGGACACGAGGCCGAGACCGAAGCCGCCGATCACCGTGCCTGCAATCTGGCCCACGCCGCCCAGCACGACCGCCATGAACGAATCGATGATGTAGTTCTGGCCCAGATCCGGACCGACGTTGCCGATCTGCGAGAGCGCGCAGCCACCCAGCCCGGCGATACCCGCACCGAACGCAAAGGCCCACGCGTCAACCCGCGCAGTGCGCACGCCCACGCACGCAGCCATGCGGCGGTTCTGGGTGACGGCGCGCACAAAAAGACCCAGACGCGTCTTCGTCAGCACGGTCCACGCGATGCCCACGACGATTAGCGAGAACGCAAGGATGGCGAGCCGGTTGTACGGCAGGATCAGGTTGGGCAGCACGGTGAGGCCGCCGCTCATCCATGCCGGGTTTTCTACCTCGACGTTCTGCGCACCGAAAATCATGCGCGTGGCCTGGATCAGGATCAGGCTGATACCGAAGGTGGTCAGCAGTGTCTCCAGCGGACGTCCATAGAGATGACGGATCACGAGCCGCTCGATCACCGCCCCCACCAGCGCCGCCGCGACGAACGAGGCGGGAATCGCCAGCAGCGGATACCAGTCGAACGCGCCGGGTGCGTAGCGCTGAAAGAGTGTTTGCACCACGTAGGTCGCGTAAGCACCGATCATCAGAAACTCGCCGTGCGCCATGTTGATGACGCCGATGAGGCCATAGGTGATGGCAAGGCCGAGCGCAGCGAGCAACAGCACGCTACCCAGCGACAGCCCGGCGAACAGCGTGCCTGCAATCTCGCTGCGACGCTGGATACTGTCGAGCGCGTCAATACCTACCTGCGCCGTTGCGCGCACGCGAGCGTCAGGCTCGTTGAAGGTGCCACTCGGGTTCTTCGCGACCAGCGGGCGCAGCAATTCGTACATATCGAGATCGCGGCGCGCGGCGACCAGCGTCACTGCCTCAAGACGCTTCGTCGCATCGGGATCATGCAGCGCCGTCATGGCCCAGAGCGTGTCGAGGCGGCGTTTGAGCGCGGGATCGGTCTCCTTCGCACGCGCCGCGTCGATCAGCGGCTTCATCGACGGATCGGGGTTCTTCAGCAGCTCGGCGATGGCCGCGCTGCGCGTTTCCACCTCTGGCGAAGCGAGCTGCAGGCCAGAGAGCGCGCCAGCCACTTTGGAGCGCAGCGCATTATTCAGCGTGACAGGTTGAGCGTTGGACGCGATGTTCGCGGCAACGGGCTTGCCCGTGGCTGCATCCTTCGCGGTGCCACCGTCCTGCACAAGCACTTCGCCGAAATCGGTCGCGCTCACGTTGTCCGCGGATAGCGCGTTCAGGAGTGCGAGCGAAGCGGCGTCGTGCGTGGCGATGAGCTTGTCGATAACTGCGGATTTGGCGTCGAAGTCATCGGCGCCAAGCGGAGCTACGTCGGCCGTGTCAAGCGCGAAGGCTGTCGTGCTCACGCAGACACACGCCGCCAGCACGGCCAAGGTGCGCAGGCAGGATAATGATTTCATGACGGGATCGGGAGAGGCGGCTGGATCGGGGCCCGCCAGACTGGCCTGCCCCGGGAAACAGACTCAGGTGCTCATTCAGGCAACACGCCGGCGGCGCAGGAAATCCGGGATCGAACTCACGACATCCGGCTTGCCCTGATTGCCCGGGATATACGGGCTCCACGGCTGCGCACGGATCGTCGTCTTGGTACGCCACACGACGTTGAACTGGCCGTCCGCGCGAACTTCGCCGATCATCACCGGCTTGTGCAGATGATGGTTACCGTCCATTTCCAGCGTGAAACCTGAAGGTGCCGCAAACTTCTGGCCGATCATCGCAACGCGTACCTTGTCGACATCCGTGCTCTTTGCCTTCTCGACGGCCTGCTTCCACATATGCATCCCAACGAAGGTCGCTTCCATCGGATCGTTGGTCACGCGCTTGTCGCCGCCCGCCAGGTTGTTGGCCTTCACCCAGTCGGCAAACATCTTCTTGAACTTCGTGTTCTCCGGATTACGCAGCGACATGAAATAGTTCCACGCCGCGAGGTTGCCCACGAGCGGCTTGGTGTCGATGCCGCGCAGTTCCTCCTCGCCCACCGAGAAGGCGACCACCGGCACGTCTGTCGCCTTCACGCCCTGGTTGCCGAGCTCCTTGTAGAACGGCACGTTCGAGTCGCCGTTCACGGTCGAAATTACGCAGGTCTTACCGCCCTGAGCGAACGTCTTGATGTTGGCGACGATGGTCTGATAGTCGCTGTGACCAAACGGTGTGTAGACTTCCTGAATGTCGGCATCCTGGACGCCCTTCGAATGGAGGAAAGCACGCAGGATCTTGTTGGTCGTCCGCGGATACACATAGTCGGTGCCGAGCAGGAAGAAACGCTTCGCGCCGCCGCCTTCGGCGCTCATCAGATATTCCGTCGCGGGAATTGCCTGCTGGTTAGGCGCTGCGCCCGTGTAGAAGACGTTGCGCGACATCTCCTCGCCTTCGTACTGCACGGGATAAAACAGCAGGCCATTGAGCTCCTCGAAAACGGGCAACACCGACTTGCGCGACACCGAGGTCCAGCAGCCGAACACCACAGCGACCTTGTCCTGCGTGATCAGCTGTCGCGCCTTTTCGGCAAACAGCGGCCAGTTCGAGGCCGGGTCCACCACCACGGGTTCGAGCTGACGCCCCATCACGCCGCCACCCTTGTTGATTTCGGCGATCGTCATGAGCGCCGTGTCCTTCAGCGACGTTTCCGAGATCGCCATCGTGCCCGAGAGCGAGTGCAGAATGCCGACCTTGATCGGGCCTTTGCCCGCACCCTGGGCAAAGGCCGACGGAATCTTCGCCGCAACCCCCGCCACCCCCGCTGCCGACGCCACCTTCAGAAACTCGCGCTTTTTCATTGATAGTCCTTAAGGATTGAAAGTTGTACTTCATCTTGGATACAAGACAACATTCAGCAATGCAACTTCCGGGCCAGGTGTTATGTGGCCGCAGAAAAAAGGAAATCAGCGAAATTGACGCGACCGGGAAGACTGATGACGGTGCGCGGCGGCGCCAGGATGGTGCGCCGCGCACGCGTCAGGGGATTGACCTATGCGTCTTCATTGTCTGCATACTGCGCACGCGCCGTCTGCATCATATAGAGCGTGATGCGCTTCACTTCGGCCTGGCTCTCGGCGATGTGCGCACGGATCATCTGCTGGGCGAGCCGCGCATCGCCCGCCCCTATCGCCTTGAGGATGTCGGCGTGCTCCGTATAGGTCGCCGATACGCGCGGTGCCTTGGTGAAATCGAGGCGGCGGATGATGCGGATCCGTTCGGTGACATCGGCATGCATGCGGGCCATCTCGAGATTGCCCACCGCAGCGACGATGCCCGCGTGAAACCCTTCGTCAAGCGCTGCCGCCCGCGCAGGATCCTGCTCGCGCTTTTTCGCTGCCACACACCAGATTTCGCGTAACGGATCTAGCTGGGACGAGAGCTTTTCCGCGACAATCCGGCCGATGGCCGTTGTTTCCATCATCACGCGGATTTCGTACAGGTCCTCAAAGTACTTGAAATCAAAGGCGCGAACCTGCCATCCACTCTTGAAATGGACATCCACATAGCCTTCGCGCTGAAGCCAGAACAGCGCTTGCCTCACCGGCGTGCGGCTGACCTGCATACGCGTGGCAATGTCCCCTTCGCTGAACTTGTCCCCGGGCATCAGGCGGAAATCGAAGATATCCGCCTTGAGCTGGGTATAGATTTGTGCAGCGAGGTTGCTCGCAATTTTCGCCGGGGCTGCCGGCACGCGGTTGTCCACCATCTACGGTCCCAGGTGCGTGTGACAAGGTAGGAAAATCATTCGAGCGACACCAGCGGATCGCCCGCATTGATCATCATACCCGGCCTGCAGTGGAACGATTTCACGATCCCGTCATGCGGTGCCGAAATGTGAAACTCCATCTTCATTGCCTCAAGAATCAGCAGGGGGTCACCTGCACGAACGTTCGCACCAGGTTCGACGGACAGCTTCCACACGTTGCCCGTGATATCCGCCGCGACAATCGAGCCGCTCACCGCGTCGCCCACGACGATGTCGTCACGCCCGCCCCCAACGTCCTCGACGTCGGCCTGTGTCGCCCAGCGCGCGACCTCCTCCTTGAATGCCTGTTTCTGGTTGGCCCGGAACCCCTCGAGTTCAGGCTGGATGCGCGCGAGGAAAGCGTTGTACTCCCCGAGATCGAAAGTCTCATGTTCGATGCATACGGTCTCGCGCCCCTCGAGGAAATCGATGCGCAAGCGGTCCAGCTCAACTTCGGTGACCGGATAGAAACGCACCTGGTCGAAGAACCGCAGCAGCCACGGCTTGCCATCGACGAAGACTTCGTTTTTCAGGAACTTGTTCCAGATCGGCAGCGTGCGGCCAACCAGTTGATAGCCGCCGGGCGAATCCATCCCGTAGATGCACATATACACGCCGCCGATGCCGACGGTGCCTTCGGCCGTATAGGTTCGCGCCGGGTTGTACTTCGAGGTGAGAAGACGGTGGCGCGGGTCGACCGGCACAGCGCAGGGTGCACCCAGATAGACGTCACCCAGGCCCAGCACCATGTAGCTCGTTTCGTAGATCGTATCCCGCACCGCATCCGCGGAATCCAGTCCATTGATGCGCCGGATGAACTCCGTGTTGCTGGGCAGCCACGGCGCCGTATCCTTGACGGACTGGCGGTAGCGCGCCACCGCATCCAGCGTGGCCGAATCCTCGTAAGCCATGGGAAGGTAGACGACGCGGCTCGGGACCTTCATTGTTGCAATCCCTTCGAGCGACACATCGGCCGCGACGAGCGCGGCGACGAGCGCATTCTGACGGACCACGCGGCTGTCGTAGTGCACCTGCAGCGAGCGCACACCTGGCGAGAGTTCGAGCACGCCGGGCACGGGAGAAGTTTTAAGCGCCTCCATCAAGGCGTGGATGCGGAATCGCAGGTTCAGGTCGAGCACGTTCTCGCCATACTCGATCAGGATGTAACGGTCGCCTGCCTGCCGGAGAACCGTCTTCGGCCGCTCGCCCTGTGCGGCGGCCTCATAAAGCACCGGGGTGCCGCGCGTGTCGGCAAGGACAGGCGCGCGTAGTCCCGAGGCATCCCAGTCACCGATGAACGCATCCTGACGCTGTTCGAGTGCGAGGGCTTGGTCGAAGGTCAATTCGCGAAAGCGGATACGGTCACCCGGCTTGACCTGCCCGACCTTCCACAACTCGCCTTTCGCGATCGTGGCAGCGCACACGAAACCGCCGAGACTCGGGCCGTCGCGCGTAAGGATCACCGGCATGTCGCCAGTAAAGTTGATGCTACCGATCGCGTATTCGCAGTCGTGTACATTCGATGGATGCAGCCCGGCTTCGCCACCATCGGTACGTGTCCACTCGGGCTTCGGACCGTTCAGGCGGATGCCCAGACGGTTCGAGTTGTAGTGAACCTCCCACTCGCTCGCAAAGAACGTTTCGATCGACTCCGCAGTAAAGAAGTCAGGCGCGCCGTGCGGCCCGTACAGCACGCCGATTTCCCACGTCTGTGCGTACACCGGCACCAGTTCGGGCGGCAGCGGCAACGGTGCGTGGATAGGCGCCAAATCGGCCGTCGTAGGCAGCGTCGGGTCGGCAATGGGCAGCACGTCCGAGGGACGTAGCGTGCGCCCGGCATGACCACCAAACTGGCCCAGCGCGAAAGTCGAGCGGCTGCCCAGATACAGCGGCATGTCAAACCCGTTGCGCACGGCCAGATAGGTCCGGCAGCCGCTCGTCGCCTTGCCGATACGCAGCGTCTGGCCGGCCGATACCTGCACTGGCGTCCAGAACGGGACAGGCTTTCCATCGAGCTCGGCGGCCGTCGGCGCGCCGGTGAGCGCCATCACCGTATCAGCATGGAAGCGCAATGTCGGGCCAAGGACCGTCGTTTCGATGCCGGCCGCCTGTTCGACATTGCCGACGATCCGGTTCGCGAGGCGGAACGCCCAGTCGTCCATCGGACCGGACGGCGGTACGCCGATGTCCCAATAACCGACGCGGCCCGGATAGTCCTGGATCGTCGTGTACGTCCCCGCATCGATCACTTCGACGACCGCTGGTCGATACGCAAAACCATCGAGATAGCCCGTGGAAACATCCCCGCTCGCAAAGCCTTCGCTGGCAACGATCTTGCGCAGATAGTCGAGGTTGGTCGTGATACCCGACAGACGCGTTGCCTCCAGGGCGCGCAACATGGCGACGATCGCCGCGGCCCGGTCCTCGCCGTGCACAATCAGCTTCGCAATCATGGGGTCATAGTGCGCGGAAACCTCAGTGCCCGTCTCCACCCAGCTGTCCACACGGATGTCGTCTGGAAAGCTCACTTCGTTCAGCGTCCCCGGACTCGGTGCGAAGTTACGCAGCGGATTCTCAGCATAGACCCGGACCTCGATCGACGCGCCGCGCGACGTGACCGGACGATCGAGCGCTGGCGGCTCGCCCGCCGCGGTCTGGATCATCCACTCGACCAGATCGATCCCGGTCACGCTCTCCGTGATGGCATGTTCGACCTGGAGACGCGTATTGACTTCGAGAAAATAGAACGCCTCCTTGGCGGAGTCGTAGATGAACTCGACCGTACCCGCCGAGCGATAACCCACCGAGCGGCCAAGGCTTTCCGCTGCGGCAAGCAAATGGGTACGCACGCTCTCTGGCAAGTTGGGAGCCGGAGTTTCTTCGACCACCTTCTGGTTGCGTCGCTGAAGCGAACAGTCACGCTCGCCCAGGGCCACCACATTCCCTTTTCCGTCACCGAAAATCTGAACTTCGACATGACGCGCGCGGTCGACAAAGCGCTCGACGAAGACGCCACCATTCGAGAAGAACGCCTGACCGAGCCGTTGCACGGACTCGAAGGCGGCGACGAGTTCGGCCTCGTTGTTACAGCGCGTGAGGCCAATGCCGCCACCGCCAGCGGTGCTCTTGAGCATGACCGGAAAGCCGATCGCCAGCGCAGCTGCCCGTGCGCTCTCGACGTCAGCCAGCAGCCCTGAGCCTGGCGTGAGGGGCACCCCCGCCTGCTCGGCCAGTTCACGTGCGGCGTGCTTCAGGCCAAACTGTTCCATCTGTTGCGGCGTGGGTCCGACGAACGCGATGCCTTCCGCTTCGCAGCGCGCGGCAAATTCCGCGTTTTCCGAAAGGAAGCCATATCCTGGAATGATGGCCTGTGCACCGGATTCTTTCGCCGCCGCGATGATGAGGTCTGCGCGCAGATAGCTTTCCGCAGCCGTATTGCCGCTCAGCGGCACGGCAACATCCGCGGCTGTGACATGCTGGCTGTCACGGTCAGCGTCGGAGTAGACCGCGACCGAGCGGATATTCATGCGTTTGAGCGTGCGAGCGATGCGACACGCGATCTCGCCCCGGTTGGCGATCAGGACAGTGTCAAACATGGGAACCCCGGAATCAGGAAAGGGACGGCGTGACGCCGCTGCGCAGACTTTCAAGGTAGTGGGCCCAACCACCGAACCCGGTGATTTCGCAGGCCCCCTGCAGGGCGTAGGGTTCGCAAATGAACCCCTTCACCTGTCTGCCGTCGGCAAGCGTGAGCGTCCCGATACCCAGCGGTGCCGAAATGCCTGCGACGAACGAACCGAACTGCGCAGCAGGCACATCCCACAGCTCGACCTTGATCGGCGAACCAGTGTCTGAGCGTGCGAGCCCCGGCTTGGGCGGTGTGGTGTTGGCGAGCGCGTACAGACGGTAGGTCGACGCGGTTGTGGTGGCCTCGACGAAGCGAGCTTGGCGCGACGTGAGCTCATGATTGAGTGGCATGCCGCGCAGGTGCGCCCCCACCACGGCGACGCGGATATGGCCAGTGTCCGTCACGTCAGTGGGTACAGCGCCGGACGGTGCGTCAGCGATCGCGTCGGACAGCAGAGGCAGGCCGAAAGCGCCACGGGTCAGGCCCGTAGCCTTGTGCCATCTCGCTGCGTAGTCCGCGAGTGCGAGCTCCTTCCACGCATCCCCAATCAGCGTGATGCCGAATGGCAGGCCGTCGTCGCGCAGATTCGCCGGCACGGCAATCGCGCTCCAGTCGAGCAGATTCACAAAATTCGTGTACTTGCCGAGGTTGCTATTCAGGCGAACGGGGTCGTCGAGCAGTTCCGTGATGCGATAGTGGGTCGGTGCCGTCGGCACCAAAAGCGCATCGAATTGCGACATCAGGGCGTCGGCCTGGCGCTTCAGATCCGCGAGACGATAAACTCCGTCGAATACATCGGCCGCCGAGAAATTGCGCGCCTTGAAAATGATGTCGCGTACAACCGGGTGAATGTCGGCCTCATGTTCCGAGGCGAAACTGCGGATTGCCGCGTAGCGTTCGGCGACCCATGCCCCATCGTAGAGCAGCGCGGTCACGGCGTCGAAGAGGGAAAAATCGGTCGGCACGCAGGTCGCGCCGAGTGCTTCAACATGGGCGACAGCGACTTTGAAGGCGGCCTCCGATCGCGCATCGCCAAAGAATTCGGGGCTGGCCGGGATTGCAAAGCGCGGCGACGCAGGCAGCGTCATGCTGCGTGCTTCCGATGGCGCCTCGCGGGACAGTCCGTCGGCAGGATCCAGCGCCACCGCGACGTCATAGACACGTATTGCGTCTTCGACCGTAGTGGCGAAAACGGAGACGCAATCGAGCGTGCGGCAGGCGGGCACCACCCCCGTATTGCTGAAGGCGCCACGCGTGGGCTTGAGGCCAACGATATTGTTCAGCCCCGCCGGCACGCGCCCCGACCCCGCCGTATCGGTACCCAGTGAGAACGGCACAAGGCCGCGCGCGACTACGGATGCCGACCCCGAACTCGAACCGCCGGCGATGTAGGCTGGATCGAATGCATTGGTCGGTATTCCATACGGTGAACGCACGCCAACGAGGCCAGTTGCGAACTGGTCGAGATTCGTCTTGCCGATCAGGATTGCGCCCGCGTCGAGCAATCGTGCGATTAGGGTTGCGCTTGCTTCGGGCGCGTAGGCAAAGGCCGGGCAACCAGCGGTAGTCGTAAAGCCCGCTGCATCAATATTGTCTTTCGCCGCGAAGGGCACGCCGTAGAGTGGAAATCGGCTAAGGCCTCCCCCAGCCGCATCGAGCCTGCGCTCCAGCGCCGACAGCTGTGTCTTGAGCACTTCGGGAGGCGCGAGCGAGATCCACGCTACGTCTGGGGCAGCAACCGCTTGCCGCAGCTCACCGATCAAGGTCGAAGGCGTGGCGCCCTTGCGGTAAGCGTTGAGCCAGTCTGAAATCGTCCATCCAAGCATCTCGTATCCCTTCTTGTGTACAAGCGAGACGAAACGTATTCAAGACTTATGCCAGAACTGGTTCAACCGAAAATACTGCGTTGCGCGGCACGCTCCCTGCGTGGACGACTAGGCACTCAGATCAGCGTTGCACAGAAGCCGCGCACTGCGCGGTTATAAAGAGGGCATCCGCGCAGCGCTGGTGCATCTCGCCACCCCGCGCTTTCATGCCACGAAAAGCGTGTAAGCTCCGCAAACACGTTGTGCGCGCCATCGACCCTTCCCCACAAGGCGGCCGCGCCAGTCGCAGATCGCCGGTGACATCACCGTCGGTCTTCCGCACCCTCGCCAATGATGAAAAGCGAGGCCGTGACTCCAGATGGCCTGCGCCGGCGTGATCGCGGCATTCTTCGCCGCTTGACCAGCACCAGCGGAGAAAGCCCGAGCACTCATCGTTGTTAGTCCACCACGACAGAAGATGCCAGGAAAAGAACCGTAGATCGGCGCTCTAATGCCTCGCTTATCGGCTCGAAAGGGCGTGCCGTGGCATTACGGGGCGTGTCATGAAAAACCAACTGAGTGTTTTCAAGGAAGTCGGAAACCCATTCATCGGCGATAGGGCAGTCGAATCGCCAGCACCGCCTCCGAGGCGCGTCCCGGACTCGACTCAGTGTCCCGGAACTGTCCCGAACAGATTCACAATTGTGATTCCGACGATGATCATGAAGATCCCACTAATCGACGCCACATTCGGCACCTGCTGATAGCGAAATGCAGCCACGACCGTCACCAGCGTTATGCCGAGACCAGACCAGGCTGACGATATGAGCGACATCGGCAAGCCCTTTTGCGCATTGGCAAGGCAGGCGATCGCAACGCCGTAACCGAGCACGACCAGCACAAGCGGAAGTGGCTTACTAAAGCCATCACTTTCTTTGAGCGCAAGGGTTGCCGTGGCTTCGGCGACGATGCCGAGAACCAGGACGAAGTATGCGGTCATGACAGGTCTCCGTTCGTTTGACTAGCGCACACTCATTGGCTGACATCGACGATGTCGTCGGCATAGAATCCATTGAACCGCGCTCGCAACGACACCGAATATGCTCCAGTGGATTGAAATTCCAGCCAGTCGCCCTCGTTGAGGTCCGAGGGTAGAGAATACGGAAATGCCAGCCTGTCCATGCTGTCGCATGTAGGTCCAAATAAGCGAAACGATGCTTGCTCGCTGCCCCCGTACGGCTCGCCACGACGCCACACACGCAGCGGAAATTGTAGCCATTGCTGCGCTGACAACAACCCACCGAAAATGCCTGCGCCGCAAAATATGTCCTCGCCTCGCCTAAGCAGGACTCGA
This sequence comes from Paraburkholderia sp. J69-1, assembly GCF_905220255.1. Lineage (NCBI taxonomy): Bacteria > Pseudomonadati > Pseudomonadota > Betaproteobacteria > Burkholderiales > Burkholderiaceae > Paraburkholderia > Paraburkholderia sp. J69-1. The sequence continues at coordinate 17,318 of NZ_CAJMZG010000021.1, read as the reverse complement.
GCGAACAGCGACATTCCTCCGTACACCAGCGCGCGACCCGCTTCGCATATCAGATCCAGTTCCCGAAGCGCTGGCGAAGCCTCGATGCACGAGTGAATCGAGGCAAGCAACATATTTGTATTGCCCTGGCTGTTCAGATAGGAGCCTGGAAATCCTCCACCGACATCGAGACTTCGAATGCGGTTATGTGTGCTGCTCACGATGCGCTCCGCATCCTGCAGTGCCTTCACATAAGGAGCCGCCTCGACGGCTTGGGAACCAACATGGAACGACAACCCGATATCCCAGCGCGTCGAGGCCTCGATAGTCTCGACTAGAGCAGCAGCTTCATTAACCGTCGCACCATACTTGCCGCGAAGATCGAAAACGCCGCCGGATTCGGAGGGTGCGTATCGTACGTACATTTTGATGTCACAGTCGGACGACGGCAGCACGTCACGCACCTTGCGCAGTTCGGCCTCGCTGTCCACCACGAATGCACGCACACCGTAGGTCCGGTACGCCATATCGATTGCGTGACGCGACTTGACAGGATTCATCAGGTATTGCGTTGAGTCAGGCACACGCTGCGCAACCTGCGCAACCTCCTCAAGAGAGGCAACGTCGAAATGCTGAATCCCGCCGCGCCTCAGTGCATCAAGCACAGCCGGCAGTGGATTGGCCTTGACGGCATACAGGACTTTGCCGCCGAACTGCTCGACGAACTGCCGCGCGGCCCGCGTGATCCAACCTTTGTCGATGATATAGAAGGTGTCCGGAGATTCGGTACTGAAATGTTTTCCGAGATTCATCGCAACTGTGTCTCATGAGGAAAGACCATTCCCAGCAACACTCATGCCAATTCCGAAAATCCATAAAAACCAATTCCAACATGGATAGCAAAAGCTTGTACACATGATGGAATCCCATTGCGAGTGCAAGAATTAATTTCTCGCCAATAATTCGGGCAATGTCGCACTCAATTGGTGCTGTTTTCATTTTTATGTTTTAAGCATAATTTCAAATTTTTTTAAAAACGCAGTAATTTCAAAAGCATCCAGCTTACAACTTGGCATCAGATAGCAATCTCCAAGTCATCCTAACTACATGAATTTTTAACAATTTACGTACTTTCGTCGACTCTGAATAGGCCGATATTCCGCGTCGATACGGACTTGAATCGTTTTGAACAGAAACCAGCGCACTTCTCTGGCACGCACCTTGCGTGAAGATGTCGGAAAGCGATTCGCATCGCGATGCACATCGAGGCCGAAACCTGAGAGATCGAAAATGAAAAGAGTAATTTTCGCCTGCTGCCCATCCCGCACCATCCTTCCCAGCTGCTCTTGATCTAATCGAATAAGGCGAATTCACCTCCAATTCGATTTAATTTTTCCGGTCGCGAATTTTAATTCGCGACCGTCAACAAGCTATTGGTTGGTCGATATTTAAATTATGGACTATTCAACCTTTCATTCAGAAAATGTCGAGGCATTTCTTAATTCTCGAAAGCTTTCATTCTCCTCATTGGAAAACGTGGCGAAAGGTCAGTACAAAGACGTGGCGCACACCTTGGTCACCAGCTCTCCCGTTCACGGCGTCGCCAATGCAGCAAGTGACATCGATCTGATCTGTATCACTGCCGTGGAAGCCGATCGCGGCGCCATGGCCTCGCAGATCTATCACGATGGACAGCACCTCGAGACCGTCGCATTCGCATTGAGCGACGTGGATCTCGCGATGAGCACGCTCGCTGGCTATCGCACCGCCAGCCCGCTCGATACGCTTCGCGCATACCGGCGCTGGGACGATTCTCAGGCAGTGTCGCGCAAATATCTGGAGCGCATCGTCAGCGGCGTGGCGACGAATCGTGCAGTCCCCTACCTCGACTGGAATGCAGCGCTCGGCAGCATGTGGGCTGTCGCAGCCTACGACGCGTTTCGACAGTCGGCGGGCTTTGCGCTGCTTGCGCTGCGCGCCGGAGAAATGCGCGGCGCGGCGGCATACTCCGTCAATGCACTGCTGTATCTCATGAATGCGCTGCTATCCCAGTGCGGCTGGACAGTGTCAAACAAGAAGTGGACCTTGCTGCGCTGGCGACGCGCCGGTCGCGCACTGCTCGACAGTGGCGCGCTCGACTGCGCCAATAGCGTCGATGCACTGTGGCCCAAGGTCGGCGCTGCCTGCGTGCGCGGCCTCACAAGCGCCGATGCGTCGGAGCTGATTGAACTGGTCGAGCAGGCCGACGCCAGTACCGGCTTCGGCGCTGCATACGCAGTGCAGACACCAACGACCCGCCATACCGAAAGCGCCCCGTTCCTGCCCGGCAGCCGTGTCGTGCTGCGGGAGGACGGTCGGGCCGCCTTGCTCCCGAGCTTCGACATGCCGACCTCGTTGACAACCGCGCCTCGCGACCTCGCTGCCGTTTCCTCCGATCTTGCAAGACAGCTACTGCTGGGCGCGCGCGTCGGCGCGGTCGGCTTTTCATTGACGGATTCCCTTTCCTGAGGAGACCGACATGACTTCAAATCTCGAGACGTCGCCGCCAATCCACTGGTTCCCCCGACTGGCCGCTGGACAGGTTCGCGCCGCAGCAAGCCTCGCCGAAACGCTAGCGTCTGTTGCCTGGTTGCTAATGACCGAACTGCAGGCCTATCTCGAAGACCTTGAAGGTGCATCGGGCACCGCCGACGTGGTGGACGTGCTTCGCATCAAGATCGCGGAATTACTGAAGGATATCGACCATCGACTTTCGGACGCCGCCTCCCCGGACGAACTGCACGCCTTTGCCCTGTGCGCGGAATACGGATTGTCCGATGCTGCCTCGCTGCCAGGGGCCGCCGCCTTACGCATGCTCGGCATTGGAGACGCCAACGCATCGATCGAAGCTGGCGACGCGGCACCGTTGATCAGTCGGCTCGGCGAGGCACTCGCTGCGTTTCCCGGTGAATTGTTCAATCCACTGCTGCCAGGTACGCAGGGGCCGGTACTGCGCACCCTGCGCACCTGGGACAAGTTGTGCCGCCTGACAGGCACGGATGCGTCGTTCCTCGCCCCATTGATGAAATCGCTATGAGCGCTCGCACAAATTCGTCCGCGCCGGCCGCCACCATGCGCAAGACATCGTTCATCGAACGCTATGGCGCCTTGTTCGGACGCGAACAGGGCTTGATGCTTCGCATGGCCGGCCTCACCGCCGCCGAGTATTCGGCCGAAGGTGCATGGATCACAGACGACACCGGGCGCCGCTGGCTCGATTTTGGTTCGTTCGGTCTGCACCTGCTGGGCCACCGCCATCCGGCCGTGATCGACGCGCTCGGCTCGCAGCTCGGTCGCCTCGGTTTGTCCAGTCGAATTCTTGCAAACGAACAGGCGATTCGCGCCGGCGAAGCGCTAGTAGTCGGCGTCGGGCGCCCCGGCAATGGCGTGTTGTTCGCCAATAGCGGATCCGAGGCGATCGAGGCAGCGCTGAAACTGGTACGGATGGAAACCGGCAGGCGCAGAATCCTAGCCTTCAAGTATGCCTACCATGGCCGCACGGCAGGTGCGCTTGCGATCAGCTACGGGTATCGCGGGCATGATGCGCTGCTCCATCGCGAGGATGCGGTGTTCGTCGACATCGGCGACCTTGACGCCGTTAGAGCCGCGCTTGCTGCGGGCGACATTGCAGCTGCCATCTGCGAGCCGGTCCAGGGGGAAGGTGGCATCCGACCGGTCGACGGTGCATTTCTGGACGCGCTTGCCACGCTTTGCCGCCAGTACGGTGCGTTTGTTATTCACGATGAGATCCAATCGGGACTGGGTCGCGCCGGTGCCCTGCGCTGCGGCTCGCCGGCCGACATCGTGGTGTTCGGCAAGACACTAGGCGGCGGAGTATTCCCGGTCGCCGCCGCGCTCTACGATACCAGCAGGTTCGGCGCCCCCGCTCGCGACCCGGTCGTCCATGCATCGTCCTATGCGGGCAGCGCACTCGCCGGTGCTGTAGTGGACGCCGTGATGTCAGTCGTCACCGGATCCGACTTCCTGTCTCGGGTGGATGCGCTCGGGCGCCAGTCTCTCGAAATCCTTCGATCCCGCCTGGGCGATTGCCCGAACGTCGTTGACATCCGAGGGCGCGGCCTGATGCTCGGCATCGAGTTCGACTCAAGCCGCCCTGTCGCTCAAACTCTGATCGAGGCGGCGCATCGCGACGTGCTCATCGCGTTTTGCCTGAGCGCCACGCATGTCTTGCGCGTGTATCCGAGCGCGCTCACCAGTCCAGAAGATCTCGCAGCAGGCCTGCATCGATTTTGCGATGCCGTCCATGCCGCGGTCCGCTCGACCCATTCCTGACGGAGCGATCCATGCCTCAAGTTCTCAACAGCGTGTTGCTCGGCCGCTTCGAACGCGCCGACGTATGGCCGATTCTGTCGGATTTCGCGCGCTATCCTGACTTCATGGCAGACGTGCTCGAAGTTCAAGTACCAACGCACACGGCGGGTGAATTGCAAAGCACCTGGCGTGTTCTGCTCAACGGAAGCGAACTCACCTGGACGGAGGTCGACCGTCTGGTCGAAAACGAGCGCATTGAGTTCGAACAGACCGACGGTGATCTCGAGACCTGGTACGGCGAGTGGGTGTTGGTCGAGCGCGACGACGGTCTACACGTGGACCTGAACGTGACCTTTGACATCGGGATTCCCTCGCTGGCGGACGTGTTGCACCCGATCGGCGAGCGCGCGATTCGTGCAAACAGCCAGCAGATGCTGGCCGGCATCCGCGATCGACTCCACGCGCGGCACGCAGCCGTCACCGAATCGGAGCGCTGAGATGGAAACACTGATCGTGACCGGCGCCAGCGGCGCGCTTGGACAACGCTTCGTCGCCGACTGGCTGCGGACCCGCCCCGACGGGCGCGCCATTGTGCTGGTCCGATCCGAGACAGCCGCACGTGCGTGCGAGGCCGCGTGGCGCCATGCACAGCGCCACGCCGTGCGCTTCGTAAGGGCGGACCTGCTCGACGCGCAATCGATGCGCGACGCCGCACAATCGTTACCGCCAGTCGAGCACGCAGTAGCCGTCCATTTGGCGGCCGACGTCTCGTGGCACAAGAGTTTCGACGAGATGCGGGAGATGAACGTCGACGGTACGCTGCGTTTTGCCGAATTCGCCAGAAATGTGGCCCGGGCATGCCATTTCATTTATGTCTCGACGGCATTCACGCGCATGCACGACTGGGTCTATCGCAACGGCTACGAGGAAAGCAAGGCAGCCGGTGAACACGCTCTGCGTACTCAATTCGGCATGCAGTTTCCGATCTCGACGTTCAGTTGCAGCCTCGTGGTCGGAAGCAGCGTCGACGGTGCCATCAGCCGCTTCCATGGCCTGTATCCGCTGATCCGCTTCATCGCTTCGCTGGCACCGCCTTTTCTGGTCGGCAATCGCGTCGGCCGACTGGATATCGTCCCGATCGACTGGGTAGCCGATGAGCTCGTGCAACTGGCTCATCGTTGCGCGACAGGGATGCCCTTCTCCCAGGTCGTCGCCGCGGCTGGCGAGACTCGCCTGTCCTACGAACAGATCGTGCGACTGATCGAATCGCGCCTCGACGTCGCTCGACAAACGGCCGGACTGCCGAAGCTCGATCCCGTTCCAATCCTGCGCATGAGGCAATGGGCATTTCTCAAGCGCTCATTGTCGACGTGGCGTCCTGAAGGTATTTCGACTGCAGACTTCCGTTACTTCGAGCGGCTGCTGCAGATCTATGGTGTGTACGCCGAGAGCGAAATCGTTCGTGCACCGGAAAACACGACGCGCCCCGCACCACCCTGTGAGCACTTCCTGCCGCTGGCCGTTGACTATTGGCTGGCGCATACACCTGATTCTCAAGCGGGCCTCAAACGTCAGCTTGCCGCCGGCACGATCTGAGCATCGTTGCATCGTCGCATCGTCGCATCTCAAGGGAAGATTCCGATGATTCAGTCGCAACCATCCGCACCGCTCGCCGAGGCCCCACCGCACCGCGCCGCTCGGCGCAACGCGCTCGCTTTCACACACCAGCATCTGGTCGTCGACCTGAAAGCGCTCGCGCCGCTGCGCTGCGCGTGGCAGATCGCGACGCAATGGGTAGTCACCGGTACGGCGATTCTTGCCGCCGAGATGGCGCATTCGTGGCCCATCACGGTCCTCGTGCTGATCGTCGTGGCGACACGGCAACACGCGCTGCTGGTGCTCATGCACGACGCATCTCATTACCTGCTGAGCCGCGACAAACGTCGCAACGACCTGCTGGCGAACTTGCTGCTGACGTTTCCACTCACCATCAGCACCTCGCGCTATCGCGCGCATCACCTCGCTCACCACCGGCATCTGAACACAGCCGACGATCCCGATTACGCCGATGCGTTCGCGCCACCGACACGTGCGCTCCTCTGGCGTGCGTTGCTGCGCGACGTGACTGGCCTGTCAACGCTCCAGTCGTTGCGCAGCATGGACAGCTTCGGCGTATTCGGCCTGTTCGGCCGAAAAGATGAAGCTAGTCGCTCCGAGTGTCGCTGGTTCGTTGCGTTCGTCGTAGCAGTGGCCATCACAGCAACCATTGCGCACGCGTGGTCGGGATTGCTCATCTACTGGCTCGCGCCGATGGTGTTGTTTCTTCCACCGATACTGCGCATTCGCAGCCTCTCCGAACATGCCGGCCGTGCCGCAGAACCTGTCGCCAGCGACGCCCGAAGCGTCGCACCCGGCCTGCTCGAACGCCTGCTGTTCGCTCCATGCAACATCAATTGCCACTGGGAACATCATCTGTTTCCTCAGGTGCCAAGCTATCGGCTTGGCGTGCTGTCGGCAAGGTTGGCCGAGCATTTGCCCGAATCCGCCGCCACCAGGCGTACCCGCGGATACTTACTGGGGCACGCATCGATGCTGGCGGAACTGTATCCGCCGCCGCATGCCAACCGTCGTTTCCACTGACACGGAAAACGTATCGCCATGATCCTCACCGGCCCAGAAATTCATCGCATGCTCGACACGGGAAGCCTAGTGATCGAGCCATTCGATGCGTGCAATCTCGAAGTCAACTCGTATGGCTGCCATCTGGGGCCGACGCTGCTCGAGTATCGTGATTCACAAATTGATCCACACGATGCCTTGCACGTCATCGAGCACACGATTCCCGAAGATGGTTTCGTACTCCTTCCGAATCGATTTTATCTCGGTTCTACGGCTGAGCGAATTGGTGGCGTCGACTTCGCGAGCGAGCTGTACGCGAACCTGTCAACCGCACTGTGCGGCATGTTCATCCAGACCAGCGCTCCGCTAGGCCATACCGGGGCGGTGATCTGTTGGACCCTCGAAATCGTCGTGACCCAGCCGGTGCGCGTCTACGCCGGCACCAAAGTCGCAAAAGTGTGCTTCTGGTCCAACCTCGGCGTTTCGACGCCTTACACGGGGCGCTATCGGGGTTCCGATAACGTCGTTGCATCGAAAATCATTCAGGATCGAACATGATATTGACCGGTACCGAGATCGAACAGCGCGTGCATGCGGGAGACATCGTCATCCATCCGTTCCTGCCGGACAACGTGAATCCCAACAGCTACAACTTCCGTTTGCACGAGCGCATGAAGGTGTACGAGGACGGCGTGATCGACGTGCGCAAGGAGGCGCCCACTCGCGAGATCGTAATCGGCCCCGAAGGCTACGAACTCGAGCCACGCAAGCTATATCTGGCCGCCACCATCGAGACCATGGGGAGCACGCGTTTCGTGCCGACGTATGCGGCCCGCTCCTCTATCGCACGACTAGGCATGTTCATCAACCTGTCGGCGCCGCTCGGCGATATTGGCTTCGTCGGGCGCTGGACGATCCAGCTTTTTGCGTTGAACCGCATCCGCGTCTATGCAGGCATGAATATCGGACAGATGATGTTCTGGCGCGTCCAGGGCGAAATCAAGCTTTACACGGGCAAATACCAGGGCGCAACCGAGGCGTTCGCATCACGCATCTTCCTCGACTACCGAGCAGCCGCTGCAGCGAGCGACGCGACGGCTATTGCGCTCGATGCGAGCGACCCCGTGCATGCCGCATCCAGTCTGCCAGCCTGAACCGACTTGCGTCCCATTGATCGTCCCACTGAACTATGACCAGCAAATTCGATACCCTCAAGACGTTGAGCCAGCACCTGCCCGTGCCCAACTTGACCGCACTGACCGATGCCGATTTCGCGATTATCTGGCGCGATTACGAAGCGCGCGAGATCGCCATCGCAGACTTGCTGAGCTCGCTCCATGTCACCGCGGCCGCATTTCTCGATCAGCACATCGCGCGCATTGCGGCGCTCGCGGAACTCGAATGGAGCGATCAGGCGGACATGTTTCTCCTGGAACGTTTGGCCGACGCAGGTCTCGACGCGGACACGAAGCTCGCGGTACGTTCGTCGGCCAGCGTGGAAGACGGCGAACGCCACAGCTTCGCTGGTATTTTCTCGACACGGCTGGAGATCCAGGGCCTTGCAGCGCTCAAAGCCGCGATCCTCGACGTATGGCGCTCGGGCGTTTCGCGTGCGGCAATCGTCGAACGCGTGCGGGCCGGCCACGCCGACATGCGGATCGGCATGACTGTCATTCTTCAACGCATGGTCGAAGCGCGTGTTGCCGGTGTGGCATTCAGCGTCGATCCGCTGAGCGGTCAGCCCGACATCTGCATCGAGCTCGTGGAATCGCTGGGTGAGGCAATGGTATCGGGGGTCGAGAAGGGGCACCCGGCACGGCTCGCCTCCAATGGGCAACTCTACGCACCGGGCCTCGACGCGTACCATTCACTACTGCTCGAGATCTCCGCACTGGCACGCAAGGCTGCCGAATTGATCGGCGCACCGGCCGACATCGAGTGGGCGGCCGACGGTCGCCAATTGTGGCTGTTGCAGGCTCGACCGATCACGACCGTCGGAAGCACGGCCGAGGACGAAGCGCCGTGCTTCGAGTCCGTACCGCTTTACGCATCCGACGACGACGCGCTGACCGCTTACCGCCCGCTGCCGTCGTTCGCACAGTATTTCCGCTCCAAGCGCAAGCCGTTAGCCGATTTCGCCGCGCGGCACGGCGTGCCGGCTGGCAACGCGCTGCTGGTGCGGGCTAACCGCGCCGGCTTCGCTGCGGAGCCGACGCGGCGCGATGCGTTGCTAGCCCAGTTTCGCACCCCCGAGGTCGTGCTAGATTTCTCCGACTGCGTGCGTCAGCAAATTCTGCCTCGCGAAGCCTTACAGGGCCGACTGAACGAGTTGTTGGGCGAACGTGCGGATCGCTTCGTCGTGCGCGAGTTCGTAGCCGGCGACACCGGGCTGATCACGCAAGCCTGCGAGGACGGTTCGGTCGTCTGCGAATGGTCGGCGGATGGGCTGCTCGCGATTAATCGCGGCATCGCCGGCACTGCCTGTACCACCCTGACCGGCGCCCCCTCGCCGCACGTCCCCGACGCTCAACGTCTGTTTCACATAACCCGCGAGGCAGTCAACACGCTTGGCCCGATTCAGCTCGAATGGGTCCGCCTCTGCGATCGCCTGTACTTGATCGATTTCTCCCCGCTCGCCACGCTCGCCACGCTCGACGAGGCCGATGCGTGTCGAATAATCTCGCCCGGTTTTGCCGATGGACCTGCCGTCGTCATCGGCACGGACAGCCACATGGAGGACATCAGTGTGTCGGCTACCGTCTCGATCAACGCCATTCCCAGCGCCGAATCCCTTGGCCCGGCGTTATCGCAGCTTGAAGCCCGCCTGCGAGAACACGGGGGGCAGGCCATCGTCGTATCGCCGCGTCCCTATGCAGCGCTCGCCGCCCTGATCCCACATGCGAGGGGCTTCGTCTTCGAACAGGCCTCGATGCTGTGCCATCTGTCGATCCTGTTGCGGGAGCACGGGATACCGGCGGTCGAATCGTCTCAGCTGTTTCACCTAGGCCTGTCAGGCGCGCGAGTTACATTCGCGGCCACACGGCCGGCCTGAACGGAGTACGTCGGTATGCCCTCATCACCCGAGCTCTGCCTGCTGCTCTTCGATGCACAGGCTCGCCTTCAGTCCGGACCGCCAGCACTCCTCGCGATCGCGGAATTAGAAGCGCCGTCAATACGCCACGGCGCGAACGGACTGTTCATTCCAGGCGGCACACTGCAACTGACCGGCCTGACGACCGCGCAACGACGCGAGGTCATGCGCCACCCCATGCCATTCGATTTCCAGATTTTCAATGCCGAGTTGCGCAGCAGTACCCGAGCCACGCGCCAGTTGCTCGCCGACTTGGACCCCGCGCTTGCCGGGACCCTGCCCTGCGCGGAATTCGCGCTGATCAGGAACGGGAGCGGCTTCGACGTCTATCGTTACGTTCACGAGGGGGCGAGCGGCGCATTGTTCTTGCATAGGCTCGTTCATCCTCCTTTCGACGCATCGAACTGGCAAGAGGCATGCGCATTAGCGCGCGAGGCGTGCGAGTCCGACGTTGGTATCCGGGCACTGCTCAGCGACGACTGCTGGTACACACGCTGGCACCCGGAGATGGAGCTTGAACGGAAATTCACCTCGCAGCAGGCTCCCGATATGTGGCGCATCGGCACGGCCTTCCATTTCGCGGTGGCTAACGGCCACTTCGACAACCTGGTGCTTGAGATCGATCGGGACTTCCAGACGATGGATTACGAGTCGCACATCTTCGAAGTGAGTGGAGATCCCGTCGAAGCCGGATATATCTCGTTCATTCCTCAAGCAGACGGCCTCATGGCGGTTAAGCGCAAATGGTTCGTGGAAAACGCCGAACTGCGCCGCGAGGATTTCATTACCAATCAGCCAATCGCGTTCGCGACGATCGGCGATCGGGCACGCGCCATGACCTCCGCCAGCGTGCGGCGGCTGCAACCGTTTCGTCGCACCCGCATCGACGTGAATCTGGAGTCGCTGGAAACCGGCAACGGCTTCGGCGTCTATTTCGATCTGTGCGTGAGTCTCGACGGCGGCGCAAGATTCGCTCAGGTCGAAGTGGAATATTGCCGGAGTCGCACGTTCAAACCGCTGCGAAACATCGAACGCGATTTCGAGGAAATCGCAGGTGCCGTCGAACAATTTCTGAATGAGCACACGCCCGGCTTTCGCCACGATCTGTATTCGAAACTCGATTTCGCGCGCGAACTCAGCACGCGCGCCGCATGACCGACCACGGAGCACCCACATGTCATCCACGATCGCCCCGCCGGTCATCCTGATGGGGAGCTGGAAATTCAGGCACGACATTCCGTTCGACGACGTCGATTTTGCGTTGCGGGCGATCGAGCCAGGCAATCTCGCCGTAGGCGTTGCAACCGCTATCGCGGACTTGCGCGGCGAAAGACGCATGATTATGCAGTGGCGCGACGGGCGCGCCGTTAGGTCGGCCGATGACTTCGAGCAATGCGACAACCTGTACGGCCGCTGCATTCCACTCGCGATCGCGGTGCTCACAGACTCGCATGTCGAAATTACGCACCTGATGACACGGCTCGACACACATCGTGCAACCTTTGTGCGCCCACCTCATACGATCGTACAGGCCGACCACGTTGATGGCTTGCCAGCCGCGCTACTGGATGCATTTCGTCGCAACAGGCTCGCAGTCAACAACTGGGAATGCCGCTACGCAACCAGCGAAGCGACGTTCGAAACACGCTTCGATATCTCGGACCTAGGCGCGCCGCGTGCACTCGGCGAAGCTTGGTACGCCCTGCTCGACTCAAGCGACGCCGAGCCGTTCGTGGCACAAAGCGGCGACGCGTTTCGCCTGATCGATCACGACGTCACGGCATGCCAAGAAATCCCGACTGGCGAGCTCTGGATCGAACATTGGAGCCGCAAGCGCAAGGAAGACTTCGAACTGTCGCTCGCACAGGTCTGCCGAGTTGCGGCACATACCCCCCACCTCACCGACCGAATCGAGGCGCGCGTCGAGGCGCCCTTCGCCGAGTCGGCCGCAAGCCTCGTCGACCGTCCACTCAAGGCAATCGGCAGCTATCGCCGTGTTGCCTTTTCCACCGAATGCGAATCAATGCGCACCGGACATATCTTCACCGTCGCGTTCGAAACCTGCGTTTCGCACGACGACCCCGCTGTGCACACAACCCGAGGCAACGTGTGCTTCCAGAAGACGCGCGGCGAGCCTGACTCAAGTTCGATCTTGACCGAGCTCGCCGTACTGTCCAGCATTGTGGAGCGTTTCCTGCACACCTGCCATCTCGTTACCGAACCCGCCCGGCCGATGCTTGCATTCATGCAGACAACCGCCGGCGTTGACCGACCCATCTTGTGAGGCCCGTCATGCGAACCGAGTTGCTGTCCAATCAACGCTATACGATCGAACTGTCGCACCACAGTGTCAATCCGGCGTTGCCGACCCGTCTGGTGCAATTCCTGTTGCCATACTTCACCCCGTCGGCCGGATTCAGCGGCACCACGCCGGAGGCAGATCTCTACCTGGCTCTGCACGATCCCGACGCGTTCGATTCGAACTGGGTCGCGCTCTGCGACCGCCCCGCCACCATTCGCGAAACCACCGCACCCGGCTTTACGCTACGGGTGAACACTGCACAGTACGATGGCCTGCTCTTCGCGTGGGATTCAGAGCTGCGGGTCGGATACCGGTTTGATACAACCCAGCGTCGTGTCGACTTCTACGGCGGAACCAATGCGTTCATTCATTTGATCGAGTTGGTGCGTTACTACGGGTTGCTGGTCGAGCAGTCGAAAGGGACCGCGATCATGCACGCCTCCGCCGTGGCAACGCGCGCGGGCGACATTCTGGCCATCGGCGGCGTGAAGGGCGCAGGCAAGACCACGACCATGCTCGACTTGGTTGCCTCGGGCGACTACCTGTATTTCTCGGGTGACAAGCTACTGCTTGATGTCGTCGACGGCAAGATCCGGGCGCGTGGCTGGCCCGATTATCCGCACGTCGGTGTGGGAACGCTCCGCTCGCACCCGGAGCTCGCCGAACAGCTAGGCCTCGCCGGGATCGCTGCCGATCCGACGTTCGCCGACACTGACAAGCGTCTGTGTGCGCCCGAAGCAATGCGCGCCGCACTGCCAGCCAGCCCGGCGGGCTGTGGCAGGTTGGCCATGGTCTGCCTGCCGGATGTCAGCGCGCCCGGGCCGTTCCGCATCCACGCGCTGTCATCGGAAGAGATCGGACAGGCGCTGCGCACACCGGGGCTGTTCGAATGGCCGCACCGCTTCATCACATCAACCTGGCACGGACTCCCGGCGGCGCTGGCGAGCGTGGATTTCACCGACTCGATCCCGGACGCCCTGACCAACGCGTTCTCCTCCATCGCATGGCAATCCCGAGTCGGCTTGCCCAGACCTGTCGTTCTGAGCTAAGGGGGAGGATGCCATGTCCAAGCAACCACGTTTGCGCATCGCACTCGTCGCGCCGAGTGGATCTGGGAAAAGCACCACGGCCGGCCTGCTCAGGGAAGCGTTCGAGGCAGCCGGCAAACAGGTCGCCATTCTCAAGTTGGCTGCGCCGCTCTACAGCCTTCAACGCGCGTTCTATGATGCAGCCTGCCACGACATGCGGGAGGGCACCCAAGATCAGCATTTGCTCGAGCACATAGCGACGCAACTTCGCCGCATCGACAGCCACAGCATCGTCAAGAACTTCGCGCAACGTCTCGATCGCTGCGAGGCAGATGTGATCATCAACGACGATCTCCGTGACGACGTGACCGACTGGCCCTACCTTCGCCAGAAGCAGTTCGCCATTGTCAAGATCGCGACAGCACCCGCGGTACGGGCGAGCCGGCTACATGGGCGCAACGACGTCTCAATCGTCGAGAACAGTGCCCTCGACGTCCAGATGAGCCGGATACACGCCGACTATGTGCTACCAAACAACGGCTCTCTCGATGGGCTGAAGACCCATGTCGAAGCGCTCGCCGGCTGTCTGCTCGGCACGCTCGCGCTGGCAGCGGCATGAATGCCCTGCGCTCGCGGCTCGTGTGGCTCGTAATCGACGGTCTCTCGTGGCAGCTAGTCGAACAATTGGCGGATCGTCGCCCCCATTCGATCTTGACCCGCGCGCTGCGCGACCGTAGGGCGATACGACTGATGCCGCTCATCCCTAACTGCCAGACGCCGCCGTCGCTGTTCTCGATCTTTAGCGGCACGGACGTTACGCGTCACGGGCTGACCGGCTATCTTGTGCCGACGCCCTCAAACGATACGCCGTTCGGCTTCGCCGACGGATTCTCTCAGTGGCCGCGCAATATCCAAATGGTCTGGGACCGCTTGGCCGCCGCTGGGTACCGCTTGCGCCTGTGCGCTGCGCCGTTCGTACAGCAGGAGCGACTGGGCATTGCGCTGGTCGGTCGTACGAACGTATACGGCGGCTTCGCCGTCGCCCCGGAAGCGATGGTCGACGGAGAGCGCCTGACGATTCCGGCGCTCGATATCGACATGCGTGTTGAAGCCGTCGGAGGCGGATTCGCACTGCATGATTTGCGAAATCCGGACGAGTCGCCCAGCTTTGTTTCGATGGACGGCACCCTTGCACTACCGCTGGCACCAAACGTCCCATACGGAAATGCATATCGTGCAATCGCTCTGCACGCGATGCGAATCGACGGTGTGCCAACCTTGATCAGCCTGGGCTACCGAGCCGTCGATGTAGTCGGCCCCCCCGCGCCGCTGGCTGCATTTCCGGCCTGCGATCCAGCACGGCTATACGCCAACGGCCAGCTCGGTCGCAGGCTCGATGACGGCGGTGACGGTGCGGCCGAACACGCGCTCGTTTCGCTGATGCGTATCGTACACGACAGCTTCAAGACAGACATCGTTGCCGCGGTGCGCGCGACGGACAGCGATTGCGTAATTGGCTACGATCCTGTCATCGATCTCCTGTCGCACCATTTGCTCAAATACGTCGACCCCCGGCAGCCGGCGTCGCCAGCAGCGCGGGTGGTCGAGGCCTTGTTCGACACCGCGCTGGGATGGATTGATACGTTGCTCGATGAATGCCTCACAGCTTCGCCCGAACCGTTTCGCTGCATTGCTCACTCGGACCATGGCATGGCCCCGGTTCACCATGACCTATTTCCGAATGCATTTTTAGAGCAGGCTGGCCTGCTCGCCTACGACGAGTTTGGCAACCCCGATCCGCTGCGCTCGGCCGCGTTGTTTCATCCGGCAGAGAACGGCCTGGTCATGCTGCATCCAGTCAACCTTGGCGCAAAAGGCTTCGATCACGAGACGCTGGCCCAGGCATGGCGTGCCGCGTTGCCAGACTCGATGCGCGGGGGCTGGAATCATTTCATCGGTTTCGGCACAACTCCACTCGACATGCCCTCGGTGGCTGGTTGGCGCGCGCAGTGCTACTGGCAGGCACCGGCGGGCACGCGGCTGCGTTATTCGCGCTCGGCCGTGGTCGTTCAGGCGAGCCGCAAAGGTGGTGATCATGCAGTCTGGTCCGCCGACCCGTGGTTGCAGGGAATATTGGTCGACGTCGGCGGTGAACGTGTCGAGTTGCCCAAGCAGTCAGCGATGGCGTTGTCGGATATCGCTTCGCTCGTCTGCCCGGAGCATTTGACCAAAACGTAATTCGGACCTGGCCATTGATGCCGCTACATTCAGAATCTTCAGGAGCAACATTGATGATTGATACGCTGCTATGTGACATTGACGGTACACTGCTGCATCGCGGAGCCGCCATTCCCGGCGCCGCTGCGGCTTTGCAAGCCGCCCGCAACGCCGGATTAGGCATACGGCTGCTCACTAACATCACGGCCCAAACGCCGGAGCAACTGGCCAGCCAGTTGAGAGATGCCGGAATCGAAGCAGGCGCGCACGAAATACTCACCGCCACAACCGCGTGCGTGAGCCACCTCAAGGCACAGCGAGGCAAGCGTTGTCACCTGATCGTGCCCGATGGTGTGCGCACGGCATTCGAAGGCATCGACATTGATGATACGTACCCAGACTTCGTCGTGATCGGCGACATCGGCGATGCCTTCGACTATCCAAAGCTCAACCGTGCGTTCCGTATGCTGCGCAACGGTGCGCAGCTCGTGGCCCTGCAGAAAAATCTGTTTTGGTTCGACGTGGATGGCGAGCGGCTCGATTGTGGCGCTTTCGTCATAGCGTTGGAAGCGGCTACCAATACTCGCGCGATCGTTACGGGCAAGCCGTCGCCGGTGTTCTTCGAAGCGGCCTTGCGCCAGCTCGGAGCCGACAGCGCCAGTACAGCCGTAATTGGTGACGACCTGGCAACTGACATGGCAGGCGCACGCGCCATTGGCGCTCACGCGTTACATGTGCGTACAGGCAAGCACCGCCCGGAATGGCTCGAGCAGCATCGCGACGCTATCGACACCGTGCTAGACAGTATTGCCGATTTTCCGCTATGGCTTGAGCGCTTTGGTTCGCGTGCAGCCTGACTTCTTATCCCGTCCCATACTGAATTCGTCATGACGATCATTGCGCAACTTTCCGATTTACATATCCGACCCGCGGGCGTGTTGTATCAGGATGTCGTTGATTCGAACGCCATGCTGGCAAACGCCATCGCGACACTCAATGCGCTCGCACCGCGGCCCGACTTCGTACTGATAACCGGCGACCTGACCGATGAGGGAGCGCCGGAAGAATACGTCGAACTCAGGCGCTTGCTCACATCGTTGACGATTCCGTACGCAGTGATGCCGGGCAACCATGACCAGCGCGAGAATTTGCGGAACGCCTTCCCCGAACATGAATACTTGCCGAAGCAGGGCCCACTGCATTTCGCCCTCGATGTCGGCGAAGTGCGGATCATCGCGTTGGACACGTCGGTGCCGGACCTGCATCACGGCGAACTCGATCGCAACGCGCTCACCTGGCTCGATGCCGAATTGCACTCGAGCCACAATCGGCCGACGATCGTGGCCATGCATCATCCGCCATTCGATACCGGCATCCCGTATCTGGATATCTATGGGCTCCTCTACGCTGACCGGTTCTCGGCGACGTTGACCGCACATTCACACGTCGAACGCGTGATCGCAGGGCACGTGCACCGGTCGATGCAGACTCGCGTCGGACATGTGCCAGTACTCACTTGCCCCAGCACTGTGACGCAAATCGCCCTGCAAACCGACGCGGGCGCGCAACCGGCTTCGTATCTTGAGCCACCAGCGTTCCTATTGCATTGCTGTGCGCAAGGCAAGCCGTCGATCAGTCACCTAGTCTACGTCGATCGGTTTGAAGGACCATTCCCGTTTGCATGACGAGGTGAAGTACGCATCGGAAATCAGTAAGCGCTAGTTTAAGCACACAGGTCGATTGCCGAGCAGAGCGCGAACACAGAGGAATT